>NZ_JAGYGG010000004.1:0-263628 GCF_019947335.1 Pseudomonas sp. BF-R-24
GCCAGAACTCAGGCCTTGGTCATTCTTGCCCGCAAGCTTTGCCGAGTGGCATTCGCCCTCATGAAAAACCAGAGCGAATACCAGCCGAATTTGAAGTTGCAGGGTTCCCCTGCAACATAGAATCTCCCACAATGAACCGGTTTTGAACACAAAATTCAGGCAGACTCAAATACCTGTGGGAGCGAGCTTGCTCGCGATTGAGGCAACTCGGTCCACCTGAAGACTCGCTGTTTTAAACCAACACCTGCCGGGTACTGGCCATGTACTCGAACACCTGCTTCTCCACCCGCGGATGAATCAATTCCACTGGCCCCCGCCCATTGGGGCACGGCAGGGTCTTGGTGGTGCCGAACAACCGGCAGATCAGCGGCCGTTCGTCATACACCGTGCAACCATTGGGCCCCAGGTGCACACAGTTGAGTTCTTCCATGGCGGCATCCTGCTCGGCGCGGGTCTTGCGCGGCAGGCGTGACATTTCTTCCGGCGAGGTGGTCACCGGCCCGCAGCAGTCATGGCAGCCGGGAACGCACTCGAACGAGGGAATCTGCTGTCGCAATGTGCGGATTGTCTGACTGTTGCAGCTCATTGCAGCGGTGACCAATAGCGGAATAGAGCGCGATTCTGACGCAAAAGCCCCGATCCAGACAGCACCAGCCGACCAATGTTGCCCGTCCGGGAAGGTCCGGCTTATGCTCCGTCAAGTTTTCTAAGCGCAAGCATCAGGAACACACACATGAATGCCCGTGCTCAACAGCCTGCAATGAACCACACCGCGTCCTACTACGCCGCCAGCAGTCTGCCGCAGCCTGAACTTCCGGCGCTCAAAGGCGAAGTGCTGACCGATGTCTGTGTGGTGGGCGGTGGGTTTTCGGGGTTGAACACGGCGCTTGAGCTGGCCGAACGCGGCCTCAGTGTAGTGTTGCTTGAAGCCCATAGAATCGGCTGGGGCGCCAGTGGTCGAAATGGCGGGCAACTGATTCGCGGCGTCGGCCACGGCCTCGATCAGTTCACCAACGTCATCGGTGTCGAAGGTGTTCGGCAAATGAAACTCATGGGCCTGGAAGCCGTGGAAATCGTCCGGCAACGGGTCGAGCACTTCCAGATCCCCTGTGACCTGACCTGGGGTTACTGCGACCTCGCCAACAAACCCCGAGACCTGGAAGGTTTCGCCGAGGATGCCGAAGAACTGCGCAGCCTCGGTTATCGCTACGAGACCCGTTTGCTGCAAGCCAACGAGATGCACACCGTGGTCGGCTCTACGCGTTACGTCGGCGGCCTGATCGACATGGGCTCGGGGCACCTGCATCCACTGAACCTGGCCTTGGGCGAAGCATCCGCGGCACAACGACTGGGGGTCCAGTTGTTCGAGCACTCGGCCGTGACCCGCATCGACTATGGCCCAGAGGTAAAGGTCCATGCCGCCGAGGGCTCGGTGCGCGCCAAGACCCTGGTACTGGGTTGCAATGCCTACCTCAATGACCTCAACCCGGAACTCAGCGGCAAAGTCCTGCCCGCCGGCAGCTACATCATCGCCACCGAACCATTGAGCGAAGAACGGGCCCACGCCCTTCTGCCGCAGAACATGGCGGTCTGTGACCAGCGCGTGGCGCTGGACTACTACCGGCTCTCGGCGGACCGGCGCCTGCTGTTTGGTGGTGCCTGCCATTACTCCGGCCGCGACCCGAAAGACATCGCTGCGTACATGCGTCCGAAAATGCTGGAGGTCTTCCCGCAACTGAGTGCAGTGAAGATCGATTACCAATGGGGCGGCATGATCGGTATCGGCGCCAACCGCCTGCCGCAGATCGGGCGACTCAAGGACCAGCCGAATGTGTATTACGCCCAGGCCTATTCCGGTCATGGCGTGAACGCCACGCACCTGGCCGGCAAGCTGTTGGCCGAAGCTATCAGCGGCCAGCACAGCGGCGGCTTCGATCTGTTTGCCAAGGTGCCGCACATCACATTCCCGGGTGGCAAGCATTTGCGTTCGCCGTTGCTGGCATTGGGGATGTTGTGGCATCGGTTTAAAGAGTTGGTCTGAAGGTTTAGCTGGGCCTGTACCGACGCCATCGCGAGCAAGCTCGCTCCCACAGTGTTTGGCAGTGTTCACAAAATTTGTGTTCACCACCGTTCCTTGTGGGAGCGAGCTTGCTCGCGATGAGGCCCTGAAGAACACCGCAAAACTCAGATCCGCCAGAAAGGCTTCAGCCCCTCCTCCCGCGCCTGCTCCCGCGTCAGCCCGATGTCCTTGAGCTGGTCAGCCGTCAGGGCCAGCAACGCCTTGCGCGTGTGCAGGCGACGCCAGAACCGGTCCCAGCGATTCAGGCCGGACGACGCATTGCCCATGCCCCCCTCCCGCGTGCCGTTGTTCTGCCCGGTCGCCAGCTCCTGACTGTGTAACGTCAGCCGCACATCGCTCAAACCGTTCATCTTGGATGCTCCTGTTTACTTGGGTAGCCAGAGGTTCCATGATGCGTGGGCGCGCAAGAGCATTACAGATTCAAAACAACTGTATTAATTCCATACAGTTTTGCCGATTCCGCCACTGAATCCCGATTTTTCGCCCGATCTGTACTGGTTAACCGAATCACCCTTATCGAGGCTGCACCATGACCCTTTACGTCAACCTCGCCGAATTGCTCGGCACACGTATCGAACAGGGCTTCTATCGCCCCGGTGACCGGCTGCCTTCGGTTCGGGCGCTGAGCGTCGAGCACGGCGTCAGCCTGAGCACAGTGCAGCAGGCCTATCGGGTGCTGGAGGACAGCGGGCTGGCCATGCCTCGGCCCAAGTCGGGGTACTTCGTCCCGGCCAGCCGCGAACTGCCGGATTTGCCGGCAGTCGGCCGCCCGGCCCAACGGCCGGTGGACATTTCCCAATGGGATCAAGTGCTGGAGTTGATTCGCGCCGTTCCACGCAAAGACGTGGTGCAACTGGGTCGCGGCATGCCGGACATCACCAGTGCGACCATGAAACCGCTGCTGCGTGACCTGGCGCGAATCAGCCGTCGGCAGGACATGCCCGGCCTGTATTACGACAACATCCACGGCAACCTTGAACTGCGCGAACAGATCGCTCGTCTGATGCTCGATTCCGGCTGCCAGTTGAGTGCCAGCGAACTGGTGGTGACCACTGGATGCCATGAAGCGCTGTCCACCAGTATTCGCGCGATCTGCGAGCCCGGCGACATTGTCGCGGTGGACTCGCCGAGCTTTCACGGCGCGATGCAGACCCTCAAGGGCCTGGGCATGAAGGCCCTGGAAATCCCCACCGATCCACTGACCGGCATCAGCCTCGAAGCGCTGGAACTGGCCCTGGAACAGTGGCCGATCAAGGTCATACAGTTGACCCCCAACTGCAACAACCCGTTGGGCTACATCATGCCGGAGTCGCGCAAACGCGCGTTGTTGACGCTTGCGCAGCGCTATGACGTGGCGATCATCGAGGACGATGTGTATGGCGAGCTCGCCTACACCTACCCGCGTCCGCGCACGATCAAGTCCTTCGACGAGGACGGTCGTGTCCTGTTGTGCAGTTCGTTTTCCAAGACCCTGGCACCCGGCCTGCGCATCGGCTGGGTCGCGCCCGGCCGCTATCTGGAACGGGTACTGCACATGAAATACATCAGCACCGGATCCACCGCGCCACAACCGCAGATCGCCATCGCCGAATTCCTTAAAGGTGGCCACTTCGAACCGCATTTGCGGCGGATGCGTACGCAATACCAGCGCAATCGCGACATGATGATTGATTGGGTGACCCGCTACTTCCCGGCCGGCACCCGCGCCAGTCGCCCACAGGGTAGCTTCATGCTGTGGGTCGAATTACCGGAAGGTTTCGACACCCTGAAACTGAATCGTGCATTGCACGACCAGGGCGTACAGATTGCCGTGGGCAGTATTTTTTCCGCCTCGGGCAAGTACCGCAATTGCCTGCGCATGAACTACGCTGCCAAGCCAACACCGCAGATCGAAGACGCAGTACGCAAGGTCGGTACGACAGCGATCAGACTGCTGGCGGAAAACGATCAGCTCAGCGACTGACCTTTTTTCGGGAATCAGCGTACATATGCCTATCTGCGCCGCCAAACGGAGTTGGCGGCGGCGCTTCAATGCCTGGCTGAGCAATTCGGTTGGCTGGGGACGATGTTGTAAGACTCGACCGCCACAGTCCTGCGATGCTCATCAGGCTGGCTGAGCGGTGCCAAACGCCCCTTGCCGCGACACCACAATCAGCACGCCCAAGGCCCCCACTGCCATCAGCAACGGCAACGCATGGCCGTTGATCCACTGGCTGCCGGCACCCGCCAGCAGCGGCCCGACCAAGCAACCAATCCCCCACAGCTGTGCAATATGCGCGTTGGCCCGCACCAGTGCGTCGTCGCGATAACGCTCACCGATCAGGATCAGTGACAAGGTGAACAAGCCACCGGCACTGGCGCCAAACAAGACCCACAGCGGCCAGATCAGCAGTGTGTCGATCAGCATCGGAATCGCCAGGCTCGACACCAGCAAGACGACTGCGCAGCCGGTAAACAACGCCCGCCGCGACAAACGATCGGCCAACGCACCAATCGGCAATTGCAGCACCGCATCGCCGACGACCACCGTACTGACCATCGCCAGAGCGATCTCCGTGGTGAAGCCCTGGCGCAGGCAGTAGACCGGCAACAGCGTCAAAATCATCGCCTCGAACGCAGCGAACAGCGACACCGCCCAGGCAATCGCCGGCAGGCCACGACAAAACTCAAGCAAATCACGCAGGGTCACGCTGCTGGCTTCACTGCTCGGCGCGCCACTGCGGCCCAGCAACAGGAACGGAGCCCCCATCAGCAAACCGACGCCCACCCAAAAGCCATAGTCATGCTCGGTACCGAGGAAGCCCAACAACACCGGCCCCGCCAGCTGACTCAATGCGTAGCTGCTGCCATACAGCGCCACCAGCCGCCCGCGCCATTGCTCGACCACCAGTTGATTGATCCAGCTTTCACCGATGATGAATACAAGGGTCAGGATCACCCCGATCATCAGCCGCAGCACCAACCAGATCGGATAGCTCGGCAACAGCGCCAGCAAACCGATCGAAACCGCCCCGGCCCACAGGCACAGGCGCATCAGATTGGCCGTGCCGAATCGCGCCGCCAGATGGCTGGAGATTTTCGCCCCCAGCAGGACGCCGATGGCTGGCATCGCGGCCATCACGCCAATGGCAAACGAGCCGTAGCCCCAGCTTTCCAAGCGAAACGACACCAGCGGCATGCTGACACCCAAGGCCAGGCCGACACTCAGGACAGATGCCAAAACGGCGAAATAAGTCGCCCAACGCATGTTCCACGCTCCTGTGGATATTTTTATGTACAACACAAAACATTGTGGGAGCGAGCTTGCTCGCGATGACGGAACAACATTCAACATTGAAGTCGACTGTTACACCGCTATCGCGAGCAAGCTCGCTCCCACAAGGGATCTGTGTCGTTCGGGAGGCCTGCTCTACAACAGACCTCCCTTAACGGCTTACAACTTGATCCAGGTCGCCTTCAGCTCGGTGTATTTGTCGAACGCGTGCAGGGACTTGTCGCGGCCGTTGCCGGATTGCTTGAAGCCACCGAACGGAGCGGTCATGTCGCCGCCATCGTACTGGTTGACCCACACGCTACCGGCACGCAGTGCGCGGGCGGTGAGGTGGGCCTTGGAAATGTCGGCCGTCCAGACCGCAGCGGCCAGGCCGTACGGTGTGTCGTTAGCAATCGCGATGGCTTCTTCGGCGCTGTCGAATTCGATAACCGACAGTACCGGGCCGAAGATTTCTTCCTGGGCGATTTTCATCGCATTGCTCACACCATCGAAAATCGTCGGTTCAACGTAAGTGCCGCCAGTTTCCTGGAGCGTACGCTTGCCACCGGCCACCAACCTGGCGCCGTCGGCATGACCGGACTCGATGTAGGACAGTACGGTGTTCATCTGCTGGGTATCGACCAGCGCGCCAACATTGGTCGCCGGATCCAGCGGATTGCCCGGCTTCCAGGCCTTCAGCGCCTCGATCACCAGCGGCAGGAATTTATCCTTGATCGAACGCTCCACCAGCAGGCGCGAACCGGCGGTGCAGACTTCGCCCTGGTTGAAGGCGATGGCGCCAGCAGCGGCTTCGGCAGCATCCTGCAGATTCGGCGCATCGGCGAACACGATGTTCGGGCTCTTGCCGCCGGCTTCGAGCCAGACTCGCTTCATGTTCGACTCGCCGGAGTAGATCAGCAATTGCTTGGCGATTTTGGTCGAGCCGGTGAATACCAGGGTGTCGACGTCGTTGTGCAGGGCCAAGGCCTTGCCGACGGTGTGACCGTAACCCGGCAGCACGTTCAGCACGCCTTTCGGGATGCCGGCTTCGACAGCCAGTTCGGCGATGCGAATGGCGGTCAGCGGGGATTTTTCGGACGGCTTGAGGATCACCGAGTTACCGGTGGACAGCGCAGGACCGAGTTTCCAGCACGCCATCATCAGCGGGAAGTTCCACGGCACGATGGCGCCCACAACACCCACCGGCTCACGGGTCACAAGACCCAACTGATCGTGCGGAGTGGCTGCCACTTCGTCGTAGATCTTGTCGATGGCTTCGCCGCTCCAGCTCAAGGCTTGCGCCGCGCCGGGAACGTCGATGTACAGGGAATCGCTGATCGGCTTGCCCATGTCCAGGGTTTCAAGCAGGGCCAGCTCTTCGGCGTGCTGTTTCAGCAGGCCGGCAAAACGGATCATGGTGGACTTGCGTTTGGTCGGCGCCAGACGCGACCAGACACCGGAATTGAACGTGGCGCGAGCGTTTTCCACGGCGCGCTGGGCATCGGCGGCGTCACAACTGGCAATCTTGCCGAGCAGACGGCCATCGACCGGGCTGATGCACTCGAATGTCTCGCCGGAAACGGCGTCGGTGTATTCGCCATTGATATAGGCGCGGCCTTCGATTTTCAGGTCGCGGGCACGTTGTTCCCAGTCGGCACGGGTCAGGGTGGTCATGCGAGTGTCCTCCTCTTATTGATACGACACCCGCGTTCTTCGCGGGCGCTGTCAGGAATTCTGCCCGGCCAGCCTGCTTTTCGGCCCAAGGCATCCACCACCCTAAACCAGCGGCAGGTGAAGTTTCAATATATTTGACATAACACCGGCAAACGGCCTTGCGATGTTCATTTTAATAAACATAGACTTTGGCAATACCAACGCAATGACGGGGGAATACAACAATGAGCATCCAGAATATCGTCGACTTCAGCCAGGCCACCACCGCCGCCGAACGCTATCGCCCGGATCCGACCAAAGTACTGAAGGGTGATCCAGAGCAAGTGGTGTACAACCACTACAACAGCCCTTGCGGCCAATTGAACGCTGGCGTGTGGGAAGGGGCTGTCGGCCAGTGGACGGTAAACTTCACCGAGCACGAATACTGCGAAATCGTGCAGGGGGTTTCCGTGATACGTGACCTCGACGGCAACGCCAAGACGCTGCGTGTGGGTGATCGCTTCGTGATCCCGGCAGGCTTTCGTGGCACCTGGGAAGTGCTGGAGCCATGCCGCAAGATCTATGTGGCGTTTGAACAGAAGGCTTGAAGACTAGCGTTGTCAGGGCCGGCCCCTTCGCGAGCAAGCCCGCTCCCACATTCGAGCTTCAGTGAACACCACATTTGTGTCCGGCGACAATCAAGTGTGGGAGCGGGCTTGCTCGCGAAAGGGCCCTGACAGGCACTGCATAACCCACAGGCAACAAAAAAGGCCCGTATCTCGCGATACGGGCCTTTTTCGTAAGAGGGAAAAATCAATTACTTGATTTTGCCTTCTTTGTAGATCACGTGCTTGCGAACAACCGGATCATATTTCTTGATCTCGATTTTGTCCGGAGTAGTACGCTTGTTCTTGTCGGTAGTGTAGAAGTGACCAGTACCGGCGCTCGAAATCAAACGAATCAATTCACGCATGATTAGCTCCCTTAAACCTTGCCATCGCGGCGAAGTTCGGCCAGCACGACAGTGATGCCACGCTTGTCGATGATACGCATGCCTTTGGCAGATACGCGCAGACGCACAAAACGTTTCTCTTCTTCAACCCAGAAGCGGTGATGCTGCAGGTTCGGCAGGAAACGACGACGGGTTTTGTTGTTTGCGTGGGAAATGTTATTCCCAGTCACCGGACCCTTACCGGTAACTTGACAGACTCTAGACATGCCTCAGCCCTCTAAAACCACATGCCCAACCCGGCATGGGTTGGCCGCTTAATCTCTCAGTCATTTGGCGCCAGGCGCCGCGTTTCTTTAGAGGTCTTACCGGCTACACCTACAGTGAAGGAACCGGGCCCCTAGAAAAGAGCGCTGCTTTATACCAGAAAGACTAGAGAGCAACAACATTCAGTGTGCGTTGAATTCACAAAAACCCCGTTTTTCTGGCTCCGAGCGCCTTGGACAAAGGCTATCGTCGATGGCGACCGCTCGTCGCAGAAAATCGTTCAGCGAGCCATCCAAGGGGTTTGCTCAACCGCTGCACAGCAAAATCAGTCGCCTATAGTCCCCTTAAAATGAAAAAGGGGATAGTCATTTGCAAAAGAGCCCACTAGGGTAGGCCTTTTCCAGACTGCACTTGCAGATGGGCCTTCGACCTGTATAGGAAGCCGACCATGCGCCTTGCTGCCCTACCGCTGTTGCTCGCCCCGCTTCTGCTGAGCCCACAGGCATTTGCCGCCGCCCTGAGCGTCTGCACCGAGGCCAGCCCTGAAGGGTTCGACGTGGTGCAGTACAACTCGCTGACCACCACCAATGCCTCGGCCGATGTGTTGATGAATCGCCTGGTGGACTTTGACACGGCCAGTGGCAAAGTGGTCGCCAGCCTCGCCGATAGCTGGGAAGTCAGCCCCGATGGCCTGATCTACGTGTTCAAGTTGCACCCGCAGGTGAAATTCCATCGCACCGAGTACTTCACCCCGACGCGTGACCTGAGCGCCGAAGACGTGATTTTCAGCTTCGACCGTATGCTCGACCCGGCCAATGCGTGGCACAAAGTCGCCCAGAGCGGCTTCCCGCATGCGCAATCGATGCAGTTGCCTGCATTGATCAAGAAAATCGACGCCCTCGATCCGCAGACCGTGCGCTTCACCCTCGACCACCCGGATTCGACCTTCCTGGCGACCCTGAGCATGGGTTTCGCCTCGATCTATTCGGCCGAATACGCCGACAAACTGATGAAGACCGGCACACCCGAGAAGCTCAACAGCCAGCCGATCGGCACAGGGCCGTTCGTTTTCACTCGCTTCCAGAAGGACGCATCGGTTCGCTACAAAGCCAACCCCGACTACTTCGGCGGCAAACCCTCTGTAGATCCGCTGATCTTTGCCATCACCCCGGACGCCAACGTGCGCCTGCAGAAATTGCGCCGCAACGAATGCCAGATCGCCCTGTCGCCCAAGCCTCTGGACGTACAGGAAGCGCTGAAAGAGCCGACGCTGAAGGTCGAAAAGACTGACGCGTTCATGACCGCATTCGTCGGCATCAACAGTCAGCATCCGCCACTGGACAAGCCTGAAGTCCGCCAGGCCATCAACCTTGCCTTCGACAAGGCCAACTATGTCAAAGCCGTGTTCGAAGACACTGCCGAGGCGGCCAACGGTCCGTATCCGCCCAACACCTGGAGCTACGCCAAAGGCCTGCCGGGTTACCCTCACGACATCGCCAAGGCCAAGGCCTTGATGGCCAAGGCCGGACTCAAGGACGGCTTCCAGACCACCATCTGGACCCGCCCTTCCGGCAGCCTGCTTAACCCCAATCCAAGCCTTGGTGCCCAACTGCTGCAGTCTGACCTCGCGGAAATCGGCATTCAGGCCGAAATCCGCGTGATCGAATGGGGCGAACTGATCCGCCGCGCCAAGGCCGGTGAGCACGACTTGCTGTTCATGGGCTGGGCCGGTGACAACGGTGACCCGGACAACTTCCTCACGCCGCAGTTTTCCTGCGCGGCGGTCAAGTCCGGCACCAACTTCGCCCGCTACTGCAATCAGGACCTGGACAAGCTGATCAGCGCCGGCAAGACCACTGGCGAGCAAGGTGTGCGTAGCAAACTCTACGAACAGGCCCAGGCGCAGATCCAGCAGCAGGCGTTGTGGCTACCACTGGCTCACCCGACGGCCTTCGCGCTGACGCGCAAGGATGTCGAGGGGTATTCGGTCAGCCCGTTCGGCCGGCAGGATTACTCCAAAGCGACCCTGAAATAAACGGCTGAAACCCTGTAGGAGCGAGCTCTGCTCGCGATGGACTTCAACGATGACGAGGGCTGCTTGAATGAAAACGGTGCCCCGGCCGCCATCGCGAGCAGAGCTCGCTCCTACAGTGAATCATTCACATCCAGCCATACTCCGCCATCGACAACGGGTCGCCATCACCGATGATGAAATGGTCGAGCACCCGCACGTCAATCAACTCCAGCGCCTTTTGCAGGCGCTTGGTCAGCACCCGGTCGGACTGACTTGGGTCGGTGTTGCCCGAAGGATGGTTGTGACAGAGGATCAATGCCGCTGCGTTGTTGGCCAGGGCGCGCTTGACCACCTCTCGCGGATGAACGCTGGTGTTGTCGATGGAGCCGCGGAACAGCGTCTCGAACGCCAGTACCTGATGCCTGGAATCGAGAAACAGGCAACCAAACACCTCGTGTGGCTCGTGGCGCAGCATCGATTTCAGATACTCGCGAACCGCGTGCGGACTCTCCAGTGCCGATTTATGGCGCGCACGCTCGGCCAGATGACGCCTGCTCATTTCTTGCGCAGCCTGCAACTGCGCAAATTTCGCCGGCCCAAGTCCCAACTGCTTGCTGAACGCTTCCTGATCGGCTTCAAGCAACAAACGCAGGCTGCCAAACTGATTCAACAGGTGTCGCGCCAGATCTACTGCACTTTTACCCACCACGCCGGTGCGTAAAAAGATCGCCAGCAATTCGGCATCCGAAAGGCTTCCCGCGCCCCGCTCAAGCAACCTCTCCCGCGGCCGTTCCGCCGCCGGCCAATCGCGAATACTCATAGCACCTCCCTGTCTGTGGGCACCGCTGTTCCGTAGCGGTCGCTGTGATATCGTAGCCCATCTTTTTTGCGGGCGAATTCACCCTGGGGAGGGGGTTTCGCCACGTATGTCACCAACGAATTGAAAGGCAGGCCTATGCAGCGGCTGTATCGGAAACGCATTGTTCTGGGCGTCGGCGGCGGTATCGCTGCCTACAAGAGCGCCGACCTGGTTCGCCGCCTGATCGATCAGGGCGCCGAAGTGCGCGTGGTCATGACCCGAGGCGGCGCAGAGTTCATCACCCCGCTGACCATGCAGGCCCTGTCCGGGCACCCGGTCCACCTGGACCTGCTGGACCCGGCGGCCGAGGCGGCCATGGGCCACATCGAACTGGCCAAATGGGCCGACCTGGTGCTGATCGCCCCCGCCACGGCGGACCTGATCGCCCGCCTGGCCCAAGGCATTGCCGATGATCTGCTGACCACGCTGGTGCTGGCCACCGACGCAGTGGTCGCCGTCGCGCCGGCAATGAACCAGGCGATGTGGCGCGATCCGGCGACCCAGGCCAACCTGCAAACCCTCGAAAGCCGCGACATCAAGGTTTTCGGCCCGGCCTCCGGCAGCCAGGCCTGCGGCGACGTCGGCCTGGGACGCATGCTCGAAGCCCTTGAACTGGCCCAGTGCGCCGCCGACTGCTTCCAGCGTCAGGCACTGACCGGCAAACACGTGCTGATTACGGCCGGCCCGACCCAGGAAAACATCGACCCGGTGCGCTACATCACCAACCACAGCTCCGGAAAAATGGGCTTTGCCCTGGCCGAAGCCGCTGTGGAGGCCGGTGCCCGCGTGACCCTGATCACCGGCCCCGTGCACCTGCCGACTCCGGATCGCGTCAACCGCATCGACGTGGTCAGCGCCCGCGACATGCTGGCCGCGTGTGAAGCGGCGATCCCTTGCGACCTGTTCATCGCCTCGGCAGCGGTCGCGGATTACCGTCCGGAAGTCGTCGCCCCACAGAAACTCAAGAAAGATCCTACGAACGGCGACGGCTTGTTGCTACAGATGGTGCGTAACCCGGACATCCTGGCCACCATCGCCACCCGCCCCGACCGCCCGTTCAGTGTCGGTTTTGCCGCCGAGACCGAACACCTGCTCGATTACGCTGCACGCAAGTTGAAAGACAAGAACCTCGATCTGATCGTCGCCAACGACGTCGCCAACCCGAGCATTGGCTTCAACAGCGAAGAAAACGCCTGCAGCGTCATCGACCGTGAGCTTCACGCCACACTTTTCGCCCAGACCAGCAAGAGCAAGATTGCTCGCCAGCTGATCACTTTTATCGCCGAACGTCTGAACCAGGTTTAATTTACATGCACGCTTTGCAAGCCAAGATCCTCGACCCCCGCATCGGTACCGAATTCCCGCTGCCGCAATACGCCACACCGGGCTCCGCCGGCCTCGACCTACGCGCCATGCTGGAACAGGACACCGTGATCAAGCCGGGTGAAACCGTGCTGATCCCCACCGGCCTGTCGGTCTATATCGGCGACCCGAACCTGGCGGCGCTGATTCTGCCGCGCTCGGGGATGGGCCATAAGCACGGCATCGTGCTGGGCAACCTGGTGGGGCTGATCGACTCCGACTACCAAGGCCCATTGATGGTTTCCTGCTGGAACCGTGGCCAGACCGAGTTCACCATGCCGGTTGGCGAGCGCCTGGCGCAGCTGGTGCTGGTACCAGTAGTGCAGGCTCACTTCGAGATGGTTGAAGAGTTTGTTGAAACCGAGCGCGGCACCGGCGGCTTCGGCCATACCGGCACCCGCTGATCCGGTCTTGCTCTTCTTGTGGCGGGGGGATCTGGCTCCCTCGCCACAAAATTCAAATTGTCATCTGCAAGGTTTAGCTCCGAAAATCAAGGCATTGCCCGGTCAAACCCTTGTCGTCAGGGGCGTCATGGCCCTTTCACACCACGAACTCTCTGTGGAAAACGCCGTCATACCCTTCAGTTTGAACCTGCCGCCGAGTGAATCGGCGGCCTGTCCAGCCACTTTCGAGATGGAGCATTCCCACAGATGAACACCCCGGCCAACATCGCACCCAAGTTCCCTGACAGCATCTTCCGCGCCTACGACATCCGCGGCACCGTCCCGGAATTCCTGAACGCCGAAACCGCTTACTGGATCGGCCGCGCCGTCGGCTCTCAAAGCCTGGCCCAGGGCGAGCCAAACGTGTCCGTCGGCCGCGATGGCCGTTTGTCCGGCCCGGAGCTGGTCGCGCAACTGATCAAAGGCATCGCCGACAGCGGCTGCCACGTCAGTGATGTCGGCCTGGTCCCGACTCCGGCGCTTTACTACGCCGCCAACGTACTGGCCGGCAAATCCGGCGTGATGCTCACCGGCAGCCACAACCCGTCGAACTACAACGGTTTCAAGATCGTCATTGCCGGCGACACCCTGGCCAACGAACAGATCCAGGCCCTGCACGACCGCCTCAAGACCAATAACCTGAGCAGCGGCCAGGGCAGCATCACCCAGGTCGAGATTCTCGACCGCTACACCACCGAAATCGTCCAGGACATCAAGCTGGCCCGTCGCCTGAAAGTGGTCGTCGATTGCGGTAACGGCGCGGCCGGTGTGATCGCTCCGCAACTGATCGAAGCGCTGAACTGCGAAGTCATCCCGCTGTTCTGCGAAGTGGACGGCAACTTCCCGAACCACCACCCGGACCCGGGCAAGCCTGAAAACCTCGTGGACCTGATCGCCAAGGTCAAGGAAACCAACGCTGACATCGGCCTGGCCTTCGACGGCGATGGCGACCGCGTCGGCGTGGTGACCAACACCGGCAGCATCGTCTACCCAGACCGGTTGCTGATGCTGTTCGCCCGCGACGTTGTGGCGCGCAACCCGGGCGCCGAAATCATCTTCGACGTCAAATGCACCCGCCGCCTGATTCCGCTGATCAAGGAATACGGTGGCCGGTCGTTAATGTGGAAGACCGGTCACTCGTTGATCAAAAAGAAAATGAAACAATCCGGCGCCCTGCTGGCTGGCGAAATGAGCGGGCACATCTTCTTCAAGGAGCGCTGGTTCGGTTTCGACGACGGCATTTACAGCGCCGCGCGGTTGCTGGAGATCCTCAGCAAGGAAAAATCCTCGGCCGAAGAGTTGTTCGCGACCTTCCCGAACGATATTTCTACGCCGGAAATCAATATCCATGTGACCGAAGAGAGCAAATTCAGCATCATTGATGCATTGCACGATGCGCAGTGGGGCGAAGGCGCCGACCTGACCACCATTGACGGCGTGCGAGTCGACTATGCCAAAGGCTGGGGCCTGGTACGCGCATCCAACACCACACCGGTGCTGGTGCTGCGTTTCGAGGCCGATGACGAGGCTGAATTGCAGCGCATCAAGGACGTTTTCCACGCCCAGTTGAAGCGTGTTGCACCTGATCTCCAACTACCGTTCTGATTCACCCGGAGCCCTGAATGACCCTCGAACGCGAAGCCGCCGCCAACACCGCCAAGGTCCTGTCCGAAGCGCTGCCTTACATCCGCCGTTATGTCGGCAAGACACTGGTGATCAAATACGGCGGCAACGCGATGGAAAGCGAGGAGCTGAAAACCGGCTTCGCCCGCGACATCGTGCTGATGAAGGCCGTGGGCATCAACCCGGTGGTGGTTCACGGTGGCGGCCCGCAAATCGGTGACCTGCTCAAGCGCCTGTCGATCGAGAGCCATTTCGTCGACGGCATGCGCGTCACCGACGCCGCGACCATGGACGTGGTTGAAATGGTCCTCGGCGGCCAGGTCAACAAGGACATCGTCAACCTGATCAACCGTCATGGCGGCAGCGCCATCGGCCTGACCGGTAAAGACGCCGAGCTGATTCGCGCGAAGAAGCTCACCGTTACCCGTCAGACGCCGGAAATGACCACCCCGGAAATCATCGACATCGGCCACGTGGGCGAAGTAGTCGGCATCAATACCGACCTGCTGAACCTGTTGGTCAAGGGCGATTTCATCCCGGTGATCGCGCCCATCGGCGTCGGCGCCAACGGCGAGTCGTACAACATCAACGCTGACCTGGTGGCCGGTAAAGTCGCCGAGGCATTGAAAGCCGAGAAGTTGATGCTGCTGACCAACATCGCCGGCCTGATGGACAAATCGGGCACGGTCCTGACCGGCCTGACAACCCAGCAAGTCGACGACCTGATCGCCGACGGCACCATCTATGGCGGCATGCTGCCGAAGATCCGTTGCGCACTGGAAGCGGTCCAGGGCGGTGTGGGCAGCTCGCTGATCATCGACGGTCGCGTGCCGAACGCGATCCTGCTGGAGATCTTCACCGATACCGGCGTGGGCACCCTGATCAGCAATCGCAAGCGTCACTGATTCAAGAACGTCATAAAGATCGCAACCTTCAGCGGCACCTACGGAAGTATGAATTTTCCGTAGGTGCTGACGAAGTCTGCGATCTTTTTTATGCGTGCAGGAAATGCCTCACTTCAGATAACGAAACGTCCGACATCATTAAGGAATCAATCTGCATAGGATCTTCCCTGCATCCACAGGAGATCTACCCATGCAAAAAGACCATGTTCCATACGGCAGTGACATTTCAGCAGGCACCTACGCCTGCGTAGACTGCGGATTTGAGTATTCAGGCCCGTCGCAAACATCAATGCCACCCTGCCCTGATTTCAAAAAGACCCCTCACACGCGCAAAGCCTGGAAAGTATTGACCGGCCAGGGCGACGCCCCGAATGACCCGTATCCGGAAAAAACCGACAAATCCGTCGAGAACAAAAAGGCCGAGACAACCAGCCCTGCGAGCAAAAAATAGCCACGGAGGCACTGAGCCATGCAGATCTCGTTCACGATCGACGCCCAGGCTTTCGAGCAGGAGCAGAAGGAACCGGTCAAGAAAACCCTGAAGATTTCCGACACGGAAATTGCTCATGCCTTACAGCGTATAGCCAAGGCGAGCCTGACTGAATACTTGAAAATGCTGGTTGAGGGCGGCATGCCGAGCCGGGCCGATGAAGCAAAACAGGACCGTTTGCTGTATCTGATTCAAAGCTACTTCGGGCAGACCCTGCCAACCGAATCGCAGATATCGACGATTTTCCAGCTGACTCAGAGCCAAAGCAAAACCTTGCTGAAAAACACGGTTTCACGCTTCCGCAATCAATTGGACGAGATCCTGCAGCACAGCATGCGAGCCGTGATCGAGTCTGCGGAGCACGCGCAGACCGTGTATCTGGTGGTGATCAGCTCGGACGTCATCCGCGATGAACTGAACATGCTGATCACCCAGAACGAGCCGACTTTCAAACCCATCATCAAACGCAAAGGCAGTGCCGGGCAGTTCGAAATCAGCGAGGATTCCCACGCGCTGCTGTGCCGGACACTGGGCCTGAATGCCGTTCAGTGACATCGTCGCGGTCAGTGGTTTGCTGCTGACCCTGACCACCTTCATGTTCAACCTGGCATGGCCAAAATTGCATGAAGCGTTGGAACTGGATGAAAAACAACCAGGCCCACTGGCCAGAAAACGTAGCCGAGAGAAGGTTTCAGGCGTTCTGCTCGGCTGCGCCCTGCCCCTGACCTGCGCCTTCACAGCACTTTTTTACGTCAACCTGCCGGCCGCCGCTCGAATCATGCGTGGCAGCAGACTGGATCTGTGGGATTTCGATGTGGACCGCACGCTTTACGTTCTAGTCGTCGTGGCACTGCTGGTGTTCGCGCTATTCAATCTGGGATTGGCACTAAAACTGATAGGAAAATGGCGAAGACTGCACTGACAGCACAAACAAAAAGACCGTTGTAGGAGCGAGCCCGCTCGCGAAAAACGTCAACGATAACGCGGGGGTGCCTGACAACCCGCGTTGTTGGGACGTCCATCGCGAGCAGGCTCGCTCCTACAGGGTCGGCGTATCAAACGCCGAACTGGGCGCGGTAGGCTTCCACAGCTGGCAGATGTTGCTTGAGCTGCGGATCGTCCGCCAGGAATTCCAGCACCTGGTTCAGCGAAACGATGCTGATCACCGGGATGCCGAAGTCACGCTCGACTTCCTGGATCGCCGACAACTCGCCGTTGCCACGCTCCTGACGGTTCAGGGCGATCAGCACGCCAGCGGCCTTGGCGCCGTCCTGGGAGGCGATGATCTGCATCACTTCACGGATGGCGGTGCCGGCGGTGATCACGTCGTCGATGATCAGCACTTCACCGGTCAGCGGTGCGCCAACCAGGCTGCCGCCTTCGCCGTGGGCCTTGGCTTCCTTGCGGTTGAAGCACCATGGCAGGTCACGGTCGTGATGCTCGGCCAGGGCCACGGCGGTGGTCGCCGCCAAAGGGATGCCCTTGTAGGCCGGACCAAACAGCACGTCGAACGAAATGCCGCTCTCGGCAATGGCGGCGGCGTAGAAACGACCCAGCTGCGCCAAGGCCGAACCCGAGTTGAACAGGCCGGCATTGAAGAAGTAAGGACTGGTGCGCCCGGACTTCAGGGTGAACTCACCGAAGCGCAAAACGCCGCGATCGATGGCAAAACGGATGAAATCGCGCTGATACGCTTGCATGAAAAAACCCCAAATACCACGGATTTAGCTAATTAGCTTGACGCCGTGTATCATACACGCACGCGATTTTTGGGGCCATTTATGCGGATCATCAGTGTGAACGTCAATGGTATTCAGGCTGCAGTCGAGCGTGGTTTGCTCAGTTGGCTGCAAGCACAGAATGCCGACGTCATCTGCCTGCAGGACACCCGTGCCTCCGCCTTTGAACTGGATGACCCAGCCTTCCAACTGGATGGCTACTTCCTTTATGCCTGCGATGCTGAAGTCCCTGCCCAAGGTGGCGTGGCTTTGTATTCGCGGCTGCAACCGAAGGCTGTCATCAGCGGTCTCGGTTTCGAGACGGCCGACCGCTACGGGCGCTACCTGCAAGCAGATTTCGACAAAGTCAGTATTGCCACCTTGCTGCTTCCTTCGGGGATGAACGGCGATGAGGATTTGAACCAGAAGTTCAAGCTCATGGACGACTTCGGCAAGTACCTGGACAAGCAGCGGCGCAAACGCCGCGAGTACATTTATTGTGGCTCGCTGTACGTGGCGCAGCAGAAGCTCGACATCAAGAACTGGCGCGACAGCCAGCAATCTCCGGGCTTCCTGGCACCTGAACGTGCCTGGATGGACGAGATTGTCGGCAACATGGGTTATGTCGACGCCCTGCGGGAAGTCAGCCGGGAAGGCGACCAGTACAGCTGGTGGCCGGACAACGAACAGGCGGAGATGCTCAACCTCGGTTGGCGCTTCGACTATCAGTTGCTGACCCCTGGCCTGCGCCGCTTCGTACGCAGCGCACGCCTGCCACGCCAGCCGCGGTTCTCGCAACACGCGCCGCTGATCGTGGACTACGACTGGACGCTGACGATCTAAGTGATTTTTCACTGAGCAGTTTGACGGATGGTCGAAAAAATGCCCGTATCGCAAGATACGGGCATTTTTTTATGCGCTCTATCCAGAGGTTCCCATCGACCTGAACTTCAAGCCGCGGCGAAAAACGGTAGAGCGAGATACAACTTGATCACAATGACATTAATGATGTCGATGAAGAAAGCGCCCACCATGGGCACCACCAGGAACGCTATCTGCGAAGGCCCGTAGCGTTGCGTCACCGCTTGCATGTTAGCGATGGCAGTTGGCGTGGCCCCCAGTCCAAAACCGCAGTGTCCTGCCGCCAGTACAGCCGCATCGTAGTTACTACCCATGACCCTGAACGTCACGAAAATCGCAAACAGCGCCATGACCAGCGTTTGCGCCGCCAGGATGATGAAGATCGGCAAAGCCAATGCGGCCAGATCCCAGAGTTTGAGTGACATGAGAGCAATTGCCAGAAACAGCGACAAGCTGACATTCCCAAGCACGGAGACTTCACGCTCAAACACTTGATACAAGCCAAGCGCTGAAAGCCCGTTTCGCAAAAGTACACCCACGAACAAGACACAAACGAACGTCGGCAACTCGAATGCGCTTCCGTGGAGCATCTCGTTCAGAAGAGTACCTGCCAGCAGGCTGACGGCGATCAGCGCGAGCGTCTCGATAAACGAAAAGGGTGTGATCGAGCGCTCTTTGTTTGGCTGTTCAAAGCCTTTTGGCACCCGTGGTTTTTCTTGATCAACGCAGCCGGGTACTTGTACGCGCTTGATGAGGTGGCGAGCAACTGGCCCACCGATCAATCCGCCCAGCACCAATCCAAACGTCGCAGAGGCCATCGCAAGCTCGGAGGCAGATGCCAGACCGAACTTCTCACTGAACGTAGCCCCCCATGCAGCACCCGTACCGTGACCGCCGGCCAACGTAACCGAGCCTGTCAGCAGGCCCATCAAGGGATCGAGCCCCAAGAGACTCGCAAGACCGATACCCATGGCATTCTGGACCAGTAAAAGCCCGGTGACCGCCAGTATGAAAACACCCACCACCCGCCCGCCCTTCTTCAGGCTGGCGAAATCTGCACTCAAGCCAATGGTGGCGAAAAACGCCAACATCAAGGGTGTCTGCAACGAAGTGTCGAACCGGACCTCAACATCAAAGCCGCGCAAAACCAGGAGAACCAAGGCAACCACCAGGCCACCCGCTACAGGTTCGGGGATATTGTAGGCGCGTAAAAAACCGACACGCGTGACAAGTCCGCGCCCCAGCAAAAGTACTAAAGAGGCGGCTACTAATGTTCCATAAAAATCGAGCTGAAGCATTCTGGATATTCTTGCTTATATATTCAGGGGCGAACTTTTTACCTGGACACGCCTCTTGAACAGGTTGATAGATCTCAACACTGACCGGTATTAGATTCAGGAGCCGTCAATGGTCTGAATATATCGAAATATTTCTTGATAAATATTACTTGGGCCAACCTTATCAACCGCCAAGTCCAATTGCCAAGCCTACAAGCGGCACTGAGCTTTGCAGTTTGTGTCTAAACGTGTAAAAAACATTATGCGCACGAATTAACTTAGTTTGAATAGCGAGCGACAAAACACGCAATAATAGAGATTAATCTGATTGCAAAAAAACAAATACCCCGACATGTCGGGGCATTTGTTTTGAATTGCGCTGAAGTGTGCGTCAAACAACAGCAGTGTCTTGGCTTACTTGATCAACCGCCATGTGAACGGATACCGATAAGGCTGCCCTTCATTGGCCTTCACCCCGGCAATGATCGTTAGCACCAGCGCACCGATCGCGATCAGGCCAAACAGGAAGAACCCGATAATCACCAGCATCAGCAAGAAGCAGATAGCCGAGGCAATCGCCACCGTTATCTGAAAGTTCAGCGCTTCCTTGCCCTGGGCATCGATGAACGGGTCCATCTCGCGCTTGATCTGCCAGAGAATCAGCGGGCCGATGATCGTACCGAACGGAATCCAGATCCCCAGCAAGGCGGACAAGTGGCAAAACATGGCCCACTGACGCGCCTCTTGGCTCGGCGTGGGCAGCGGCAGTTGCTCGTCACTCATGGTGTCCTCCTTGTCTGGAGCAGCCCGGTCAGTCGGCCAGGGCGGCCTTTTGCAGTTCGAAGATCTCGTTCATGCCTTTCTTGGCCAGTTCGAGCATGGCGTTCAGCTCTTCAGGCTGGAACGGCGCGCCTTCGGCAGTGCCCTGGACTTCGATGAAGCCGCCAGCGCTGGTCATTACCACGTTCAGGTCAGTCTCGGCGGCCGAGTCTTCCAGGTAATCGAGGTCGAGCACCGGCTCACCCTTGTACATGCCCACGGAAACCGCAGCGATCATCTGCTTGACCGGGTCGCCGCCTTTCAGGCCGCCACGCTTCTTGATCACTTTCAAGGCATCGATCAGCGCAACCATGGAACCGGTAATCGAAGCCGTGCGGGTGCCGCCATCGGCCTGGATCACATCGCAGTCGACGTACAGGGTGATATCGCCCAGTTTGGACATGTCCAGCGCAGCGCGCAGGGAGCGACCGATCAGACGCTGGATTTCCAGGGTGCGACCGCCTTGCTTGCCACGGCTGGCTTCACGCTGGTTACGCTCGCCGGTAGCACGCGGCAGCATGCCGTACTCGGCAGTCAACCAACCCTGGCCCTGGCCTTTCAGGAAACGCGGTACGCCCGGTTCAACGCTGACGGTGCAGATGACCTTGGTATCACCGAATTCGACCAGCACAGAACCCTCGGCGTGCTTGGTGTAGTTGCGGGTGATGCGGATCGAGCGGAGCTGATCGGCAGCGCGACCACTTGGACGTATCATAGGGAGTACCTGTACTGGGGACGGAAAACTGCGGAGCATTATAGAGCCGACGGCCGCCACTGGGCACTTCTAAAAAAATCCGCCGACGACCGAGGGCTCTGTACCGCGCGCCGGTGCAGGCCTGCCGCTCTTTGTCACACTGTGTGTTTGGGCGCATCCGCGCCACTGCGCTACAATCCTGCGCCTTTGCTGCCAGTCGGCTTTAATTCATTGATATCGGATTCCCGGAACCTCGGTTCTGTGCCGATCTGCCTTGCGAGGTACCTCCATGGTGCACAGCATGACCGCCTTCGCCCGCGTCGAGAAAGCCGGCGTCCAGGGCACCCTGAGCTGGGAACTGCGCTCGGTCAACAGCCGCTACCTGGAACCCCACCTGCGCCTGCCGGAGTCCTTTCGCGACCTCGAGGGCGCTGTTCGTGAAGCCCTGCGCCAGGGTGTGTCGCGGGGCAAGCTTGAATGCACCCTGCGCTTCACCGAAGAAAATACCGGCAAGGCGCTGCAAATCGATCAGGAGCGCGCCGCGCAACTGGTCGCCGCCGCCGAGACCATCGCCAGCCTGATCAAGAACCCGGCAGCGCTGAACCCGCTGGAAGTCCTTGCCTGGCCCGGCGTACTGGTAGGCGACGCCACCGACCCGCAAGCCTTGAACGCCGAAGCGCTGGCACTGTTCAATCAGGGCCTCAAGGAGCTGAAGGCCGGCCGCGAGCGCGAAGGCGCGGAGCTGGCGCGACTGATCAACGAGCGCCTGAGCGCCATCGAAGAAGACGTGGTGACCTTGCGCGAACTAGTCCCGCAAATGCTCGCCACCCAGCGCCAGAAAGTCCTCGACCGTTTCGCCGACATGAAGGCCGAGATGGATCCGCAGCGCCTGGAGCAGGAAATGGTCATGCTCGCGCAAAAAAGTGACGTCGCCGAAGAACTGGATCGCCTGAGCACTCATATCATCGAAGTTCGCCGGGTGCTCAAATCCGGCGGTGCCGCCGGTCGGCGCCTGGACTTCCTGATGCAGGAACTCAACCGCGAAGCCAATACACTGGGCTCCAAAGCCTTCGACCCGCGCAGCACCCAGGCTGCGGTCAACCTCAAGGTGTTGATCGAGCAGATGCGCGAACAAGTGCAGAATATTGAGTAAGGCTACCCCGACATGACACACAGCACCGGCACCCTGTACATCATTTCCGCTCCTTCGGGCGCGGGCAAGAGCAGTCTGGTCAAGGCTCTGACCGACGCAAATCCGGAGATCCGCGTCTCGGTCTCCCACACCACCCGCGCCATGCGCCCCGGTGAAGTGAATGGCGTGAACTATCACTTCGTCGACCGCAGCGAGTTCGTGAAGATGATCGAGCACGGGGACTTCCTCGAGCGCGCCGAAGTGTTCGGCAACCTCTACGGCACCTCGCAAAGCCACCTGCAGCAAACCCTGGACGAAGGCCACGACCTGATTCTGGAAATCGACTGGCAAGGTGCCGAGCAAGTGCGCAAGCTGATGCCTCAGGCCCGTTCGATCTTCATTCTGCCGCCGTCATTGCAGGCCCTGCACCAGCGCCTGACCAATCGCGGCCAGGACAGTGACGAAGTCATTGACGGCCGGATGCGCGAAGCCGTCAGCGAAATGAGCCACTACGTCGAATACGACTACCTGATCATCAACGACGATTTCGCCCACGCGCTGCACGATCTGAAGGCGATTTTCCGCGCCAATCAGCTGATTCAAAAGCGTCAGCAACAGCGTCACGGCAAATTGCTGGCTGAATTGCTCGGTTAATCAGCTCTTCCCAAAACCGCTGCAAGGGCTTTACATTGGTACTTGCAGCGCGTTGAAGGGCTTGGTCAAAAAATCAGCGCTTCCCTAAACGCTGGTGATTTTTTAAACTGTCGAGTCCGCTCGCCCATCCGGGCAGCGCGCATATTGCATTTGCTACGAGGAAGACCATGGCCCGCGTAACCGTTGAAGACTGCCTAGAACACGTGGATAACCGCTTTGAGCTGGTCATGCTCTCTACCAAGCGTGCCCGTCAACTGGCCACCGGCGGCAAAGAGCCGAAAGTAGCATGGGAAAACGACAAGCCTACCGTCGTTGCCCTGCGCGAAATCGCTGAAGGCCTGATCGACTACGCAGCTATCGCCGAAGCCGAAATCGTTGAAGATGAACCGCTTTTTGCTGCATTCGAGGACGAGTCCAACGAGGCCGTCTAAGCCTATGCCTGGTCGACGTAGCACGGCGCGGGATAAAAGCTTACGGCAGGAGACATCATGCCGAGCATAGACGCCCTCGCCGATCGCTTATCGACCTACCTCGGCAAGGACCAGGTCAACCTGGTCCGCCGAGCGTATTTCTACGCCGAACAAGCCCACGACGGCCAACGCCGCCGTAGCGGCGAGGCGTACGTCACGCACCCACTCGCGGTTGCGAATATTCTTGCCGACATGCACATGGACCATCAGAGCCTGATGGCCGCGATGCTGCATGACGTGATCGAAGACACCGGTATTGCCAAGGAAGCGCTGCAAGCGCAGTTCGGCGAAACCGTGGCCGAACTCGTCGACGGGGTCAGCAAACTGACCCAGATGAATTTCGAGACCAAGGCCGAGGCACAAGCCGAAAACTTCCAGAAAATGGCCATGGCCATGGCCCGCGACATTCGCGTGATCCTGGTCAAGCTGGCCGACCGCCTGCACAACATGCGCACGCTGGAAGTGCTGTCCGGCGAAAAACGCCGGCGCATCGCCAAGGAAACCCTGGAAATCTATGCGCCCATCGCCAACCGGCTGGGCATGCACGCCATCCGCATAGAGTTCGAAGATCTCGGTTTCAAGGCCATGCACCCGATGCGTTCCGCGCGGATCTACCAGGCCGTCAAACGCGCCCGGGGCAACCGCAAGGAAATCGTCAACAAGATCGAAGAGTCCCTGAGCCACTGTCTGGCCATCGATGGCATCCAGGGCGAGGTCAGCGGTCGCCAGAAACACCTCTACGGCATCTACAAGAAAATGCGCGGCAAGCGTCGGGCCTTCAACGAGATCATGGACGTCTACGCGTTCCGGATCATCGTCGACAAGGTCGATACCTGCTACCGAGTGCTGGGTGCTGTACATAACTTATATAAACCGCTGCCGGGACGCTTCAAGGATTACATCGCGATCCCCAAGGCCAACGGCTATCAGTCACTGCACACCACGCTGTTCGGCATGCACGGTGTTCCGATCGAGATCCAGATCCGAACCCGTGAAATGGAAGAGATGGCCAACAACGGCATCGCCGCCCATTGGCTGTACAAATCCAGCGGCGACGAGCAGCCAAAAGGCACCCATGCCCGCGCCCGCCAGTGGGTCAAGGGCGTGCTGGAAATGCAGCAACGCGCCGGCAACTCGCTGGAATTCATCGAAAGCGTGAAGATCGACCTGTTTCCGGACGAGGTCTACGTGTTCACGCCCAAAGGCCGGATCATGGAGCTGCCCAAGGGCTCCACGGCGGTCGACTTCGCTTATGCGGTGCACACCGACGTCGGCAACAGCTGCATCGCCTGCCGGATCAACCGTCGACTCGCGCCGTTGTCCGAACCGCTACAAAGCGGCTCCACGGTCGAGATCGTCAGCGCTCCCGGCGCACGGCCGAACCCGGCCTGGCTCAACTTCGTGGTCACCGGCAAGGCGCGCACGCACATACGCCACGCACTGAAGCTGCAACGCCGCTCCGAATCCATCAGCCTCGGCGAGCGCCTGCTGAACAAGGTCCTCAACGGCTTCGACAGCTCGCTGGAGAAAATCCCGGCCGAGCGCGTCAAGGCCATGCTGGTCGAGTACCGCCTGGAACTGATCGAAGACCTGCTGGAAGATATCGGCCTGGGCAATCGCATGGCCTATGTAGTGGCCCGCCGGTTGCTGGGCGAAGGCGAACAGTTGCCAAGCCCTGAAGGCCCGCTGGCGATTCGCGGCACCGAAGGCCTGGTGCTCAGCTACGCCAAGTGTTGCACCCCGATCCCGGGCGACCCGATTGTCGGCCACCTGTCCGCCGGCAAGGGCATGGTCGTGCACCTGGACAACTGCCGCAATATCAGCGAAATCCGCCACAACCCGGAAAAATGCATCCAGCTCTCGTGGGCCAAGGATGTCACCGGCGAATTCAACGTCGAGCTGCGCGTCGAGCTGGAGCACCAGCGCGGCCTGATCGCCCTGCTGGCCAGCAGCGTCAACGCCGCCGACGGCAACATCGAGAAAATCAGCATGGACGAACGCGATGGTCGCATCAGCGTGGTCCAGTTGGTGGTCAGCGTGCACGACCGCGTGCACCTGGCCCGCGTGATCAAGAAACTGCGCGCCTTGACCGGGGTGATTCGCATCACCCGCATGCGCGCCTAAGCCCCTAATTACAAGGAGTCCTACATGACCAAGACTGTTATCACCAGCGACAAGGCCCCGGCCGCCATCGGTACTTACTCCCAGGCGATCAAGGCTGGCAACACCGTTTACATGTCGGGTCAGATTCCCCTGGACCCAAAAACCATGGAACTGGTTGAAGGCTTCGAAGCCCAGACCGTCCAGGTATTCGAGAACCTCAAGGCCGTGGCTGAAGCTGCCGGCGGTTCGTTCAAGGACATCGTCAAGCTGAACATCTTCCTCACCGACCTGAGCCACTTCGCCAAGGTCAACGAGATCATGGGCAAGTACTTCGACCAGCCTTACCCTGCACGCGCCGCCATCGGCGTAGCGGCCCTGCCGAAGGGTTCGCAGGTCGAAATGGATGCCATCCTGGTCATCGAGTAATGCGTACGGCGCAGCCTCGGGCTGCGCCGACTGCTCTGCTGTAAAGAAAGCTTGAAAGGATTCCACCATGCGCAACGCGCTTGTTCTCTCGCTGCTTGCCCTGTTCCTGGGCGGATGTGCCAGCAACCCTGCCGACCGTGACATCAGCGGCACCTGGATCAACCAGGTGGCGATCGATGCTGCCGCCAAAGGCGTCCCCCTGCGTGAAGCGCTCCAGGCCTATGGCCCGAACCTGGAATGGGACATCAACACCAAGGCCGGTCAGGCCCGCTACACCAACGGTTTTGAAAATGTCGATGGCAAGCTGCTGGGTGAAGACTCCGGCGCCTGGAAAGTCGACTTTTATGGCAGCTCGGCCAGTGAGCTGAAGCGTGACGGCAAGCAACTGAGCCAGTCCGCCAGCGACAATGAGCCTGAGCAAGTCTTCGACCGCGTACAGATCCAGGTACCGGATGGCGCACCGATGGGTGCCACCTTCGAGCGTGCCCTGTATTCAGCCTACATGGGTGGCGGCTGGACAATCGTCAACGGCCCGGGCGAAGGCAACACGGTTCAATTCCAGGCCGACGGCCAGGTGACCGGCCTGCCGGGCAGCGACCGCTATGCGTTGTGCCTGGCCGGCGATTGCGCATCCATGAGCGGCGGCAATGACAACATGTGGCTGCAACTCAATGGCCAGGGCAACGCCTGGATCTTTGCGCGCAAGGGTAAAGAGCTGGAGATTTTCCAGACCGTGAACACGGCACAGGCGGACGAGATGCCTCAGTACACACCGGGTGATCGCAAGTGGTTGCTGGAGAAGCAATAACCCGGATCTAGCTGCAAAGAAGTTTTAATTTGGGAGCGGGCTTGCTCGCGAATGCTATCTATCATTCAACGTTGATGTTGACTGATACACCGCTTTCGCGAGCAAGCCCGCTCCCACATTTTGGTTTCTGGTGACTGAACGTCAGCAGCGCCCTTCAATGATCGCCGCATACCCCTCGCGAAAACTCGGATACTTCGGCGTCCAGCCCAACGCTTTGGCCCGCGCATTGCTGCAGCGCTTGCTGCCAGTGCGACGCACGCTGTCGTCATCGGCCCATTCGGTCACACCCAGATATTCGCGCAACCAGCCCACCACATCGGCCAGCGCTGCCGGCGCATCATCGACGCCGATGTAGACATCATCCAGCGCCACCCCACGCCGATCCGCCTCAAGCAGGCACGCGATCAACCCTGCGGCATCGTCGGCATGAATCCGATTGGCATACAACGGTGGCTCGACCGCCACGCGATAACCCCGGCGCACCTGGGTCAGCAGCCATTCACGGCCGGGACCGTAAATGCCGGTCAGGCGCACGATACTGGCCGGAATGCCGCTCTTGAGGGCAAGTTGCTCGGCTTCGAGCATCACACGTCCGGAGTAGCCCGCCGCCACGGCCGGTGAAGCCTCGTCGACCCATTCGCCATTCTGCTGACCGTAGACACTGCTGCTGGAAACGAACAACAGGCGATTGGGCATCTGCCCGTAGTCGTCCAGCCACTCCAGCACATGCTCCAGACCCTGAACATACGCAGCGCGGTAACCGGCTTCGTCGTGATCGGTGGCCGCCGCGCAATACACCAGGTAATCCACGGCGCCGATTGGCCAAGTGTCCGGGCAGTCTTTGTTGAACAGGTCACCGGCCACGCCGATGACGCCCTTGGGCAGGCGTGAAACGTCGCGTCGCAGACCATGGACCTCCCATCCCGCCGCCAGCAATTGTGTGGCCAGGCGGCTGCCGACATCACCGCAGCCGGCGATCAAAACAGTAGGCGCAGACATCAGAAAACTCCCATCGGAAAGCCACAGACTAGCGCCGGCAACAGACAGGCGGCTAGTAATGCAGGAAAAAAAGAGACGCTATTACTTCTGTTAACAAGAATTACTTGCAATAATGCCTCCCCACTTTTGTTCTCGGCCTTCGAGGCCTGGAAGAACATCACCCGTTTTTTCTCTCAGGTCCGGCCAGCATGACACGCAATCAACTCTCCGCTTCGCCAACCAAACGACCTCGCGCCTGGAGCGCGGTGGCCGCCCTGTTCTTCAGCCTGATGCTCGCGCCAGTCGCCGCTTTCGCCGATGCCCAGGCGCCAGCCACACCAGCCGCCACCGCGCCTGCGCCGGCCGATCACGCCGCCCCGGCCGTTGCTCCGGTCGCGACCGATCCTGCCCAGGCCGCACCGACAGAAGCGTTGGGTGAAGACGTCCCTGAAGTCCTCGAAGCCGACAACACCCTGGGCATGGCCCACGACCTGTCGCCGTGGGGCATGTACAAGAACGCCGACATCATCGTGAAAATCGTGATGATCGGCCTGGCCATCGCCTCGATCATCACCTGGACCATCTGGATCGCCAAGGGTCTTGAGCTGATGGGCGCCAAGCGTCGTCTGCGCGGTGAAATCGCCCAACTGAAAAAATCCGCCTCCCTCAAGGAAGCCAGCGCCACCGCGGCGAAGGAAGGCACCCTGGCCAACCTGCTGGTACATGACGCCCTTGAAGAGATGCGCCTGTCGGTCAACAGCCGTGAGAAAGAAGGCATCAAGGAACGCGTCAGCTTCCGTCTTGAGCGCCTGGTCGCGGCCTGCGGTCGCAACATGAGCAGCGGCACCGGCGTGCTGGCCACCATCGGTTCCACCGCGCCGTTCGTCGGCCTGTTCGGTACCGTGTGGGGCATCATGAACAGCTTCATCGGCATCGCCAAGACCCAGACCACCAACCTCGCCGTCGTCGCCCCCGGTATCGCCGAAGCCTTGCTGGCTACCGCGCTGGGCCTGGTTGCAGCTATCCCTGCGGTCGTGATCTACAACGTCTTTGCCCGCTCCATCGCCGGTTACAAGGCTCAGGTGTCCGATGCGTCGGCACAGGTCCTGCTGCTGGTCAGCCGCGACCTCGACCACCAGCCTGAGCGCAGCTCGCAACCGCACATGGTGAAAGTGGGGTAATCGGCCATGGGCCTGCATTTGAAAGAAGGGGCAGACGACGATCTGTCCGAAAACCACGAAATCAACGTTACGCCGTTCATTGACGTGATGTTGGTGCTGTTGATCATTTTCATGGTGGCGGCCCCGCTGGCCACCGTGGACATCAAGGTCGACCTGCCCGCCTCGACCGCCAAGCCGGCTCCGCGGCCAGAGAAACCGGTGTTCCTCAGCGTCAAGGCAGACCAGCGCCTGTTCCTTGGTGAAGACGAAGTGAAGGCCGAAGCACTCGGCGCCACCCTCGACGCCAAGACCCAGGGTAAGAAAGACACGACAATCTTCTTCCAGGCCGACAAAGGCGTGGATTACGGCGACCTGATGAGCGTGATGGACAACCTGCGTTCCGCCGGTTACCTGAAGGTAGGTCTGGTCGGACTCGAGACGGCAGCCAAGAAATGATCACGACGCGCCATAAGCTGACGCGTTACAGCGGTAGCCTGGCCGTGGTGCTGGGTGTTCACGCGCTGGCCATTGCGCTGGCGCTGAACTGGTCCACCCGTCCGCCCATCGAATTGCCCCCTCAGGCAATGCTGGTCGAACTGGCACCGGTTCCTGCCCCGCCACCGCCTGCTCCGCCGAAGGTCGTCACCCCTCCGCAGCCACCGGCTCCGGTTGAAGAACTGCCGATACCCAAGCTCGCTGAAGCACCGAAAGCTGAAATTGCCGTGCCCAAGCCGGTCAAACCCAAGCCGAAGCCGCAACCGCCCAAGCCGGTAGAGAAAAAACCCGAACCGCCGAAGGAAAAACCGGCCGAGGAAAAGCCTGCCGAAACGCAACAGACTCAGGCACCAACGGAGAAATCCGCCCAGCCTGCGCCGGGCCCATCGCCTGCTCAATTGGCGGCCAAGGCCAGTTGGCAAGGCACGCTGTTGGCACACCTGCAGAAGTACAAAAAGTACCCTGCAAGTGCCCAGGCGCGGGGCAAGGAAGGCATGAACCGTCTGCGTTTCGTCGTGGATGCCGAAGGCAATGTGTTGTCGTTTGAGCTGGTAGGCGCCTCGGGCACTGCGGATCTGGACCGGGCCACTCTGGAAATGATCCGTCGCGCCCAACCGCTGCCCAAGCCACCGGCCGACATGCTGACAAATGGCTCCATCGAAATCGTTGCACCGTTTGTTTATTCGCTGGAAAAACGTCGACGGTAAATGTGGGAGCGGGCTTGCTCGCGAAGAGGCCGACACATTCAACATCCATGTTGATTGGCACACCGCTTTCGCGAGCAAGACCGCTCCCACATGATCACGCTTCAACGATAAAAGGCACCGAAAGGTGCCTTTCGCTTATCTGCCAGCGGCAAACCGGTATAACCCGGTGTCACGCGACAGTCTCAGTCTGATAACGTGCGTCTATCGATTGCAGCCGGTATGCTTGGCCCGCAACTACATGGACGCTTGCTATGACCCTCACAGAATTACGCTACATCGTTACCCTCGCCCAAGAGCAGCACTTCGGCCACGCGGCCGAGCGTTGCCACGTCAGCCAGCCGACCCTGTCGGTGGGTGTGAAAAAGCTTGAAGACGAACTCGGTGTGCTGATTTTCGAGCGCAGCAAAAGCGCCGTGCGCCTGACGCCGGTCGGCGAAGGCATCGTGGCCCAGGCCCAAAAGGTATTGGAACAAGCCCAAGGCATCCGCGAACTGGCCCAGGCCGGCAAGAACCAGCTGACCGCCCCACTCAAAGTCGGCGCGATCTACACCGTCGGGCCGTACCTGTTTCCGCATCTGATTCCACAACTGCACCGGGTCGCCCCGCAGATGCCGTTGTACATCGAAGAAAACTTCACCCACGTGCTGCGCGACAAACTGCGCAACGGCGAGCTCGACGCGATCATCATCGCCCTGCCGTTCAATGAAGCCGACGTGCTGACCCTGCAGCTCTACGACGAGCCGTTCTACGTGCTGATGCCGGCGCAGCACCCGTGGACACAAAAGGAATCCATCGACGCCAGCCTGCTCAACGACAAGAGCCTGCTGCTGCTCGGCGAAGGCCACTGCTTCCGCGATCAGGTATTGGAAGCCTGCCCGGCCCTGACCAAAGGCAACGACGGCGCCAAGCACACCACGGTGGAATCCAGCTCCCTGGAAACCATTCGCCACATGGTCGCCTCGGGTCTCGGGATTTCGATCCTGCCGTTGTCGGCGGTCGACAGCCATCACTACGCCCCCGGCGTGATCGAGGTGCGTCCGTTGTCGGCACCCGTACCGTTCCGCACCGTGGCCATTGCCTGGCGCGCCAGCTTCCCGCGCCCGAAAGCGATTGAAATCCTCGCCGACTCCATTCGCCTGTGCTCGGTGGCCAAGCCAGCGGCGCAAGTCGCTGCGGGCTAAGCAACGGTCATGAGCGAGTTGTCGCAAGTGTCGGTGACGGCACTCAAGGGTGTCGGTGAAGCCATGGCCGAGAAACTGGCCAAGGTCGGCCTGGAAAACCTCCAGGACGTGTTGTTTCACCTGCCCCTGCGTTATCAGGACCGCACTCGCGTGGTGCCGATCGGCGCACTGCGGCCCGGTCAGGATGCGGTCATCGAAGGCACTGTCAGCGGTGCCGATGTGGTCATGGGGCGTCGGCGCAGCCTGGTGGTCCGGTTGCAGGATGGCACCGGCGGACTCAGCCTGCGCTTCTACCATTTCAGCAACGCGCAAAAGGAAGGTCTCAAACGCGGCACGCGGATTCGCTGCTACGGCGAAGCGCGGCCCGGTGCTTCGGGGCTGGAGATCTACCACCCGGAATACCGCGCCATCACCGGCGACGAACCGCCGCCAGTGGATGAAACCCTGACCCCGGTCTACCCGCTCACCGAAGGCCTGACCCAACAGCGCTTGCGCCAGTTGTGCATGCAGACCCTCACCCTGCTCGGCCCCAGCAGCCTGCCCGACTGGCTGCCGAGCGAACTGGCCCGCGACTACCAACTGGCGCCGCTGGCCGATGCGATCCGCTACCTGCACAACCCGCCCGCCGATGCCGACGTCGATGAACTGGCCCTCGGTCACCACTGGGCACAGCACCGTCTGGCTTTCGAAGAACTGCTGACCCATCAACTGTCGCAACAGCGCCTTCGTGAAAGCATGCGCGCCCTGCGTGCGCCCGCGATGCCCAAAGCTACCAAGCTGCCAGCCAAATACCTGGCCAACCTCGGCTTCAGCCCGACCGGTGCCCAGCAGCGGGTCGGCAACGAAATCGCCTATGACCTCAGCCAGCACGAACCGATGCTGCGGCTGATCCAGGGCGATGTCGGCGCCGGCAAAACCGTGGTCGCCGCCCTTGCCGCACTGCAAGCGCTGGAGGCCGGTTATCAGGTCGCGCTGATGGCGCCCACCGAGATTCTCGCCGAGCAGCACTTCATCACCTTCAAGCGCTGGCTCGAGCCGCTGGGCATTGAAGTCGCGTGGCTGGCCGGCAAGCTCAAGGGCAAGAACCGCGTCGCCGCGCTGGAGCAAATCGCCAGCGGCACGCCGATGGTGGTCGGCACCCACGCGCTGTTCCAGGACGAAGTGCAATTCAAGAACCTGGCACTGGTGATCATCGACGAACAGCACCGTTTCGGCGTACAGCAACGTCTGGCCCTGCGGCAGAAAGGCGTCGGCGGGCGCATGTGCCCGCATCAGCTGATCATGACCGCTACGCCGATTCCGCGCACGCTGGCCATGAGTGCCTACGCCGACCTCGACACCTCGATCCTCGACGAACTGCCCCCCGGCCGAACCCCGGTCAACACCGTGCTGATCACCGACACCCGGCGGGTCGAAGTCATTGAGCGAGTACGCAGCGCTTGCGCCGAAGGGCGTCAGGCCTATTGGGTGTGCACGCTGATCGAAGAGTCGGAAGAGCTGACCTGCCAGGCCGCCGAAACCACTTTTGAGGACCTCACCGCCGCCCTCGGCGAACTGAAGGTCGGGCTGATCCACGGCCGCATGAAGCCTGCGGAAAAAGCCGCGGTGATGGCCGAATTCAAGGCCGGCAACCTGCAATTGCTGGTCGCGACCACGGTGATCGAAGTCGGCGTGGACGTGCCCAACGCCAGCCTGATGATCATCGAGAACCCTGAACGCCTGGGCCTGGCGCAATTGCACCAGTTGCGCGGCCGCGTCGGCCGGGGCAGTGCCGTCAGCCATTGCGTGCTGCTCTACCATCCGCCGCTGTCGCAGATCGGCCGCCAGCGCCTGGGCATCATGCGTGAAACCAACGATGGTTTCGTCATCGCCGAAAAGGATCTGGAACTGCGCGGCCCCGGCGAAATGCTCGGCACCCGGCAGACAGGTTTACTTCAATTCAAGGTCGCCGACCTGATGCGCGATGCCGATTTGCTGCCTGCCGTGCGGGATGCCGCCCAGGCATTGCTCGAGCGCTGGCCGACCCACGTCAGCCCGCTACTCGATCGATGGCTGCGTCATGGCCAACAATACGGCCAAGTGTGACAACCGTCACGGTTTCTGAGGCGTGGCCCCAAGCAAGCTGGTTATACTCCTGCAATTGTTTAAGTCCGGATACAGACCATGACCGACGTTGCCTTCGCACCCGACACCCCGCACGCTCCGTCGGTTATTCGGCTGATGCTGGGCAAGTTGGGCATTGCCTACGAAGAAGTGCTGGACCGTCACGGTCTCAATGCCGCGCGCAAAGTGCAGGCTGTTCTCCTGGATGACAGCATTGGCGTATTGATGGTGCTGTTCCCGCAGAGCCAATTGCTGGACCTCAATCGCCTGACCGAACTCACCGGTCGCCGCCTCGCCGCCGTACCCACCGAACGCCTGACAAAAATGCTCGGCAAGCACAATCTCGGCTTGCTGCCGGGCTTGCCGGCGCTGACCAGTTCACCGTGCCTGTATGACGAAAGCCTGCTGCGCGAGCCGAAGTTGCTGATCAACTCCGGTGAGCCGGGCGTGCTGCTGGAAATCACCAGCGAAGACTTCAAGGCGACCATGCTGACCAAGGCCAGCGCCGCCAACTTCGGCGAAAACCTGACAAGCATCCGTCCCAACCTCGACCGCCCCGATGACGACCGCGAGGAAATCACCCAGGCCGTCCAGGCGTTCACCGCACGGCGTATCCAGCAGCGTCTGGAAGCGACCATCGAAATTCCGCCGCTGGCCGAAACCGCGCAAAAAATCATCAAGCTGCGCGTCGACCCCAACGCCACCATCGACGACATCACCGGCGTGGTCGAAACCGACCCGGCGCTGGCCGCACAAGTGGTGAGCTGGGCGGCATCGCCCTACTACGCGTCGCCGGGAAAGATCCGCTCCGTTGAAGACGCCATCGTGCGCGTGCTGGGCTTCGACCTGGTGATCAACCTGGCGCTGGGCCTGGCCCTGGGCAAAACCCTGAGCCTGCCCAAGGACCACCCGCAACACTCCACCCCGTACTGGCAGCAATCGATCTACACCGCCGCCGTCATCGAAGGCCTGACCCGCGCCATGCCGCGCGCCCAGCGTCCGGAAGCCGGCCTGACCTACCTCGCCGGCCTGCTGCACAACTTCGGCTACCTGCTGCTGGCCCATGTGTTCCCGCCGCACTTCTCGCTGATCTGCCGTCACCTGGAGGTCAACCCGCACCTGTGCCACAGCTACATCGAGCAACACCTGCTGGGCATCAGCCGCGAACAGATCGGCGCATGGCTGATGCGCCACTGGGACATGCCCGAAGAACTGTCCACAGCACTGCGCTTCCAGCACGACCCAGCCTACGACGGCGCCTACGCCGAGTACCCGAACCTGGTCTGCCTGGCCGTGCGCCTGCTGCGCAGCCGTAATATCGGCTCCGGCCCGGACGAAGACATCCCCGACGCCCTGCTCGAACGCCTCGGCCTGAGCCGCGAAAAAGCCAACGACGTGGTAAGCAAAGTGCTGGAAGCCGAGATGCTGCTGCGCGAATTGGCATCGCAATTCACTCAAGGCTGAAAAACATCGCGAGCAAGCTCGCTCCCACAAGGATCACCAAAACCTTGTAGGAGCGAGCTTGCTCGCGAAAGTCGTCAACGATGACGCGTGCATCCTGGATAAACGCGGAGGGGCTTGAGTTTCTCGCGAGCAGGCTCGCTCCTACACCTTCTTCGGCTTCAAATACTTCGTCAGCCCCTGGAACCAGATCACCAGCGCCGGGTTGCCCTTGATCTGAATCGACTTGTCCTGAATCCCCGTCATGAACGCCAGCTGCTTGTTCTTCGCCTGCATCGTGGCAAAGCCATACGCGGCGTCTTTAAAGGCAATCGCAAACGCAGGCTCGGCATGCACACCCGATTGACTGGTGATGCGCTGGTCCTTCACGCGGAAATGCCGCGCCACTTTCCCGTCCAGGGTCTGCAACTGAAACACCAGGTCCTTGTCACCCAACTGCTGCTGAAACGCCGGATTGGTCCGGCTGGCCTTACCCATCAACAAACCCAGCATCCACAGCAGAAAACGAAATTTCATGCGTAAGCCTCAGAAGAAAAATGAACGGCTGGGGCAGTTTAGCGACTTAAAACAAGAACGCCACCTTCCAGATGCGTTAGAAGAAGATAAGCCACATTTCCCGCATGATGACTGCCAAGTCACGATCTTATACGTCACACCGATCGCTCACGTGCTCATGCGTGGGAATGCATCCCGTGTCGCTCCTACACCTGTAGAAACACATTCCTGTAGGAGCTGCAGAAGGCTGCGATCTTTTGATCTTGCACCCCGCAGACTTCTCGGACATTTCCTTCCAAACGCCGGGTCATGCGTGAACTAGGCGATTCGGGTCGGCACCGATAACCTCTTTAAGCCACCGCAAAATCGGTGACTCGGACGTGCAAGTCCGGTTCAGGTGCACATCGTTGATGGCAATTCACCGAGCGTTTTCCTATGCTCGCGGATCGTTATGGCGGCTGTGCGTCGGAGACCTTCGGGTCTGCCGGGCACCTGGACCGGTCTTGCACACCAACGCACAGCTGCCACCTCTTTCGAAGTGCAAAGCGAAACGGTGCCAGCCTCTTAATTCCAGGAAGCGACATCCATGTTCAAACCAACACCCAACCCCCCTGATAACGAAGCCACATCCCCCTGCGAATCCCCCGATTCCAAAGTGACCAATGAAGCGGTCGAATGCACCTTCAACCACTACACCACCCAAGCCAAACAGAAACAACCGAAACGCAACGGCCAACTCTTCAGCGTCCGTCCTGACATCAACACTGAAGCACTGCTGGCCAACGCCTCAGAAGATCTGCTCTCCATCAGCGCCATCGCCGCCGACCTCGCGGATGATGTAGACGGCTCACGTCGCTCGGTTGTCCTTGCGATCAGTCGCATGGCTGACGGGGTGCATTTGCTAGTTGAGCAAGCACTGGAACATCTGGACGAACCGGAAATGGCAGCGATTATCACCCAGCAAAAAAGCAGAATCATCTGACTCGCAAAGCAGAAAAAACAAACCCGTTTGTTGTCACCAACAATCGGGGGTTTCTTTGACTGCGTATCACGTTGTTCGACATCAAATCACCAGCGCCACGGCTCCAGGCAAAAATCCAGGTGCCAGCTTGGATCGTTCCGCTTTGAGACATGCAACATTCTGAAATGCAGGAAGTTTCTGATCGCTGAAGGAGAGTCTTCCTACATCACCTCCTCCAATTTCTTGTTAGCGTATTTCGGTCATGGACACCGGAGTTACTAGTCCACTAACGGGCGAACTGTCAGGGAGACACTCGAATGTTTTTATGGCAAATCGTGCCCACGTGGCACGAAATAGAAAATCGTATAACCCATAAGATGGGATACCAAGGAGGCGCCTGCTTTCGCACGCATTTCAACGAACGTGCCCCCTCCCTTTCTCTCAACATCCGACGTATCAACAGTGTCAGCTACGCATTCAACCAAGCCGAGTGGGAAGCCGGCCGCCTATTGAGGCAACGGTTCTCTGACCTCGACATCTCCAGCATCCTCAACGAGTTGATCGAAGTCGTTACTCAAATGGCAATGATCGTCGCCGGCAGTGTGCTGACCGGAGGAGCAATTGGTGCGGGAGTAGGCGCATTCCTCGGAGGGGCAGGTGCCATTCCCATGGGTGCCGCTGGCGCCGCAATGGGATTGCAAGTCAGCACCTGGATATTAGGGATACTTGGTCTGACGTCCGTCGCTGAGTTTTTCGTCGAGGGTTTGCCGCGCATTGGCGAGTATTACCTGACGGGCATCAACATCGCGTGGAAAGGCCCACGTGGCGAGGAAGGGTTGAACCCGTTCAGCCGGGACGATCCTTTTGCCGAAGAAAGAGCAACCCATCACATCGCACTGGGGCATGTGGAGGTTGTCGTCCTGCTGCTGGGAGCCATCGTTGCTTACATTACGCGCGGTCGAGGTAATGTAAATGTCCTCGCCCAGGAAATGCGAGCAAGCCCCAAAGGGGCACGGCTGGGCGAATGGATGCTCAAGCATGAAGAGGCACTGAAAAAACGACCAGACCTGCAAACCGCAGAGCCGCGCAGAGGTGCACTTGGCCCGCAGGAGCCCGCGCCGCCAGCAAATCGCCCATCTGGAAAAGACAAGGACTCGCCTCGTGACAAACCGAACGCCATGCCGCTTCATAAAGTCGAATGCTTTAAAGCGGACAAGATGCCGGCGTCTAAAATCGGAGAGTTCGAGCGGCAGTTGAAGGGGCAAGAGGACGGGCTGAATCGGCTGACGGTTGATGAGTATCTGGAGAATATTGCTAATCCGGTGAAGCGTAGTCGGGCGGCTGCCAAGCGGGCTCGAAAAGATTTAACAACTACGTTGCAAAAGCGTTTTCAGCGGGAATACCAGAAAAACATGACTCCGCTTGAAGCAGAGGCTGAAGCTATCAAAAAAGCCAAGGAAACGATGTCAAACCTTGCAGGGTTGCATAATCCTGATTTGCGCGCTGGCGGCAAGGACATCATTGCGGACTTTGGTGATCGACAAGTGAATTCCAGTATCGGTCCTCAGTGGGCACCGAAAATCGCAAATTTGAAGGCTGCTGCTGAGAACGTGCCCCATTCAATGAGAGAGTCAACTTTTCTCAACGTAAAACTACATAAGTGCTAATAAGGAGACATCGCGTGGACCAAGTATTTGCCCGGTTTATAGAGAAATTTGGCGGACCTGTTGATCGGCAAGATGTCCCAGCATCAAGTATCGAGCACTATAGAGGCAAGCTACCCAACCAGTTGTTGGAATACTGGGCTGAACACGGCTGGTGCGGTTACGGTGACGGCATTTTTTGGATAGTCAATCCTCAGGAATACGATGGGGTAGTGGCGTCTTGGCTTGAAGATACGAAATATGAAGAGCGTGATGCTTACCACCTGATTGCTCGTAGCGCCTTCGGTGATTTGTACCTGTGGGGCGAAAAAACGGGTGCCTCTCTTAAAATAACCAGTGTTCTTTCTCGATGTGTTTTTGATGATTTCGAAATTACGATCGAAGAAATGGATAGGGAGTTGCAAGGCTTTCTTTTATCCACGGATGTGGACTCCAACGATTATGGCGACCTGTTCCAACCCGCGAAGAAAAAGCTCGGCACCTTGCGTCACGATGAGATGTACGGCTTTGTTCCAGCGCTGATGTTCGGCGGTCCGGACACCCTCGACCATCTAGAGAAGGTGAAAGCGGTGGAGCATCTGATCCTGCTGTCTCAGATCACCGAGCTTCAGCCCTATAGTTTTTCAGACCTTTAAGGCAGGTATCAGGAAGCAGATCTCAATGAAATCACCGATCAGTGATCTGATGCTTACAAAGAAGGAGGCATCGCGTGGACAAAGTATTTGCCAGGTTTATAGAGAAATTTGGCGGACCTGTTGACCGGCAGGAAGTCCCAGCATCAAGTATCGAACGCTATAGAGGCAAGCTACCCAATCAGTTATTGGAATACTGGGCCGAACACGGCTGGTGCGGTTACGGTGATGGGATTTTTTGGATAGTAAACCCTCAGGAATACGACAGGATGGTAGCGTCTTGGCTTGAGGGGACGAAGTTTGAAGCCATTGACACCTACCACCTGATTGCTCGCAGCGCCTTTGGCGATCTGTACTTTTGGGGGGAAGAAACGGGTGCTTCGCTAAAAATAATCAGTATCGTTTCTCGCTACATAACACACACATCCACACTTCCAAAAGAGCAAATGGATAAGAGACTTCATAACTTTTTATTGTCTACGGAGGTGGAGTACAACGATTTCGATGACCTATTCAAGCCCGCAAAGAAAAAACTCGGCACCCTGCGCCACGACGAGATGTACGGATTTGTTCCAGCGCTGATGTTCGGCGGTCCGGACACTATCGACCATCTAGAGAAGGTGAAGGCCGTGGAGCATCTGATCCTGCTGTCTCAGATCACCGAGCATCGGCCCTACAGTTTTTCAGACCTTTAAAGCAGATTTCAGGGGCAGATTTCAATGAAACCTGTAGACCCCACAAAAAATGGGCACCCAACCCTGGTTGGCGTGCCCATTTTTTATTCCACTCCCCCGCTACGCGGGAGGTGAAAACGGATTACGGATTAACGCTGTCTTTCAACGATTTCCCAGGCTTGAAAGCAACGGTGTTGCTGGCCTTGATTTTGACGGGTTCACCGGTTTGCGGGTTTTTGCCGGTGCGGGCACCGCGATGGCGTTGCAGGAAGGTGCCGAAGCCCACCAGCGTCACGCTGTCTTTGCGGTGCAGGGCACCGGTGATTTCTTCAAGAACGGCGTTGAGAACGCGGTTGGCTTGTTCTTTGGTGAGGTCTGCTTTTTCAGCAATGGCTGCAGCGAGGTCTGGTTTACGCATGTGAGTGAAGCCCCTTTGACGGTTTGTTGTTGTTATGTCCGTGCTGCTCTCTATGGAGCAGCGCCCAAAGCGCCGCAGGTGCTCTACTCTGCGGCAGACGGGAGTGAGGATGGCACGCAGTGAGGCCCCGCGCCAGTATCGGCGCGGCCATTGTTAGGGCAAAAGGGGGGTGATTCCGACAGAACGACCGGTATTTATGCCAACAGGGCCGGAAGCTCTTTGTTCAGGGCCAGTTTTTCCATCACGGCGGCACCGGTGAGGGCGTAACCGAGCAGCTTGCCCGCGGCATCGCGGCATAAAACCTTGATGTCGGCGCCCTGCCCTTCGACTGTCCAGATGCCCTCTGCGCCCCGTGGCGGCGGGGACACCACCAACGGGCAGACCGGGGTCTTGACGGTGATCGGCATCGGGCCATAGGTGACGGCGGTCGGGTTGCCGGACAGGGTTTGCGCCAGCGCTCGCGCACAGCTCATCAGGGGCATCACGTACAGCAGGTTCAGCCCGTCGACCTCGGCGCAGTCGCCCAGGGCGTAGATGTTGGCGTGGGAAGTCTTCAGGTGCCGGTCGACCATGATGCCGCGGTTGACCTGCAGACCGGCCGCAGCCGCCAGGTCGACGCGCGGTCGCAGGCCAATGGCCGAGACCACCACGTCGCACGGGATCACCTGGCCATCGGACAGGTGCGCTTCCAGGCCGTCAGCCACGCGCTGCAGGCGGTTGAGCACCGGCCCGAGGTGGAAGCGAGCGCCAAGGCTTTCGAGGCCTGCCTGCACCGCAGCGGCAGCCGCCGGGTGCAACAGGGTCGGCATGACTTGTTCGCACGGCGCAACCAGCTGCACTTCGTAGCCACCCAGGGTCAGGTCGTTGGCGAACTCGCAGCCGATCAGGCCGGCGCCGAGCAGCAGCACGCGGCGCTTGCCGGCTGCCGCCGCACGGAAGCGTGCGTAGTCTTCCAGGTCGTTGATCGGGAACACGCAGTCCGCCGCGTCGCCTTCAATGGGTACACGCACGGTTTCGGCGCCCCAGGCCAGGATCAGGTCGCGGTAGATCACCGCTTCTTCACCGATCCACAAGCGCTTGTGGCCCGGGTCGATGCCGCTGATGCGCGTGTGGGTGCGTATTTCAACCTTGAGCTGCTCGGCCATGGTGCCGGGTTCGGCCATGCTCAGGCCGTCGGCATCCTTGTTTTTGCCGAAGCCGGTGGAGAGCATCGGCTTGGAGTAGGAGCGCCCGTCATCGGCGGTAATCAGCAGCAGCGGGGTTTCGCTATCGAGTTTGCGAAACTCGCGGGCCACGTTGTAGCCAGCCAGGCCGGTGCCAATGATTACGACAGGTGCGTTCATTCCTTACTCCTCAATTATTCAGGCAGCGATTTCGATCATTTCAAAATCCATTTTGCCCACACCGCAGTCCGGGCACAGCCAGTCTGCCGGGACGTCTTCCCAACGGGTGCCCGGCGCAATGCCGTCATCCGGCCAACCGTCGGCTTCGTTGTAGATCAGGCCGCAGACGATACATTGCCACTTTTTCATCAGGTACTTCCTCAGGGTTCAGGCGTTTTGCCGGCCGGACGGTCGATGGTTGTAGCACTGCCGTCCAACTCAGCGCGTTTTGTACTGATCGGAGCCATCGGATGCAAGCCTGTTCGGCGCAACGGCAGGCCATTTCAATCGATATCGGCGGCTGACATGTTAAGCTCGCCGCCTCATTTGCTGCCAATAATGACTCATTGTGCATCACACAGAATCCCCCTCTCCAGCTCCTCTCTGGCTCTCGCGCAGCGAACTGGCGCCCCTCCCCGATGCCTCCACCCTCGACTGGCTGTTCGACGAAGGCTCGCTGACCAGACGCCTGATTCATTTGTCGAATGACGCCTTCAGCGTCTCGCCGATGTTCGAAGGCTGGCAGCCCCTGCGTGCCGACGAATGCGCAGCACTGGACCTGGCCGATGGCAGTGAGGGCTGGGTCCGCGAGGTGTATTTGCGTGGTCATGGCCAGGCGTGGGTGTTTGCGCGCAGCGTGGCGTCACGCAGTGCATTGCAAGGCGACGGCTTGCACATGGACGAACTGGGCAGCCGCTCGCTGGGCGAATTACTGTTTTGCGATCAGGCCTTCCAGCGCCGGGCCATCGAGGTTTGCCATTATCCGCAAGCGTGGCTGCCCACCGAGGTGCAATCGCCTGGACTGTGGGGCCGCCGCTCGCGCTTCGACCGCGGCGCCTTGAGCGTTTTGGTGGCCGAAATTTTCCTGCCTTCCCTGTGGGACGCCGCCTGCGCCCAATCGGAGAACCGTTGATGTACCAAAGCCTGCTCAAGTCCTTGAACCGCTTGAACCCTCGGGCCTGGGATTTCATTCAGCTGACCCGCATGGACAAGCCGATCGGCATTTACCTGCTGCTCTGGCCTACGCTGTGGGCGCTGTGGATTGCCGGCAAGGGTTCGCCCTCCCTGGCCAACATTGTGATTTTCGTCCTTGGCGTGGTGCTGACTCGCGCTGGCGGCTGCGTGATCAACGACTGGGCGGACCGCAAGGTCGATGGTCATGTGAAGCGTACCGAGCAGCGGCCGCTGGTGAGCGGCAAGATCAGCTCCAAAGAGGCACTGGTATTCTTCGCACTGCTGATGGGCGTGAGTTTCCTGCTGGTGCTGTGCACCAATGCCGCGACCATCTGGCTGTCGTTGGGCGGCCTGGCACTGGCGTTCAGTTACCCGTTCATGAAGCGCTACACCTATTACCCGCAAGTGGTGCTGGGCGCTGCATTTTCGTGGGGGATGCCGATGGCGTTCACCGCAGAAACCGGTGAACTGCCGGCTGTCGCGTGGCTGCTGTGGATCGCCAACCTGATGTGGACCGTGGGTTACGACACGTATTACGCGATGACCGACCGCGATGACGACCTGAAGATCGGCGTGAAATCCACGGCGATTCTGTTCGGCGACGCAGACCGGGCGATCATCCTGACCCTGCAAGGGCTGGCGCTGGGTTGCCTGTTGCTGGCGGGTTCGAAGTTCGACCTCGGTGGCTGGTTCCACCTTGGATTACTGGCGGCGGCGGGCTGCTTTGCCTGGGAGTTCTGGTACACCCGCGACAGGGACCGCATGCGTTGCTTCAAGGCGTTTTTACACAACCATTGGGCAGGGTTGGCGATTTTTGTGGGGATTGTTTTGGATTACGCGGTGCGTTGACGCCATATCGTGTGTAGGGGCGAGCCCGCTCGCGATGAATTTGAAAGCGACGCGGTTATCCAGACAGCCCGCATAATCGTTCACGCTCATCGCGAGCAAGCTCGCTCCTACATGAGATGTCTTACATCTTCGGCCCTTGGAGGACGTGCCAGACCTTGTTCTTCATGTCGCCCGTCTTGTCTCCGGGCTTCTTGTCGTCGTCGTAGTAGTACAGCGGCTTGCCGTCGTAGGCCCATTGCATCGTGCCATCGTCACGCTGGACGACTGTCCATTTACCTTCAGCCTTGGCACCCGCTTCAGCCTTGAGCGGCGGCCAGTGTTTTGCACACTCACCGGTGCATACCGACGTGCCGCCAGTGTCCTTGTCGAACGTGTACAAGGTCATGCCCTTATGGTCGACCATCATGCCGTCTTTCATCATCGCCGGCTCAGCCGCGAAGGCCATGGTCGGCAAGGAAAACGCCGCGACCAGTAGCAGAGCCTTGAAGGATTGCGAGATTTGCTTCATGGAAACCTTCCTTTTGTGGTTGTCAGGATTCGGACTTAAAGCTTAGCCCAGGATCCCGCCAATCGCCGACCGACTAAAATACTGTCACACGACTGCAATAATTCCGTTATCTAATGCGGCGCAAGACAGTTAAATGACAAGAGGATTAAGGGCATGGTTGGCAGGAGCATTCTGATCGTCGACGACGAAGCGCCTATTCGCGAAATGATCGCCGTTGCGTTGGAAATGGCCGGCTATGACTGCCTGGAGGCTGAAAACTCCCAGCAGGCCCACGCCATTATCGTCGACCGCAAACCGGACCTGATCCTGCTCGACTGGATGCTGCCCGGCACGTCCGGCATCGAGCTGGCCCGTCGTCTCAAGCGTGATGAATTGACCGGGGACATCCCGATCATCATGCTCACCGCCAAAGGTGAAGAGGACAACAAGATCCAGGGCCTGGAAGTCGGCGCCGACGACTACATCACCAAACCGTTTTCCCCCCGTGAGCTGGTAGCGCGCCTGAAGGCCGTGCTGCGCCGTGCCGGCCCGACCGATGGCGAGGCGCCAATCGAAGTCGGCGGCCTGCTGCTGGACCCGATCAGCCACCGCGTGACCATCGACGGCCGTCCTGCCGAGATGGGCCCGACCGAATACCGCCTGCTGCAATTTTTCATGACCCACCAGGAGCGCGCCTACACGCGTGGCCAGTTGCTGGATCAGGTCTGGGGCGGCAACGTCTACGTTGAAGAGCGTACCGTCGACGTGCACATTCGTCGCCTGCGCAAAGCCCTCGGCGATGCTTACGAAAATCTGGTACAAACCGTGCGCGGCACCGGTTACCGCTTTTCTACCAAAGCCTGACCCGGACCTCTACCGCCCGACAAGCTGACAAGGACGCGCGTCAAGTGAACCAAAACTGGCATGGCACCCTGATTCGCCACATGCTGCTGCTGGTCACCGCCTGCCTGGTGATCGGCCTGATTACCGGCTATTACGGCTGGAGCCTCGCCGCAGGCCTGGGTCTTTACCTGGCCTGGACCCTCAAGCAATTGCTGCGTCTGCACGAGTGGCTGCGCCTGCACAAACCCGATGAAGCACCACCCGACGGCTACGGCCTGTGGGGCGAGGTGTTCGACAGCATCTACCACCTGCAACGCCGCGACCAACGGGTACGCGGGCGCCTGCAAGCAGTGATCGACCGGGTTCAGGAATCCACCGCCGCGCTCAAGGATGCGGTGATCATGCTCGACACCGACGGCAATCTGGAATGGTGGAACCGCGCCGCCGAAACCCTGCTGGGCCTCAAGACGCCACAGGACAGCGGTCAACCGGTGACCAACCTGGTGCGCCATCCGCGCTTCAAGGAATACTTCGAGCAAGACAGCTACGCTGAGCCGCTGGAAATCCCTTCGCCAACCAACGACCGCGTGCGCATTCAGCTGTACATCACCCGTTACGGCAACAACGAACACTTGATGCTGGTGCGCGATGTGACGCGCATCCATCAGCTTGAGCAAATGCGCAAAGACTTCATCGCCAACGTTTCCCATGAACTGCGCACGCCGTTGACGGTGATCTGCGGTTACCTGGAAACCTTGCTCGATAACGTCGACGAGGTGAACCCGCGCTGGGGTCGTGCCTTGCAGCAGATGCAGCAACAAGGCGGACGCATGCAGACCCTGCTCAACGACCTGTTGTTGCTGGCCAAGCTGGAAGCCACCGATTATCCGTCGGACAACCAGCCGGTACCGATCGACGGCTTGCTGCAATCGATCAAGAGTGACGCGCAGCAGTTGTCCGGCCAGAAAAACCAGAAAATCACCCTGGAAGCCGACCCGACGATTCTGCTCAAGGGCAGCGAAGCGGAGTTGCGCAGCGCGTTTTCCAACCTGGTGTTCAACGCGGTGAAATACACCCCGGCCGAAGGCAATATCCGCATTCGCTGGTGGGGCGATGACCAAGGGGCGCACCTGAGCGTGCAGGATTCCGGGATCGGCATCGATGCCAAACACCTGCCGCGCCTGACCGAACGCTTCTATCGCGTCGACTCCAGCCGCAACTCCAACACCGGGGGCACCGGCCTGGGGCTGGCGATCGTCAAACACGTCTTGTTACGACATCGGGCACGCATGGAAATCAGCAGCGTGCCGGGCCACGGCAGTACCTTTACCTGCCACTTTGCCCCGGCCCAGGTCACCAAATCACGGGTTATCAGCACCGCTGACTGATACCGGCCAGCACGCGCCACTAGGCAACTGGCCGGTCAGCCGCTACATTGGCTGACTTGCGCCTGCCTTTCAGGCGCGGTTTTTTACTTCCCTCTCGAATATACGGAACCCGCAAAACTCCATCATGGACCCTTCCCCTGGCTTGACCCTCGCTACAATTTTCGCCGACTTCGGCATGATTCTTTTTGCTCTGATCCTGGTTTTGCTCAACGGATTTTTCGTTGCGGCGGAATTTGCCATGGTCAAATTGCGCTCGACCCGGGTCGAGGCCATCGCTGACAAAAACGGCTGGCGCGGGCACATCCTGCGCACCGTGCACAGTCAGCTCGATGCTTACCTGTCGGCTTGCCAATTGGGTATCACCCTCGCCTCCCTGGGCCTGGGCTGGGTCGGTGAACCCGCGTTTGCCCACATTCTTGAGCCGGTGTTGAGCGCAGTCGGCGTCGAGTCGGCCGAAGTGGTCAAAGGCATCTCGTTCTTCACCGCCTTCTTCATCATTTCGTACCTGCACATCGTGGTCGGCGAACTGGCCCCCAAATCCTGGGCCATCCGCAAACCCGAGTTGCTGTCGCTGTGGACCGCCGTGCCGCTGTACCTGTTCTATTGGGCCATGTACCCGGCCATCTACCTGCTCAACGCCAGCGCCAACACTATCCTGCGCATTGCGGGGCAAGGTGAACCCGGCCCGCATCACGAGCATCACTACAGCCGGGAAGAACTGAAACTGATCCTGCACTCCAGCCGTGGCCAGGACCCGAGCGACCAAGGCATGCGCGTGCTGGCCTCGGCAGTGGAAATGGGTGAACTGGAAGTGGTCGACTGGGCCAACTCCCGCGAAGACCTGGTGACCCTGGAGTTCAACGCACCACTCAAGCAGATCCTGGCGATGTTCCGTCGCCACAAGTTCAGCCGCTACCCGGTGTACGACAGCGAGCGCCAGGAGTTCGTCGGCCTGCTGCACATCAAGGATCTGCTACTGGAACTGGCGGCGCTGGACCACATTCCCGAGTCGTTCAACCTGGCCGAACTGACCCGCCCGCTGGAGCGCGTGTCGCGGCACATGCCGCTGTCGCAGTTGCTGGAGCAGTTCCGCAAGGGCGGCTCGCACTTCGCCGTGGTCGAAGAGGCCGACGGCAACATCATCGGCTACCTGACCATGGAAGACGTGCTGGAAGTGCTGGTCGGCGACATCCAGGACGAACACCGCAAGGCCGAACGCGGGATCCTCGCGTATCAGCCGGGCAAGCTGCTGGTGCGGGGCGATACGCCACTTTTCAAGGTTGAAAGGTTGCTGGGCATCGACCTCGACCACGTCGAAGCCGAAACCCTTGCCGGGCTGGTCTATGAGAGCCTCAAGCGCGTTCCGGAAGAGGAAGAAGTGCTGGAAGTCGAAGGCCTGCGGATCATCATCAAGAAGATGAAAGGGCCGAAGATCGTTCTGGCCAAGGTGTTGATGCTGGATTGATCTGCGGCTGAAGGGCATTTTGTGGCGAGGGGGCTTGCCCCCTCGCCACAGTTGATCACCGAAAACTTCACTTCCCGCCCAACGCAAAGTTGGGCAGCGCACCCACCGGCTGGTTGAACTGGTACGGAATCGAGACCAGCCCCAGCCCGGTATTGCGCTGCACCACGAAGTGCAAATGCGGCCCGGTGCTGTTGCCGGTGTTGCCGGACAACGCCAACGCACTGCCTACCGTTACCCGCTGACCTTCCCGAACGCAGACCGAACCTTTCTTCAGGTGCAGGTAAACACCCATGGTCCCGTCATCGTGCAGCACCCGCACGAAATTGCCGGAAGCGTCGGTGCCGCGCCCGCTCTGCCTGTTCTCGGTTTTCACCACCACCCCGCCTCGCGCGGCAATGATCGGCGTGCCCTCAGGCATTGCGATGTCTATGGCATATCGGCTCTTGGGCCCGAAGTGGCTGTAGGGGCCATTGGCGCCCTGACTGATCCGGAATGGTCCACCACGCCAGGGCAACGGGTACCGATAGCCCACCGTGGGCCCAGAGGGGTCGCCCAGGGAGTATTTGAACTTCGGGACGTATGCGAGGGACCTCCCGCCTTTAGTCGCCGTGAGCCGCGCCAGACGAACGCTGCTGCGTAGCGGTATCACCCGCCGAATCGTTCCGCCCGGCACGCCGCTGGCGTTCTTCACCCCGGCAAAACTCAATTCGACTTCTACCGGCGCATACAGGTCATTGCGCACGTACACGCTGTGCACGCCGTTCTTCTTCATGATGATGAGGCGCACCTGACGCTCAAGGTGCTCGACCATGCCATCGCGAAAAACGAACACATGGGCGCCCTTGCTGGGGCGGTCGCTGTAGGAAACCACGCCATAGGCGTCCTTGGACTTGTAGATGGTCATGGCCACGGCCGAGGTGGCGACCATGAACAAGCCACATAAAAACAGCAGGCGCGTGAACATGAGCAAGGATTCTGTCGAGTGAGATCTGGGATTGAGCCTAGCAGCTGCAATGGACCCGGGTAGTCGGCAGTTGTTTCAGAAAAGGTGTTCAGCAGATGTGCGGTAACAGTGATGGCCCCTTCGCGAGCAGGCTCGCTCCCACAAGAGAACGCATTACAAATGTGGAAGCGAGCCTGCTCGCGAAAGCGGACTGTCAGGCGACCTTATATCAAGCGCCAGGAATAAAGTGCTTCTGCGCCGTACCCCGTGCAATCAGGCGGGAGATGTAATCGAGCTTCTGCGCATCCTGGTCGACAAAACGGAAGGTCAGTTGCAGCCAGTCGCTGTCGGGCTTCGGTTCGTGGGCCACGACGGCGTGCAGGTAACCGTTGAGGCGGGCGATTTCGGCGTTGTCGCCCTGCTCAAGGTCCAGCACGGCGCTGTCGAGGATCTGCGGCAGGGTCTCGGTGCGTTTGACCACCAACAGGGCTTCCTTGAGGCTCAAGGCCTTGATCACACATTGCGCGATGCCGTTAGGCAAACGCAGTTGACCCTGGCCACGGCCACTGGTGGGTGCCGAGGAGGTCGCAGGCGTCTTGACCGGTGGACTGTTGAGCAAGCCTTTGGACGGTGCGGGTGCGACCGTTGGGGTCGCTACGGGTGCCTTGCCACCGGTCAAGGCGGCAAGGGAGTCGTTACCGAAGGCAGGGCTGGTTTTGGTTGCGGCTACGTTGATCAAGGCGTCGAGTTTGCCGACCTTGTGCAGCGCCTGCTTGACCTTGGTGATCAGTTGCTCGTTGGTGAACGGCTTGCTGACGTAACCGGAAACTCCGGCCTGGATCGCCTGGACAACGTTCTCCTTGTCGCCACGGCTGGTGACCATCACGAAGGGCATTGTTTTGAGGGTGTCTTGCTCGCGGCACCAGGTCAGCAGTTCCAGGCCGGACATTTCCGGCATTTCCCAGTCGCACAGGACCAGGTCGAAGGCTTCCTTGGCCAGCATGGCCTGGGCCTTTCTGCCGTTGATCGCGTCTTCAATCCGCATGCCCGGGAAATAGTTGCGCAGGCACTTCTTCACCAGGTCACGAATGAACGACGCGTCGTCCACGACCAACACATTGACCTTACTCATCCAAAACCCCTTTAAAAAATCCCGGCCAGCATACCGCCTTGCTGATGGCACATTGCCAAAAACCTTCAGTCACGCCGGACTTTTCGTTCGCGGGGTGCTGCTTTTCGAATTCGTGAAGCTCAAACAAAAACGCCCGGCCAAAAGGCCGGGCGCTTTACTTGGGCAACCTTACTTATCGTCAGTTTTGCCCGGAACATTAGCGCTTTCGCCGGTTGTTCCTTCGACTTCTTCCTTCATGCGCTTGAGACCCAGGTGCCGCACGTCGGTGCCGCGTACCAGGTAGATCACCAGCTCCGAAATATTGCGCGCGTGGTCGCCGATACGCTCCAGCGAACGCAGCACCCAGATAATGCTCAGAACCCGCGAAATGGAACGCGGATCTTCCATCATGTAGGTAGCCAGCTCACGCAGGGCCGTCTTGTATTCGCGGTCGATGATCTTGTCGTACTGCGCCACCGACAAGGCCAGTTCGGCGTCGAAACGGGCAAAGGCGTCCAGTGCATCGCGGACCATGTTGCGCACCTGGTCGCCGATGTGACGCACTTCGACGTAACCGCGCGGCGCTTCGCCTTCTTCGCACAGCTGGATGGCACGACGGGCGATCTTGGTCGCTTCGTCACCGATGCGCTCCAGGTCGATCACCGACTTGGAAATGCTGATGATCAGGCGCAGGTCGGACGCTGCCGGCTGACGACGGGCCAGAATGCGCAGGCATTCTTCGTCAATGTTGCGTTCCATCTGGTTGATCTGGTCGTCGATCTCGCGCACCTGCTGGGCCAGGCCGGAGTCGGCCTCGATCAGCGCGGTCACCGCGTCGTTGACTTGCTTTTCCACCAGCCCGCCCATGGCCAGGAGGTGGCTGCGCACCTCTTCAAGCTCGGCGTTGAATTGCGCGGAAATGTGGTGGGTAAGGCCTTCTTTACTAATCATCTTTTTCGCTCCGCGAAAGTTGCAAGCTTCAAGCTGCAAGCTTCAAGCAGTTATGTACAAGTCCTGGAATCGCACCGCTTCTTTCTTGCCGCTTGCAGCTTGTAGCTCGCGGCGGCCTCAACTAGCCATACCGACCAGTGATGTAGTCTTCGGTCTGCTTCTTCGCCGGGTTGGTGAACAGGGTATCGGTGTCGCCAAACTCGACCAGTTTGCCCATGTACATGAACGCGGTGTAGTCGGACACCCGCGCAGCTTGTTGCATGTTGTGGGTCACGATCACGATGGTGAACTTGGATTTCAGTTCGTAGATCAGCTCTTCGACTTTCAGCGTGGAGATCGGGTCGAGTGCCGAGCACGGTTCGTCGAGCAACAGTACTTCCGGTTCCACGGCAATGGTGCGGGCGATCACCAGACGTTGCTGCTGACCACCGGACAGGCCCAGTGCCGACTCGTGCAGACGGTCCTTGACCTCATCCCACAGTGCCGCGCCTTTCAACGCCCACTCGACGGCTTCGTCGAGGACGCGCTTCTTGTTGATACCCTGGATGCGCAGGCCGTAAACCACGTTTTCGTAGATGGTTTTCGGGAAAGGGTTCGGCTTCTGGAACACCATGCCGACGCGACGACGCAGCTCGGCCACGTCTTCGCCCTTGCGATAGATGTTGTTGCCGTACAGGTTGATCTCGCCTTCAACGCGGCAGCCGTCAACCAGGTCGTTCATGCGGTTGAAGGTACGCAGCAGCGTGGACTTGCCACAGCCGGACGGGCCGATGAAGGCGGTCACGCGCTGTTTCGGGATGTTCATGCTGACGTCGTACAGCGCTTGTTTTTCGCCGTAGAACAGGCTCAGGCCCGGCACTTCGATGGCTACGGTTTCCTGCTCGAGGTTCAGGCTCTGTTTGTCGCGACCCAGCGCCGACATGTTGATGCCGTGGGTATGTGCTTCGTGCTGCATGGGAGGCTCCCTGTGCTAACAAATTCGGTTCGGTTGCCACTGGCCAAGGCCCGCGGTTACACAATTCTTTCTGTAGGAGCGAGCCTGCTCGCGATGGTCGTTCAGACACAGAAAATGTGTCGGATGTACCTTCTTCGCGAGCAGGCTCGCTCCTACAGGGTGTTATCAGCTATCCAGCGCCTTGTACTTCTCGCGCAGGTGGTTACGGATGTACACCGCCGACAGGTTCAATGTCGCGATCACCAGCACCAACAGCAACGCCGTGGCGTACACCAGCGGTCGCGCGGCTTCGACGTTCGGGCTCTGGAAGCCGACGTCATAGATGTGGAAGCCCAGGTGCATGATCTTCTGGTCCAGGTGCAGGTACGGGTAGTTACCGTCCACCGGCAGCGACGGCGCCAGCTTCACCACACCCACCAGCATCAGCGGTGCCACTTCCCCCGCGGCGCGGGCCACGGCGAGGATCATGCCGGTCATCATCGCCGGGCTGGCCATCGGCAGCACGATCTTCCACAAGGTTTCAGCCTTGGTCGCGCCGAGGGCCAACGAGCCTTCACGCACGGTGCGAGGAATCCGCGCCAGGCCTTCTTCGGTAGCCACGATCACCACAGGCACCGCCAGCAGCGCCAGGGTCAGCGAGGCCCAGAGCAGACCCGGCGTACCGAAGGTCGGTGCCGGCAGTGCTTCCGGGAAGAACAGACGGTCGAGCGAGCCGCCCAGCACATAGACGAAGAAGCCCAGGCCGAACACGCCGTAAACGATCGCCGGAACACCCGCCAGGTTGTTCACCGCGATGCGGATGATTCGGGTCAGTGCGTTCTGCTTGGCGTATTCACGCAAGTAAACCGCTGCCAACACGCCGAACGGAGTCACGATCATCGCCATGATCAGGGTCATCATCACGGTGCCGAAAATCGCCGGGAAAATCCCGCCTTCGGTGTTTGCTTCACGCGGGTCGTCGGACAGGAACTCCCAGATCTTGCTGAAATAGAAACCGATCTTGGTGAAGGTGCTCATGGCGTTCGGCTGGTAGGCGTGAACCACTTTGCCCAGACTGATTTCGATTTCTTTGCCATTGGCGTCGCGGGCTGTCAAAGCGTCGCGGTTGAACTGTGCATGCAAGTCAGTCAGACGTGCTTCGATATCCTGATAGCGGGCGTTCAGCTCAGCGCGCTCGGATTCCATGTCCGCTTGTGCGGTTGCGTCGAGTTTACCTTCCAGCTCCAGCTTGCGGCCGTGCAGACGGATGCGCTCCAGACCTGCGTTGATCGCACCAATATCACTCTTTTCCAGTGACTTCAGTTGCGCAGCAAGCTTGTTCACGCGGTCGATCCGCGCTTGCAGCTCAGGCCATGCCGCTTCCCCCTCGGCGATAACCTTGCCGTCCTGTTTGACGTTAACGAGGTAGCCGTAAAAGTTGCCCCACTCGCGACGCTCGATGGCCATCAACTCGACCGGGGTGGTCTGGTTGGTCAGCCACTCGCCGACGACCCAGGTGAAGTCGTTGCCGTTCAGATCACGGTTGCCGACCTTGATCAGCTCGCGAGTCATGAATTCCGGGCCCTGATCAGGCACCGGCAGACCGGCACTTTTCAGACGGGCGCGCGGCACTTCTTCTTTCTGCACCACCTCACCGACGACCAGATGCTGGCCCTGGCCCGGCACGTCATAGCTGGCGTGGATCAGATCCGCCGGCCAGAAGTGACCCAGGCCACGCACGGCAATCACTGCCAGCAGGCCAATGGTCATGATGACCGCGATGGACACCGCGCCACCGCTGATCCAGACGCCGGGGGCGCCGCTCTTGAACCATCCTTTCAGGGAGTTCTGTTTCACAGACTTCTACCTTTCTTAAAGCGACGAGTATTTCTTGCGCAGACGCTGACGAATCAGTTCTGCGAGGGTGTTCATGACGAAGGTGAACAACAGCAGCACCAGCGCCGAGAGGAACAGCACGCGGTAGTGGCTGCCGCCGACTTCCGATTCGGGCATTTCCACTGCAACGTTGGCCGCCAGGGTGCGCAGGCCTTCGAACAGGTTCATTTCCATGACCGGGGTGTTACCGGTGGCCATCAACACGATCATGGTTTCACCGACCGCACGGCCCATGCCGATCATCAGCGCCGAGAAGATGCCCGGGCTCGCGGTGAGGATCACCACGCGAGTCATGGTCTGCCACGGTGTGGCACCGAGGGCCAGGGAGCCCAGGGTCAGACCGCGAGGCACGCTGAACACGGCGTCTTCGGCGATGGAGTAGATGTTCGGGATGACCGCGAAGCCCATGGCCAGGCCCACTACCAGGGCGTTGCGCTGGTCGTAGGTGATGCCCAGGTCGTGGGAGATCCACATGCGCATGTCGCCACCGAAGAACCAGTTCTCCATGAACGGGCTCATGTACAGCGACAGCCAGCCCACGAACAGGATCACCGGAATCAGCAGCGCACTTTCCCAGCCATCCGGGACTTTCAGGCGGATCGACTCAGGCAGGCGGCTGAAGGTGAAACCGGCGACCAGGATGCCGATCGGCAGCAACATCAGCAGGCTGAAGATGCCCGGCAAATGCCCTTCAACATAGGGCGCGAGGAACAGGCCGGCGAAGAAACCGAGGATCACCGTCGGCATCGCTTCCATCAGCTCGATCACCGGCTTGACCTTGCGGCGCATGCCGGGAGCCATGAAGTACGCGGTGTAGATCGCAGCGGCAACGGCCAGTGGAGCGGCCAGCAGCATGGCGTAGAACGCGGCTTTCAGGGTACCGAAGGTCAGCGGTGACAGGCTCAGTTTGGGTTCGAAGTCGGTGTTGGCGGCGGTCGATTGCCAGACGTATTTAGGCTCGTCGTAGTTCTCGTACCAGACCTTGCTCCACAGCGCGCTCCACGAGACTTCCGGGTGCGGGTTGTCGAGCAGCAGCGGGTGCAACTTGCCACCGGCTTCCACGATCACGCGGTTGGCGCGCGGCGACAGACCGAAAACGCCTTGGCCTTCTGCGACCGGCTCCACCAGCAAGGTGCGGTGGGCAGTGCTGTGGAACACGCCAAGCTTGCCGGAAGCGTCGAGGGCGACGAAGCCCTTGCGGCGCTCTTCAGCTGTGATTTCAACGATAGGCGTGGTGCCCATCTGGAAGGTGCGGATCTGCTTCAGGCGTTGCTCGCCATCGGGGTCGCGGGCCATGAACCACTGGGCCAGGCCACCTTTGGAGTCACCGATGATCAGCGAGATGCCGCCCACCAGTTGGGTGCTGGCGGTGACTTGAGCCTCACCGTCTTCAAGCAGTTTGTAGCGACCGTTGAGGCTCTTGTCGCGCAGGCTGAACACGTCGGCCTGGGCACGCCCGTTGACCACGTAAAGCCACTGCTGACGCGGGTCGACGAAAATATTCTTCACCGGCTCGGTCATTTGCGGCAGTTCGATGCGTTTCTGCTCGTTGGTGACTTCGCCGGTCATCATGTTCTCTTCGCTGGTCAGCGACAGAACATTGAGTTGCGAACCGGTGGAGCCGACCAGCATCAGGGTCGAATCATTGGCGTTGAGGCTGACGTGTTCCAGCACACCGCCGGCTTCGTTGACCGCGATTGGCGTTTCGCCGTACGGGTACTCGACGGCCGGGGTGATGGTTTTCTTGCCTTCCGGGTAGCTGACTTTATAGGTGTGACGGAACACCAGGGCCTGACCGTTGGACAGACCTACGGCCACCAGCGGGTGACCTGGCTGGTCTTCACCGATGGAGGTCACGGTGGTGCCGGCCGGGATCGACAGATCGACGCGCTTCAATTCAGCGCCACTGTCGATATCGAAGAACAACGCCTGGCCCTTGTCGGAAACGCGCATGGCCACCTGATTCTGCTCTTCGAGCGAGATCATCAGTGGCTTGCCAGCGTCCTGCATCCAGGCCGGGGTAATGGACTCTTTCGCGGTCAGGTCGGCACCCTGGAACAGCGGCGCAACAACATAGGCGAGGAAGAAGAAGATCAGGGTGATGGCTGCCAGCACCGCCAGGCCGCCGATGAGGACGTACCAACGGGTGAAGCGATCTTTGAGCGCGCGAATGCGGCGCTTGCGTTGCAGTTCAGGCGTATTGAAGTCAATTCGCTTGGGGGGATTAGTAGTCATGTTGGAATTGGCCAGATCATTCATGCGCTCACCCTAGCGATCCTGTATGACAGAAAGATGACAATGCAGTGACGCACCAAATCCACCGCCAGCGGGACTGGCAGAGGATCGAAAATTTGAGGTGTGTAAAAGGCCGGCCTGCAAGCAGATCCGGCCTTTTACTTGAGTCCGGAAGGGTTCACCCCGGACTCAATTTGTTACTTTTTTACGACTGCAGCGCCGCCTTCCGCCAGACCCAGGTCAGCCAGTGCTTTTGCAGCAACCTTGGCTGGCAGTGGGATGTAGCCGTCTTTCACCACAACTTCCTGGCCCTGTTTGGACAGAACCAGCTTCACGAACTCAGCTTCCAGCGGAGCCAAAGGCTTGTTCGGGGCTTTGTTGACGTACACGTACAGGAAGCGCGACAGCGGGTACTTGCCGTTCAGGGCGTTTTCTTCAGTGTCTTCAACAAACTCGGTGCTGCCTTTCTTGGCCAGGGCCACCGTCTTCACGCTGGCAGTCTTGTAACCGATACCCGAGTAACCGATGCCGTTCAGCGAGGAGCTGATCGACTGAACAACCGAAGCCGAGCCTGGCTGTTCGTTGACGTTTGGCTTGAAGTCACCTTTGCACAGGGCTTCTTCCTTGAAGTAGCCATAAGTGCCGGATACCGAGTTACGGCCGAACAGCTGAACCGGCTTGTTGGCCAGGTCGCCGGTCACACCCAGGTCACCCCAGGTTTTGACGTCGGTTTTGCCGCCGCACAGACGGGTGGACGAGAAGACCGCATCGACCTGTTCCATGGTCATATGCTTGATCGGGTTGTCCTTGTGCACGAATACGGCCAAGGCATCCACGGCAACCGGAATAGCGGTTGGCTTGTAACCGTATTTGGTTTCGAAGGCCTGCAGCTCGTTGTCCTTCATCTTGCGGCTCATCGGACCCAGGTTAGCGGTGCCTTCGGTCAGCGCAGGTGGCGCGGTAGAAGAACCGGCGGCCTGAATCTGGATGTTTACGTTCGGGTATTCTTTTTTGTAGTTCTCAGCCCAGAGGGTCATGAGGTTGGCCAGGGTATCGGAGCCGACGCTGGACAGGTTGCCCGACACACCAGTGGTCTTGGTGTAGCTCGGGATAGCAGGGTCAACAGCGGCAACCGCGTTGGCAGTCGCAACGCCAGCAGCGACAAAAGTCATTGCCGCCATCAAACGCTTCAGTTTCATGCCTTACTCCTAGCAGATAGGGTGTGTTATTCGGGGCCAAGTATCAGCAGGCCGTGTGAACACTCTATGGCTGAAATATGACAATTGGATGAAAGGCCATTATTCGATGTTTTGAAGGGATACAGCGTTATCGTTCTTCGCGAGCAAGCCCGCTCCCACATTCGACCGCATTCCTCTGTGAGAACTCGGTCAAGTGTGGGAGCGGGCTTGCTCGCGAAGGCGTCAGTGAAGTCGATACAAAGGGCTGGTTTAGCGCCCCCTCTTCCAGAGATACGCCCCCACCAGAATCCCGACCCCGCACAACACGGCCACATAATAAGCAGGCCCCATCGCACTTTCCTTGAGCAACAGGCTGACGATCATCGGCGTCAGGCCACCGAAAATCGCGTAGGCGACGTTGTAGGAGAACGACAGGCCGCTGAAACGCACCACCGGCGGGAACGCCTTGACCATCACATACGGCACCGCGCCGATGGTGCCGACCAGCAGACCGGTCAGGGCATACATCGGGAACAGCCAGTCGGGATGATCGGCCAGGCTGTTGTAGAAGGTCCAGGAACTGGCCAGCAATGCGGTACAGCCGATCACGAAGACTCGTCCCGCACCGAAGCGATCGGCCAGTGCGCCGGCAATGATGCAACCAAAACTCAGGAACACGATCGCCACGCTGTTCGCCTGCAGGGACGTGGTTGGCGAGAAGTGATAGACCGTCTGCAACACAGTCGGTGTCATCAGGATCAACACCACGATGGCGGCCGACAGCAGCCAGGTCAGCAGCATCGAAATGGCGATGGCGCCACGATGGTCACGCAACACCGCACGCAGCGGCACTTCTTCGGCCAGGGCCTTGCGCTGTTGCAGTTCGGCGAACACCGGGGTTTCGTGCAACCAGCGACGCAGGTACACCGAGAACAGACCGAACACGCCACCCAGCAGGAACGGAATTCGCCAGGCGTAATCCGCTACTTCCACCGGGGTGTAGATACTGTTGATCGCCGTGGCGACCAGCGAACCGAGCAGGATGCCCGCCGTCAGGCCGCTGGTCAGGGTCCCGCAGGCATAGCCGATATGCCGTTGCGGCACGTGTTCGGAAACGAAGACCCATGCACCCGGCACTTCACCGCCAATGGCCGCGCCCTGGATCACCCGCATCAGCAGCAACAGGATCGGCGCCCACATGCCGATCTGTGCATAAGTCGGCAGCAAACCCATGATCAAGGTCGGCACCGCCATCATGAAAATGCTCAGAGTGAACATTTTCTTGCGGCCCAGCAGGTCACCGAAGTGCGCCATCACGATGCCGCCCAGCGGCCGCGCCAGGTAGCCGGCGGCGAAGATGCCGAAGGTCTGCATCAGGCGTAGCCATTCAGGCATGTCCGCCGGGAAGAACAACTTGCCCACCACCGTAGCGAAAAACACGAAGATGATGAAATCGTAGAACTCCAGCGCGCCGCCCAGGGCAGACAGCGATAGAGTCTTGTAGTCGTTGCGGGTCAGCGGACGTGCGGGTTGGTCTGGCTGCGCGATGCTCGAGGGCGCTGTGGTCATGGCAAGGGCTTCTCTTATAGTCGGATCTGCTACCTCAACAACGCTGGCTGAGGTTTGGGCAGGTCCGGCACGATAGCAAATTGTTCGAAAAAGCACATAGAGGTGCGTTTTTGACAGTCAAAATGAGAACCGGACGGTCGTCGCGGAGTCTACCGACCGATATACTCAAAGCCTGCTCCGGTTTTTGAGGGGTTGCTGTGCGAAAGCGCCTGTCAGGTTCATAGGCGATTTCGCAGAGTTTCCCTTTAGGCGCCTGATGGAAAACGTGACGAACGTAGTATGTTCGGTGCTGAATCGTTTTTCCCGAAGACGGCTACCACCAGCAATACCAACGAAGAGTCACGGGTCAGAGGCCCCCCGGCATGATAGAACTCGAACAAGAAGATCCGATCCCGCAAGGCGACCTGGCCTTGCAAATCACCGCGCTCCCACGCGAAACCAACGGCTTTGGCGATATTTTCGGCGGCTGGCTGGTGGCGCAGATGGATTTGGCAGGCACCGCGATGGCCAGCAAGGTCGCCGGCGGACGCGTTGCTACCGTTGCAATCGACCGCATGGCGTTTCTGGTTCCGGTGGCGGTGGGCGCTCAGCTCTCCTTTTATACCCAGGCCCTGGAAATCGGCCGCAGCTCGATCAAGATGATGGTCGAGGTCTGGAGCGACGACCCACTGTCCAGCGAGTGGCGTAAAGTAACCGAAGCGGTGTTTGTGTTCGTTGCCATCGACGGCAGCGGTCGCACCCGTTCGGTTCCGCCCCGGGCTCGCTGAAAGAACTTCTAAACCTGGTAGCCGTTTTGCGGTCGATAGTCGTCCACGTTACTGATCGAGAGCTGTCCCATGAGCACGCCCAATGTTGAAGCCGTAAAACTGGATGAACTGAACTGCTGGCGAATTCGCCACGGTCAGGCTGAATTACTGGTGGCCCAGCAAGGCGCGCACATCCTCAGCTATCAACTGGCCGGCCAGCCGCCGCTGATCTGGCTCAATGACGAGGCCGTGTTCAAGACCGGCAAGAGCATCCGTGCCGGCGTGCCGGTGTGCTGGCCGTGGTTCGGCGTCTTCGACCGTAACCCGCAAAGCGTGCAGGCGATGCGCGTCAGCAATGAAGCGCCGTCGGCTCACGGCTTCGTGCGAGCGATGGATTGGGAGCTGGGCGGCATCGAAGCCGAAGGCGAAAGCCTGAAAGTCGAATTCCTCCTGCCCTACCCCGACGGCGGCTTTCCTGGCTGGCTGCACCAGGTGGACTTGACGCTGAGCATTCGCCTGGACGAGCAGTTGCACATCCACCTGACCAGCCATAACCGGGGCGCTGAAACCGTCAGCATCAGCCAGGCGCTGCACAGCTATTTTGCCGTCAGCGATGTGCGCGAGGTGCATGTCGAAGGTGTGGGCGGTCTCAAATACATCGAAACCCTGGATAACTGGAAAACCGTAACCCAGAGCGGTGATCTGCGTTTTACCGGCGAAACCGACCGCATCTATCTCGATGCCCCGCCACTGCTGAGCATCGTCGATCCGGCCTGGGAGCGACGCATCGAACTGACCAGCACGGGCTCGCGCACCGCGGTGATCTGGAACCCGTGGATCGACCGCGCCGCCGCATTCAGCGACATGGCCGACGACGGTTGGCAGCGCATGCTGTGCATCGAGACGGCGAACGTGATGGGTGATGTGGTGAACCTGGCACCAGGTGCCAGCCATACCTTGGGCGTGAGCATCGCCAGCAAATCGCTCTAACACCACAAAACTGATGTGGGAGCGGGCTTGCTCGCGAAGGCGGTGTACCAGTCAACGATGATGTTGAATGTTACGGCCCTTCGCGAGCAAGCCCGCTCCCACATTGGGTTTATGCCGGCTTGAGTGGCGCGTTACAGATCCGATTCCTTCACCACCCGCACCTTCTCCGCATCCAGCGCATACGCCGCATCCGCCAAGTCATTGCTGACCTTCTCGACCTTCAGCGTGCCGGTGACCCACAGCGGCGTGTAGATATCGTTCAGTTTCAGGCCCTTTGGATAGCGCACCAGCACCAGTTGGTTGGGCGGCGGCGGCGGCACGTGGATGCACGCGCCCGGGTACGGCACCAGGAAGAACAACGTACTACGGCCCTTGGCATCGGACTCCAGCGGCACGGGGTAACCGCCAATGCGGATGTTCTTGTCGTTCATCGACGCAACGGTCTTGGTCGAGTACATCACCGCCGGCAAGCCTTTGGCCTGCTTCATCCCACCCTTGTCGGTGAAAGTGCCATTGGCTTCAGGGGAGTTGTGGTCGATTTCAGGCATGGCCTCGAGGGCCTTCTGGTCCGACTTGGGCATCAATTCGAGCCAGTCGGTTTCCGGCAGTTCGCCGGCATGGGCAAGGCCCGTTCCCAATAAAAGTAGAGTCAGCAGAAGACGGCGCATGAAGGTGCTCGGTATAGGAGTGATCAGAAAACGCCGAGCATTCTAGCCCTCCCGGCTTGTGCGACCGAGAGGACTTTTTCGCCTGGATCAGTTCTTTTTGATCAGTCCGTAGATCACCAGCAACACAACGGCGCCCACCAGCGCACCGATGAAGCCTGCGCCTTGACCAGCCTGATAAATGCCCAGAGCCTGGCCACCGTAAGTGGCCGCCAGCGAACCGCCGATACCGAGCAGGATGGTCATGATCCAGCCCATGTTGTCATCGCCCGGTTTCAGGAACCGCGCCAGCAGGCCGACAATCAAGCCGATAAAGATGGTTCCGATAATTCCCATGGCATTTCCCTCAATATGGAGTGGTCATGCCAAAGCCTAGTCAGACTTTGGCATCCTGCCATGAGAGAACGGCGGTCCCTGAATGGTTCCGCCGCTGCCACATGAAACTATTCGGCGATCAGCGCTTCGACCTTGAGGATCTGCGCGGTCAGCGTTTCGCGATCCGCACAACGAAGGTTGGCGTGACCGACCTTGCGACCGACCTTGAACGCCTTGCCATAGTGATGCAGATGGCAATCGGCGATGGTCAGGACCTTCTCGGTCTCAGGCACTTTGCCGATGAAGTTGAGCATCGCGCTTTCGCCGACCTTGGCCGTCGAACCCAACGGCAGACCGGCAACGGCCCGCAGGTGGTTTTCGAACTGGCTGCACTCGGCGCCTTCGGTGGTCCAGTGCCCGGAGTTGTGTACTCGCGGGGCGATTTCGTTGGCCTTGAGGCCACCGTCGACTTCAAAGAACTCGAACGCCATCACGCCGACGTAATCCAGTTGCTTGAGCACACGGCTGGAATAGTCTTCGGCCAAGGCTTGCAGCGGGTGATCGGTGCTGGCCACGGACAGCTTGAGGATGCCGCTGTCGTGGGTGTTGTGTACCAGCGGATAGAAGCGGGTTTCACCGTCGCGGGCACGCACGGCGATCAGCGAGACTTCACCGGTGAACGGCACGAAGCCTTCCAGCAGACAGGCCACGCTGCCCAGCTCGGCAAAGGTGCCAACCACATCTTCTGGCGTGCGCAGGACTTTCTGACCCTTGCCGTCGTAACCCAAAGTACGGGTCTTCAGCACTGCCGGCAGGCCGATGGAAGCCACGGCGGCGTCCAGGTCAGCCTGGGACTGAATGTCGGCGAACGCCGGGGTAGGAATCCCCAGGTCCTTGAACATGCTCTTCTCGAACCAACGATCGCGGGCAATGCGCAGCGCTTCGGCGCTCGGATAGACCGGGACGAATTGCGACAGGAAAGCCACGGTCTCGGCCGGAACGCTTTCGAACTCGAAGGTCACCAGATCGACTTCATCGGCCAGCTGGCGCAGGTGATCCTGATCGCCGTAATCGGCTCGCAGGTGTTCGCCCAACGCGGCTGCGCAAGCATCCGGTGCCGGGTCCAGGAAAGCGAAGTTCATGCCCAGCGGAGTGCCCGCCAGCGCCAACATGCGACCCAACTGGCCGCCACCGATTACACCGATCTTCATCGTCAACAACCTCAGGCGATGCGTGGGTCTGGATTGTCCAGGACGCTGTCTGTCTGCTCAGCACGGAAGGTTTTCAGCACCGCATGGAACTGCGGGTGCTTGGCGCCAAGGATACTCGCCGACAGCAGCGCCGCGTTGATCGCGCCCGCCTTGCCGATGGCCAGGGTGGCGACCGGAATGCCCGCCGGCATCTGCACAATGGATAGCAGCGAATCAACGCCCGACAGCATTGCCGATTGTACTGGTACGCCCAGCACCGGCAGGTGGGTCTTGGCTGCACACATGCCTGGCAAGTGGGCTGCGCCACCGGCACCGGCGATGATCACCTCGATGCCACGCGCCTCGGCTTCTTCAGCGTACTGGAACAGCAGGTCCGGGGTGCGGTGGGCGGAGACCACTTTCACCTCGTAGGGGATGCCGAGCTTTTCCAGCATATCGGCGGTGTGGCTAAGGGTGGACCAATCGGACTTGGAGCCCATGATCACGCCAACCAGTGCACTCATCGTCGTGCCTCTTCTCTATCTGGGCGCCCGCAGGCGCATCAAAAAACAACAAGCCACGCAAAATGCGTGGCTTGATTGTACGAATTATGGCCGGTCGTAACCGGCCGAAGGCCGCGCAGTATACCGCAATACGACAGATAAACAGCCCCTGTCGCGACCATCTGTCATTCACCTTGCCGGAGTTATTAACTGACTCAAAAGTCAGCTGAGACAGCTATTTCAGGTGACGACTTGATTACTCGCAATAAGATCCAAAACTTCCAGCGCCTAAATTTCTATAATTATTAATTCCATGCAATAGAACGCAACAATCGCCAACTCGCAAAAACAAAACACCGCCATTAGATTGAACCTGTAGAAACCTCACAAACAAACCAAACTTGCAACAACCCCAAGATAACTAAAGGATTCAAGGATGAACCCAACTAGCGCCCCCGCCGAGAAAAAAGCAATTACTATTTTCGTGATCATTCATGATGACGTACCGGAACCAACAAGAAAAAACCTTTATGCCGACCATTTCCAGCCATTCATAACCGAACTGCAAAGCTTTATCGAGCGAAAAGTCCACGTAATTTTTGGCCGACTCGCGCCCTACAGCAACTTTGATTATAAAAACGAAAACGAGCAAATGACCTCGTCGCGCTGGGAAAACATGTGCTTCGGCTATTTAGAGGAAAGACGTGCAGAAGGGTTCAAAACGGACCAACTGACCAAAGTGCTTTTAGTCACCAACGAAAGTTTGAACAGCAGGACAGGAGGGATCGCTCGTATTTACCCACCGTTTTTTTCCGGAAATAGCGCAATTGCATCGCTGACCAGCTACATAAATGTCGCCCATGAAATTGGCCACTTACTGGGTGCAAGGCATGGGGACTATGAAACTCAATTCAACGGTTGGTGGTGTGAAACTTACATGACATCACAGCCCGGAGGTATTACATCCAACTGTTATGTATTCAGTCCTGCCAACCGACAGAACATAAAGAATTATTTGGCGAGCGTAAACTGATAATTCCTGGATTTTCCATCAAGAAACCCCCTGGAAGTTTTGCTCTCTTCGTTGCCCGCAGGCGCGTCAAAAACCTGCAAGCTACGTATTACTCATGGCTTGAGTACGAATGATGGCTGGAAATAATCAACATCCAGCCAAAAATTTTAAATTCCGGAAAGACAACTGCTCAATACCGTCCTGAATATAAACCCTGAAAACAACCACACATACGCAGATCATAATTTTCCACAAATAATTATACCTTCAGCCTCATCGAATACAGAACAAGACTATTTGGATTATTTAATTCACATTGAACTCACACCTTATTAAACCGACTACTTCACCAACTTCAATTCGAGCTACTTAAGACTTGATAAATCCAATGGAAACCATTATGTCAAAACGACCGATCAAGCTAACCGTCTTCTTACATGAAGACCTGAGCGACATTAACGAAGATTTGCTGCATCAAGATTATTTCGATTGGCTTGAAGATACGGTTTCACGTATCTCCGGCCGTACAATGGATGTTATTTTTATACAACCTTCAGACGCACCAACACTAAGTAGCCTCAACTATAGATCCGAAGACATGAAACTCTTGCTAGATAAATTTCAACACGCTCTCCTCATCCATCTCGAAAATGAAGATCGCAACACTTACGATGCCACCATCAACAAGTATTTGCTGTTAACGCGCGATGACATCAATAAAAGCACGCTGGGTGTTGCTCGAAGACAAGGTGCGCTAGGGATTGCCTCGATCACATCGAAATTAACTGCATCCCATGAGGTTGGGCATATGCTCGATGCCGTTCATGAAGACAGCGATGAAAATGCTTCCACCTACTACGGAACCTACAAATCGATAATGTACAAAACTGCAGGCAAGTCAGCATTTGTCTTCAGCAAGAAAAACCAAGAGAACATTCGCAATTACCTCAATCAGTTCCCTTAATCTGATTGACGCCGTTTTCGACAGATCAAGGCCAACTCGATTGGCCTTGATCACGCTTCGCCCTCAGGAAGCAGAACCCGCCGCTCCGCCTTCCAGTTTGCGCCACAACAACCGCACATTGGCCTTGCGTACCAGCGCGCAGCGGTACAAACGAATCTCCAGCGGCACATGCCATTGCGGGCCGCCGCAGACCACCAGCTCACCGCGTGCCAGTTCGGCACGCACGCTGAGTTGCGGCACCCAGGCGATGCCCAGGCCTTCAAGGGCCATGCTTTTCAGGCTGTCGGCCATGGCGGTTTCGTAGATGGTGGTGAAGCGCAGCGCCCGTTGGCGCAGCAACATGTTCACCGAACGACCGAGGAACGCACCGGCGCTGTAGGCCAACAGCGGCACGCTGCCCTCGCCTTCCAGATCGAACAGCGGCTTGCCATCGGCGTCTGCCGCGCAGACCGGCAGCATCTCGGTGTGGCCAAGGTGTAGCGAGGGGAAGATTTCGGGGTCCATCTGCATCGCCGCATCCGGGTCGTAGAACGCCAGCATCAGATCGCAGCCGCCTTCGCGCAAGGCATGCACGGCATCACCGACGTTGGTCGCCACCAGTCGCGTGGCGATGTTCAAACCTTCGTTGCGCAACTGCGCGATCCAGCGCGGAAAGAAACCGAGCGCCAGGGAGTGCGCGGCAGCGACCTGCATCACTTCGCCCTGCCCGCCCTCCAGGTGATGCAGATGGCGCAATACTTCACCCAGCTGTTCGACCACGGTGCGCGCGGTGACCAGAAACAATTGCCCTGCCGCCGTCAGCTCCACCGGCGTGCGCGAACGGTTGACCAGGGTCAGCCCCAACGCGGCTTCAAGGCTGCGGATTCGCCGACTGAACGCCGGCTGCGTCACAAAACGCCGCTCGGCGGCCTGGGAGAAACTGCGGGTGGCGGCCAGGGCACTGAAGTCCTCCAGCCATTTGCTTTCCAGATTCATCACGTCCTCCCGGACACGCACCAATTTAGGTCACACGTTCGCCGTCAAGCCGGCGTCACACGGGCATTATGCCGAATGTGCATAGGCTAGTGCTTAACAGCATTGGCCCAAAATTCTGCACAAGCCTAGCATTCACAGCGTTCCGGCACAGACCGGGTCCATATTGAGATGATTTCTATCATGTCCTCCGCTGCATCATTCCGCACAGAAAATGACCTGCTTGGCGCCCTCGAAGTACCGGCTCAAGCGTATTACGGTATCCAGACCCTGCGAGCGGTGAATAACTTCCGCCTTTCGGGCGTTCCGATTTCGCACTACCCGAAACTGGTTGTCGGTTTGGCCATGGTTAAACAGGCCGCTGCCGACGCCAACCGTGAGTTGGGTCACCTGAGCGAAGCCAAGCACGCCGCCATCAGCGAAGCTTGTGCACGTTTGATCCGCGGCGACTTCCACGAAGAGTTCGTGGTGGACATGATTCAAGGCGGTGCTGGCACTTCGACCAACATGAATGCCAACGAAGTCATCGCCAACATCGCACTGGAGGCCATGGGTCACCAGAAAGGCGAGTATCAGTACCTGCACCCGAACGACGACGTGAACATGGCGCAGTCGACCAACGACGCCTACCCGACGGCGATCCGTCTGGGTCTGTTGCTCGGTCACGACGCCCTGCTCGCCAGCCTCGACAGCCTGATTCAGGCGTTCGCGGCCAAGGGTGAAGAATTCAACCACGTCCTGAAGATGGGTCGTACCCAACTGCAAGACGCCGTTCCGATGACCCTGGGTCAGGAATTCCGTGCGTTCGCCACTACCTTGGGTGAAGACCTCGCACGCCTGAAGACTCTGGCACCGGAAGTGCTGACGGAAGTTAACCTGGGCGGCACCGCGATCGGCACCGGCATCAACGCCGACCCGCGTTACCAGCACCTGGCTGTTCAGCGTCTGGCAGTAATCAGCGGTCAACCGCTGGTACCGGCCGCCGACCTGATCGAAGCCACCTCCGACATGGGCGCCTTCGTGCTGTTCTCCGGCATGCTCAAGCGTACCGCGGTCAAGCTGTCGAAGATCTGCAACGACCTGCGCCTGCTGTCCAGCGGCCCACGCACCGGCATCAACGAGATCAACCTGCCGGCGCGTCAGCCAGGCAGCTCGATCATGCCAGGCAAGGTCAACCCGGTTATTCCGGAAGCGGTCAACCAGGTAGCGTTCCAGATCATCGGTAACGACCTGGCCCTGACCATCGCGGCCGAAGGCGGCCAACTGCAACTGAACGTGATGGAGCCGCTGATCGCCTTCAAGATCTTCGACTCGATCCGCCTGCTGCAACGCGCCATGGACATGCTGCGCGAGCACTGCATCGTCGGCATCACCGCCAACGAAGCACGCTGCCGTGAACTGGTCGAGCACTCGATCGGCCTGGTCACCGCACTGAACCCGTACATCGGCTACAAAAATGCCACCCGCATCGCCGGCCTCGCCCTTGAAAGCGGCCGTGGCGTGCTGGAACTGGTGCGCGAAGAAGGTCTGCTCGACGAAGCCATGCTCGCCGACATCCTGCGCCCGGAAAACATGATTGCTCCGCGTCTGGTGCCTCTGAAGGCATAACCCGACGCGTTACTTGTAGCACCGCTCACCAGGTCGAGGGACTAGACACCTCTCACCTTTTGAGGGCTTGGAGATCAATCTCCAGGCCCTTTTTTTTAACCATTTGCCAGTGAAACCGTATGTCTGGGGACTGACCAATGTGGGAGCGGGCTTGCTCGCGAAGGCGGCGGCACATTCAACAATGACGTGTCTGATACACCGCTTTCGCGAGCAAGCCCGCTCCCACCAAGAGCAGTTCCCACATAGCCTGACAGCACAAATGTCAGGTGTTTCAAAGGCTTCGTTTCACCGCATGCACCACAACCGTGCAGACGGACGGCACTGTCATCGGTATAGTGCCGCCCCTCTTCGCATGAGCGGTCGTCGGTAGCGAGGCCACAACCCATGCGAAACCCGAACTAATAACAAACCCGCGATATGAAACCGGGACGAACTTCGTACCGCCCATTGTGCCGTGCGCCAAGGGGTGTAACTCGATGTGTCTGTCCGGCCAGCATTGTTGCCTACACAAAAAACAGCGAGGAATAATCCATGCTCGAAGTCATTAACGACTTCCTCTCAGGGAAAGTACTGATCGTGCTCATTGTCGGGCTCGGTAGCTACTTCACGATCCGCTCGCGTTTCGTTCAATTGCGTCACTTCTTCCACATGTTCGCGGTGTTCCGCGACAGCCTCAAAAGCAGCGCCGGGCAACTGAGCTCGTTCCAGGCCCTGATGCTCAGCCTCGCCGGCCGCGTCGGTGCGGGCAACATCGCCGGTGTCGGCATTGCCGTGACCCTCGGTGGCCCAGGTGCGGTGTTCTGGATGTGGGTGACCGCGCTGGTCGGCATGTCCAGCAGTTTCTTCGAATGCTCCCTCGGCCAGCTCTACAAGCGCTGCGATTCCGAAGGCCAGTTCCGTGGTGGCCCGTCCTATTACATCCAGCACGGTTTGCAAAAACGCTGGTTGGGCATGCTGATGGCGTTCCTGTTGCTGGTAACGTTCGGCTTCGCCTTCAACGGCCTGCAAGCCCACGCTGTGACGCACTCGCTGAACAACGCGTTCGGCCTCGACACCACTTACACCGGCATCGGCCTGGCCGTGCTGCTGGGCCTGGTGTTCATCGGCGGGATCAAGCGCATCGCCAAGGTCGCCGACCTGTTGGTGCCGGTGAAAACCCTGGTGTACATCGGCGTGACCATCTACGTGATCGTGCTGCAGTTCGACCAGGTGCCGGGCATGCTGATGACCATCGTCAAGAGCGCCTTCGGTCTGGACCAGGCCTTCGGCGGCCTGATCGGCAGCGCCATTATCATGGGCGTGAAGCGTGGCGTGTTCGCCAACGAAGCAGGCCTGGGCAGTGCGCCTAACGTGGCGGCGGTTGCGGCGGTCGAGCACCCGGTGGCGCAAGGCGTGGTCCAGGCGTTCAGCGTGTTCCTCGATACCTTCGTGATCTGCACCTGCACCGCGTTGCTGATTCTGCTCTCCGGTTTCTACACCCCAGGCTTCGAAGGCGACGGCATTGCCCTGACCCAGAACTCGCTGGCCGCCGTGGTCGGTGACTGGGGCCGGATGTTCATCTCCGTAGCCCTGGCGTTGTTCGTGTTCACCTCGATCCTCTACAACTACTACCTGGGTGAGAACAACCTGCGCTTTTTGATCGGTGAAAACCGCAAAGCGCTGATGGGCTATCGCGCGCTGGTACTGGTGCTGATTTTCTGGGGCGCCATCGAAAACCTCGGCACCGTGTTCGCTTTCGCCGACATCACCATGACCATGCTCGCGTTCGTCAACCTGATCGCGCTCTTCCTGCTGTTCAAGGTCGGCATGCGCATCCTGCGTGATTACGATGACCAACGCGCCGCCGGGATCAAGACTCCGGTGTTCGACTCCGCCAAGTTCCCGGATCTGGATCTGGATCGCCAGGCGTGGCCGGCCAACCCGCCTGCCGCTGTCGGCAAAACTGAAGTTGAGCCGCAAGGCGTACCCGCAGCGCAACGCTGACAGGTAAATGACGGGCGCATCGCGTGCGCCCGTCAGTTAAAGTTCGAAAAACTGTGGGAGCGAGCTTGCTCGCGATGGCGCACTGTCAGTCAACATAGCGATGTCTGACATACCGCTATCGCGAGCAAGCTCGCTCCCACAGGAACTCTTCCTTTCGGAGAATCTTCATGAATTCGTCGACCTACCCCGCCGCCCAGCACGTCATGGTGCTCTACACCGGTGGCACCATCGGCATGCAGGCCAGCGCCAACGGCCTGGCCCCGGCGTCCGGTTTCGAAGCGCGGATGCGCGACTATCTGCACGGCCAGCCTGAGCTGGTGGTACCGCAATGGCGTTTCCGTGAAATGTCGCCGCTGATCGACAGTGCCAACATGACCCCGACGTACTGGCAGCAGTTGCGTGAAGCGGTGGTCGATGCGGTGGATGTTCAGGGCTGCGACAGCGTGCTGATCCTGCATGGCACCGACACCCTGGCCTACAGCGCGGCCGCGATGAGTTTCCAGTTGCTCGGCCTGCATGCCCGCGTGTGCTTCACCGGCTCGATGCTGCCGGCAGGTGTAACTGACAGCGACGCCTGGGAAAACCTCGGCGGCGCGCTGGTTGCGCTGGGCCAGGGCCTGGCGCCGGGCGTGCATCTGTACTTCCATGGCGAACTGCTGGACCCGACCCGTTGCGCCAAGGTGCGCAGTTTTGGCCGTCATCCCTTCAAGCGACTGGTGCGTCAGGGCGGCGGTGTGAAAGCGGCCTCGATTCCGGCACAACTGAACTACAACCAGCCGAAGCAATTGGCGAACGTCGCAGTGCTGCCGTTGTTTCCCGGCATTAGCGCCGAGGTGCTGGATGGTTTGCTCGACAGCGGCATTCAGGGCCTGGTGCTGGAGTGCTACGGCAGCGGCACCGGGCCGAGCGACAATCCAGAGTTCCTCGCCAGCTTCGGCCGTGCACGGGACAACGGCGTGGTGGTGGTTGCCGTTACCCAATGCCATGAAGGTGGCGTGAAGCTCGACGTGTATGAGGCAGGCAGCCGCCTGCGTGGCGTTGGCGTGCTGTCCGGTGGCGGCATGACCCGTGAGGCGGCGTTTGGCAAGTTGCATGGCTTGCTGGGAGCCGGACTCGAAGCTGCCGAGGTTCGCCGTCTCGTTGAACTCGACCTTTGCGGCGAATTGAGCTGACACCACACAACACACCTGTAGGAGCGAGCCTGCTCGCGATGGACAAGAGATCGCCGCGGGGTGTCAGGCTGCCAGCGTTATCGTTCACGACCATCGCGAGCAGGCTCGCTCCTACAGTTTTGTGCCTCGGCATGCAACTTGCTGTGTTCCAGCTATCCCAAGGCTGGAAGTCCTTATGCTCCACTCCCACCTCACCACCCTCAATGCCGTCTCCCTGGTACTCGATGCCTTCAAGGCACAGGGCTTGTCCAGCGAAGCACTGCTGGCCGGAAGCGGCATCAGTGCGGCGGATCTGAACCGTGCCGACACGCGTATCACCACCAATCAGGAAATGCAGGTCTGTGCCAACGCCGTCGCACTCAAGCGTGACATCGGCCTGGAACTGGGTCGGCGGATGCACGTCTCCTGCTACGGCATGCTCGGTTACGCCCTGCTCACCAGTGCCACCTTCGGTGACGCTTTGCGTCTGGCGATGCGCTATCCGGCGCTGCTGGGAACACTTTTCGAACTGAGCCTTAAAGACGATGGCGAGCGCATCTGGTTCGCCGCCGCCGATTACCGCGAGAGCCCCGCCATGGCAGTGTTCAATGCCGAGTTCTGCCTGGTGTCGCTGAAAGTCACCTGCGACGACCTGCTCGGCCATCCCCTGCCCTTGCTCGGCGCACGCTTCGAACATGCCGCGCCCGACTACGAAGCGACCTACGCCGAACACTTCAACTGCCCAGTGCACTTCGGAGCACGGAACAACGCCTTCGCTTTCGACAAGCGCTGGCTCGACCAGCCATTGCCGCTGGCCGATGTCATCACCCATCAAGCCATGGCCGAACGCTGCCGAAAACAGAACATCGAGTTCACCGGGCGACAGGCCTGGCTGGGACGGATCCGCCAATTGCTCAGCGCGCAACTGAATGCCGCGCCCGGGCTGGAGGGGCTGGCCGAGCAAATGAACTGTTCGGCGCGGACCTTGCGCCGGCATCTCAAGGACATGGGTTGCAGCTACCAGGAGCTGCTCGACGAACTGCGCTTCGAACAGGCCAAGCAGATGCTTTGCGAGGATCAATTGCCGATCTATCAGATTGCCGAAGCGTTGGGCTTCAGCGAGACCGCGAGTTTTCGCCATGCCTTTGTGCGCTGGAGTGGTGTGGCGCCGAGTCAGTTCCGGCCCTGAGGGCTGTAGTGACCGATCTGCCGCCATCGCGAGCAAGCTCGCTCCCACAAGGGGTATGCGTCTTACAAAAAATCGCGGACGCTGAGGCTCACCTGTGGGAGCGAGCTTGCTCGCGATGGCGGCCGCGAGAGCTCCGCATTATAAAGGGGCGAATTTCGGTCAAATGTTTTGGCCATATCGATCCCCTTTTGGCCTTTCCTGCCGTTCTCCGATTCGCCGTGCGCCGCAACACTGGGGGCAACCGAATCAGCCCTGCGGAGAACAACAAATGCTGACGATCTACTCTGACGATCACCACCTGCACCATGGCCGCTGCGAACTCATCGACGGCCAGCTCAAGCCGTGCTTCGAGATGCCATCGCGCGCCGATCATGTGCTGCAACGCGTGCAGAACCAGAACCTTGGCCCAGTCGAAGCGCCAAAGGATTTCGGTCTTGAGCCTATCGCCCGCATTCACAGCCGCGACTACCTCGACTTTTTCAAAGGTGCCTGGGCACGCTGGACCGAGTTCAACACCGACGGTGACCTGCTGCCCTACACCTGGCCTGCACGCACCTTGCGCCCGATCAAACCGACCAGCCTGCACGGCCAACTCGGCTATTACAGCTTCGACGGCGGCGCCCCGATCACCGCTGGCACCTGGCAAGCGGCGTACAGCGCAGCACAAGTCGCGCTCACCGCCCAAGCTGAAATCCAGCGCGGCGCCCGTTCTGCTTTCGCCCTGTGCCGTCCACCGGGACACCACGCCGCCAGCGATTTGATGGGTGGTTATTGCTACCTCAACAACGCCGCCATCGCTGCCCAGGCGTTCCTCGATCAGGGCCACAAAAAAGTCGCGATCCTCGACGTCGATTACCACCACGGCAACGGCACCCAGTCGATTTTCTACGAGCGAAGTGATGTGCTGTTCACCTCGATCCACGGTCACCCGGAAGCCGAGTTCCCGTTCTTCCTAGGCTATGAAGACGAACTGGGCGAAGGCGCCGGTGAAGGCTTCAACTTCAACTACCCGTTGGCTGCCGGTTCAGGCTGGGATACCTGGAGCGCAGCGTTGGAACAAGCCTGCAAAGAGATCGAAAACTACGGCGCCGACATCGTCGTGGTGTCCCTTGGCGTCGATACCTTCAAGGATGATCCGATCTCGCAATTCAAACTCGACAGCCCGGATTACCTGGCCATGGGCAAGCGCATCGCGGCGCTCGGCAAACCCACGCTGTTCGTCATGGAAGGCGGCTATGCCGTGGAAGAAATCGGCATCAATGCCGTGAACGTTCTCGAAGGTTTTGAAAGCGCTTAATGAGGAAGTAGAAGAATGAAAAGTCTTAAGCGTTTTATTTTTCCAGCGCTATGCGCCACGGTGCTCAGTGGCGCCGCCCACGCTGAAGAGCGAACCCTGCGCGTCTACAACTGGTTCGACTACATCACCCCCAAGGCCCTGGAAGACTTCAAGGCTCAGAACACCCAGACCAAACTGGTCTACGACATCTTCGACACCAACGAAGCACTGGAAGCCAAGCTGCTGACCGGCAACTCCGGCTACGACGTGGTGGTGCCGTCCAACGTGTTCCTCGCCAAGCAAATCGAAGCCGGCGTATTCCAGCCCCTGGACCGCAGCAAGCTGCCGAACTGGAACCACCTCGATCCCAAGCTGATGAAGCTGATCGAGGCCAACGACCCGGGCAACAAATTTGCCGTGCCGTACATGTACGGGACCATCCTGATCGGCTTCAACCCGGACAAGGTCAAGGCAGCCTTGGGCGCCGACGCGCCGGTAGACAGCTGGGACCTGATCTTCAAGGAAGAAAACATCAGCAAGCTCAAGCAGTGCGGTGTCGCCCTGCTCGACTCGCCCTCGGAGATCCTGCCGCTGGCCCTGCAACACCTCGGCCTTGACCCCAACAGCAAGAAGCCTGCGGACTATGACAAGGCTGAAACACTGCTGATGAAGATTCGTCCGTACATCACCTACTTCCACTCGTCCAAGTACATGGCCGACATTGCCAACGGTGACATCTGTGTCGCAGTCGGCTATTCCGGCAGCTTCTCGCAAGCCGCCAATCGCGCCAAGGAAGCCAAGAATGGGGTGGTCGTCGACATGCGTTTGCCGAAGGAAGGCGCGCCGATCTGGTTCGACATGCTGGCAATTCCGAAGGGGGCGAAAAACCCCGAAGACGCCTACACCTTCATCAACTACCTGCTACAGCCGCAGGTGATTGCACCGGTCAGTGACTTTGTCGGTTACCCGAACCCGAACAAGGACGCCACGGAACTGGTCGACCCGGCGATCCGCAACAACCCGAACCTGTACCCGACCGATACGGCGATGAGCACGCTCTACACCCTGCAACCGCTGCCGCGCGATGCCGAGCGTGCACGGACCCGGGCCTGGACCAAGATCAAGTCCGGCACCTGATAACCGACGCGCGTTTATGCTGACCTGCGCTTGCGCAGGTCTTTTTTTGCCCGCGATATTTATTTACCGCCAACATCGCGATACCCGTCGCTACTTTGCAAGGGACCGCGCACCGGACTATCCACGGTGCCTGCTGCCCTCACAAAGGATGTGACCATGACAGATACTTCCAGCCCTGCGTCTGAAACCGGCCTCTCCACTGATCAAGATGCCCTGCTCACTCAATTGGTAACCGGCCCCTCGATCAGGGAAGTCGCCACACATGCGCTGCAACCTGCCTTGAAAGCGCTTTACCCGAATTTGCAAATCGATCCTCGCCTGGCCATGGTGGTGACACCGTCCTGGGTCTTTCACAATGGGCTTGTCGAGCCCGGGCCACGGCACTTCGAGTCGCTGACAGACGCACTGGTGCGTCATGGCGTAGCGCGAACGCCCGTGGTCTACCTCGACGGCGAGCACTACCTCACGCTGCACCCTCAGAAACAGACACCGGCCCAACTGCCTGTGAGCATCGACGCCATCGGGCGCCTGCTCAACGAGTTGGCACCGCTGCTGTTTGTCGCTTTTCAAGAGCAACAGGTCGATTACTGGAACCAGTTCACCCGCGCGTCGGCTCCACGCTGGCAGGCGCTGTCCAAATCCTTGCGCGACCTGTGGAACATCGAAGCCAACCCTGACTGGGACAGCGACCAACACGCCATGGCCGGCAAGCTTTTCGCCTACCCGGACATAAGCGCACGCCGTGCGCATGACCCCTATCAGTCGCGCGCCTGCCTGATTGACCTGGACATCCTGCGCGACGCTGCCTCGACTCACGTCAACATCCTCGACATGGCGGTACTGATCGGAACACTGGGTACCCGGACCCTGATCATCACTCACACCATCACTCGTGGTTTCCAGGCGTTTGACTCCCTGCAGGAACTGGGCGAGTCGTTGTTGGCGGACACCGATGGGCAAGTACCGGGGAATATCCTGCATTGGCGCTTGATCGAACCGACGGGAAATTATTTCGACCGCCTGGCGTGCAACCTGATAGCCCTGCAAGCCGATGCAATCGGTGCGCTGGCCAACGAACCCGCGGCGGCAAACCCGGACCTGGCGCCACACGTCAGCCGTACGAACAACGAACTCGACCCGACGGACAAGCAGTCATCCTCGCGCTTCAATCAGGTCGAGCAATCGCTGCCAGACTGGATGGCCGATGCGTCATCCACCGATCTCACGGCTTACAGCCGTCATCTGATGGATCTGGTGACGGTGCGCAATCAGAACGCCGGGCAATCCTTTCTGGACGGGCTCAAACCGATCCGCGAATTTGCACTGGATCAGCTGCGCGAAGCCATGCTCGCGCAACATGCCGATGCCGCATATCTGAACCTGGCGGACATCGAGATCGTGGTCGACAGCGTGGTGGTCTGGGGCAGTTTTGTGCCAACGGTGGGACCCGAGCGCACTGCCCTGAGCCTGGTCGACCTGGCGCTGCAAAACCTGATTGCCCTGCCGCTGGGCAACAAATCCGTACACAGTTCCAGCGCCGCCGCGCTGCCACAGTGGATGACGGTGAGCTATCTGGAGGAGCTGATTACACGCGTCGACATTGGCCAGAACTACCCGGCGCTGATCAAAAGCAAGCTGCTCGCCGATCCCGTTGAAAGCCTGCGGCGTCAGAACCTGTTCACCAGCCATTTGCGCATCGAGTTACCGCTGTTGGCCTTACAGCTGAAGATTCGCAAACAGAACGGCGTCGACGAGACGGGTTATCGCTATGTCGCCGCCGTGGTGCAAGTGCTCGACGCCAATCGCTGGGTGGATGACCAGGAAATCGTGATTCGCCCACTGGCCTTCGCGCCAGGCTGGCGCATCGGGGGCGCCACCGATGAAGTGACCAACATGTTCGTGATCGGGCCCCGGCAGATGGACAAGGGGCCGTGCTTGCTTTACCGGCCAATGCTTGAGCAACCACTGAGCCAGTATCCAACGCCGGCCAACCTGGTCTACGCCATCAAACACTCGCCGACGTTGCGCCAGTCCGTACTCGCCTGGCTGCCGGACGACGCCCGCACCAACTACGCCAACTATGCGTTCACCGGAGACCGACCTTCGGTCTGGAGCATTTCTCAACTGCTGGCCGACCCGCTGACCTCCCTGCAAATGAGCGGCCCGATTTCCCTCGGCCCTCGAGTTCTCAGCGGCAATTACCTGGCCGTCCTGTACAAGGCCAACGTCAATGCGCTGGTCGAACTGGCGCAACGGCAATCGCTGTCCAACGCGCAAAATCGCTGGGCGACTTTCAAGCGGACAGCCTGGACGCTGCTCAATGCCGCATTGCCCTTTCTCGGTCGAACCGTCGGGACGGCCGCCTGGATCTGGCAAGTGCTGGATGACTTGCAGCAAACCCTCGACGCGGCCGACCGTGGCGACCATCAGCAGCAGAAGTCAGCCATGACCGACCTGTTGCTGACCCTTGCCATGGTGCTTGCCCATCACGCCAGTACGCGTAATCCGCCTGCGCGCAGGGCCCAGGAAAAGCCCATTGCAAAAGCGATCGAGCAACAGGAAAAACCGGCCCGGAAACCTGTGACCGTCGTGCAATTGTCCGACATCGTCAGCGAGTACCCTCCTGCGCAACATCGCCAGACAGTGGCAACCGATGCGGCCCTGGACCTGACAAAAACCCTGGACCAGTTCAAGGTCATTCCACCCGAACAACTCACACCGCCCGACAGTGGCAACGGCGTCTATCGCCACCTCTATCGAAAGGAAAACACCTTCTATGCGCCGGTGGGCGAGCGCTGGTTCGAGGTGGCCGTAGAGGACACGGGCGAAGTGTCGATCATCGACTCTCGTCAGCAGCCCGTGCGTAGCGGCCCGGCACTGATCAGCAACCAACGGGGTGACTGGTTCGTCGACATTCGCCTGCGCCTGCGCGGCGGCGGTCTGTCGAGTCGGCGCAAGGCACTCAAACAGCAGAACCACGAGCGCATTGCCGACCTCAAACGGCAACTGGTCGAGTTTGATCGCGAACGCGAACGGGCACGTACAGAACTGACCGACGCTCACAACGCCATGAAATCGGCCAGCGACGAGTCACTGCCTGCCGCGCAAACGCGTTTCCTCGAAAAGCTCGATCGCCGCACCCAGGAGTACGCCCTGCCCATCGAGCAGCTGAAATCGTTGAACCTGCTCGACACGGTGCCCAACTACCGAACCGCCATGGTCGAGATGCTCGGCACCCAATTGTTCTTCAACCAGACGTGGCTCGATCAGCGCAATGCAACTTTTGCGCAGACCCTGAGGGAAACTCTGGTGCTGCTCGATGCCGAGGAAACGGCAGGCGGGACCGGTAATCCTGCGACCTACCGGAAAATGGTCGAACTGGCCGAGGGCGTGATCGGCAAAATAGAGTTTGCCCAATCGCGGTTCCATGAGTTGAGCCGACTCGGTAGAGGCGCTGCGGAAGTTGCGGGCACCTACCGGACAAAACTGCCCGCTTTCAGCCTCAACGATCTCAAGGCGCTCCAGGTTTCGCTGGCCCGCGACGTCTGCCTGAAAGAAGGTAACAGTGCCGCTCTGATCGACGCCAGGAGCGCATTCGAGCGCCTGCTCGACACCACCAATCTGGTTATCCAGACCTCGCAAGAGCTGATGCTGCAAGACAGTGCATGGGCGACAGGCGAACGCATAGAAGGCCTCAACGGCATGCTCGAACAGTTTGCCGCTATCGACCAGTTCTTCGAAGACTTCAGCCTCACCCACAAGGACGCGGTTCTGGAGCAACCGTTCAAACACGTACGTACACGGATCAGTGAATTCCAGCAGGACACTGAAGCTAATCTGGCGCAATTGCTGCGTGAACAACAGCCGGTGGAGCCCCGCCCCGGCCCTTCAAGGCCCGTGCCGGCATCGCACAAACGGGTGGTCAAGACGCGCTTCAAGGGCACGGTCGTTGGCGAAGTGCGTCCTTCGGGCTCGGGAGAGCCGATCCTGCTGGATGTGAAATCCCCCTTGACCGGCAAAGTGATCGCCACCTTTCACGAAAAAACACCCGGCGTCTGGATTGAGCGCGTGCAACCCCGACGTCGCCGCCCGACCGTCCAGGCGACTGACCTCGACACCCAAATCGCGCAAGGCCAGACACTGCTCGACGGTGTGGACAACTTCATTCGGCAAACCGAAGCGAGCGCGAAAAAAACCGGCCGCATCCCGGTGGAAATCGAAGAGTTGTTCCAGCACAAAGCCGAACAGCTCGACAAAAGCGCGAAGATGCTCGAGCAGACCCTGACCGCTTCGAATACGACCGACACCACGACAACACTGGGTGCTGACTTGAACGCGGCACGTGATCGACTGTATGCCGAGGGCTACCGGATCCGGATCGAGATGATCAAGCAACAGCCGCCCACGGCGGCCCGCGTCGAATGGCTGTCGAGCAAAAATGAAATTGATATCGTGCGCAGCGGTGAGCGACGCCGACTCAAGGGCCCGCGCAAGGATTACCTGGAGGAATACGAGATTCGCGAGCGAGGCACCGGGCAACCATTGTGGTACGCGCATTTCCACTACACCGGGTCCGACACGCCTGCCGAGGCATTTACCGCCGCCCATTTGAAACTGCGTGAGCAACGGATGATGGCCGGGGGTGTCGACCTGAGTTCGGCCTCCAGCAGCCAGGTGATCGCCATTTATCGCAGCGCGATCAGCCCGCAACTGGCACGCACACTGTTCTTTTCAAAAAGCCTCTAACGTCAAAAAGTAAAATGGCGATGACCGAGCACCCAGTCACTCGATACACACCCTGATGTGTGAACACGGACGGGTTGATCACCCGCCCACTTCAGCGAGCACGCCACACCGAGCGTAATCGCTCCAGTGCCGCCTCGATCGATTTCTCAGGCACTGCCGCAAAGCCCAGCACCAGCCCGGCGCGTTGATCGACCGGGGTGGTGGAGTCCGGCAGCCAATAACTGCTCAAACCATTGATCTCGACATCGACGCCACGTGCCAATTCGATCAGTTCTTGCTCACGCGCCACACTATCGATCGGCACGGTCATGTGCAGCCCGGCGGCGACTGTGGGTAATGGGCCGACGCCAGGCATGTCCAGCGGCCAGCCATTGAGCAGGGTATTACGCCGACTCAGCGCCGCACGGCGCATCCGGCGGATATGCCGCTGGAAGTGTCCCGCCGCCATGAACTCGGCCATCACTGCTTGGGTACTGACTTCCGAATGTCGAACATCCACTGCACGACGCTGGGCAAAGGCTTCCACCAGACCCGCAGGCAACACCAGATAACCCAGGCGCAATGCTGGAAACGCCACCTTGCCGAACGTGCCCACGTAAAGCACCCGGCCTTGCCGATCCAGCGCCGCCAAAGGCGCCAGCGGTGCACCGCTGTAGCGGTACTCCCCGTCGTAATCGTCCTCGACGATCCAGCCCTGGGTGCGCTCTGCCCAGGCCAGCAACTCCAGGCGTCGCGCCAGACTCATGACCACGCCGGTGGGATACTGGTGTGACGGCGTGACGTAGGTCAGCCGACAATCACTGAGCTTTGCCAGTTCACTGCAATCGATGCCCTCGCTGTCCACCGTCACCCCATGCAGCCGTGCACCCGCCACGACGAACGCATGACCCGCCGCCCGATACCCCGGATTCTCGATCGCCACGCCGTCGCCCGGCTCCACCAGCAACTGTGCACAAAGGCTGATCCCCTGCTGCGCGCCACTGGTGATCACAATTTGCTCAGCCGTGCACTGCATGCCACGGGAACTGCGCAAATACGCGGCGATCATCCCGCGCAAGCGCGCATCGCCGGCCGGGTCGCCATAACACAGCTGCTGCAAGTCCGGTTTACGCCAGAAAGCCGCATTCAGCTTGGCCCAGACCTCGAATGGAAACAGATCGAACGCCGGAACACCAACCCGAAAAGCCTTGGGCGGACCACTGGGCGGCATGGGTAAATGGTTCTTTTCGACGCGAGTCAATGCACCACTGTGGATAACTTTGCTGGATGAATCCACAGGTAAATCGAGCCAATTTGTGGATAAGGTTGTGGGTAACCCTGTTGAAAACCCTGTGGATACTTTTGTGGATAGTTTTTTTGCCGGCACGGTTGCCTGGGGCAGTTGCGCGACATAAGTCCCATCGCCTACCCGCCCTTCGATAAACCCTTCGGCGTACAACTGATCGTAGGCGCGCACTACGCTGTTGCGGGAAATCGCCAGCGCGGCTGCCAGATCACGACTGGCAGGCAGACGCGTACCGCTGGCCAGTCGCCCGTCCAACACACGCGTGCGCAATGCCTGGTAGAGCTGACGACTCAGCCCCTGGCGACGATCAAGTTCGATACCTGCCGGGTTGAAGGTCAGGGACAGTGGTTCGCTAGTCATCACAATGGACCTATGAAATTGGTCATTAATGGCTCTTACAACAGACCAATAGCCTGCCTAGGATGCAGACATTCGCCAAGGGAAATATCTCCATGTACACGCCACGTGCTTTTGCCATCGACGAGTTGTCCCAACTGCATGAACTGATCCTCGCCACCCGTCTCGCCATATTGGTGACCCACGGTGAAAGCGGCCTGCAAGCCAGCCATGTACCGGTGCTGCTGCATTGCGAACAAGGCTCGAACGGCACGTTGTACGGACATCTGGCCAAAGCCAATCCACAGTGGAAAGACCTGCGCGACGGCGCCGAAGCCCTGCTGATTTTTGCCGGTGCCGACGCCTACGTCAGCCCTGGCTTCTACCCGAGCAAGGCCGAACACGGCAAAGTCGTGCCAACCTGGAACTACGTCGCCGTACACGCCTATGGCCGAGCCGAAACCTTCAGTGATGGCGGGCGGCTGCTCGACATCGTCAGCACCCTCACCGATCGTCATGAAGCTGGCCGCGCCCAACCGTGGTCAGTGGCCGATGCCCCCGCCGATTACATCGACGGCATGCTCAAGGCCATCGTCGGTTTCGCCATTCCCATCGACCGTCTGGAAGGCAAGCGCAAGCTCAGCCAGAACCGCAGCCCCGCCGACATCGCCGGCGTGCGCAAAGGCCTGGCCGCCAGCCCCGACGTCAACGACCAAACCCTCGCCCAATTGATGCGCTAAGGAAATCACCATGAGTCAGATCGACATTCGCCAAGTCACCGCCGGTGATCACGCGGCATGGTTGCCGCTGTGGCAAGCCTACCTGCGCTTCTACAACACCGAACTTGCGGATACCGTCACTCAAAGCACCTGGCAGCGCATGCTCGACCCGAGCGAACCGACCCACGCCGCCCTCGCCTGGGCCGATGACAAAGCGGTGGGCATGGTGCACTTCATCTACCATCGTTCGAACTGGGCCATCGAAAACTCCTGCTACCTGCAAGACTTGTTGGTGGTCCCGCAAACCCGTGGTACCGGCGTCGGCCGCCAGTTGATCGAGTTCGTCTACACCACAGCCAAGGCCGACGGTTGCAACAAGGTCCACTGGCTGACCCACGAAACCAATGCCACCGCGATCCAGCTCTACGAGCGCATCGCCGAACGCCCCGGTTTCATCCAGTTTCGCAAAGCCATCTAGGTTCAAGGAGAACAGCATGTCGATTTCACTCGCCGACTGGAAAGGCGTCCCGCCCCCCACGACTCAACTGATCGAAGGGCGTTACATCCGCCTGGAAAGACTCGACCCGGCGCGCCACGGCGACGACCTGTTCAAGGCCCTGCAAGGCCCGGGCGCTGACCCGAAATTGTGGGACTACCTGCCTTACGGCCCCTTCCCGGAGCGCAGCGTCTTCAACGACTGGCTGAACAACCACGCGACCAGCAGCGATCCGTATTTCTTCAGCGTGATCGACCGCGTCAGCGGCGAGGTCCAGGGCATTCTCAGCCTGATGTCCATCGTCCCGGCCCAGGGCCGCATCGAAATCGGCCACGTCACCTTCGGCGCCCCGATGCAGCGCTCGCCGAAAAGCACAGAGGCGGTTTACCTTCTGGCCAAGGAATCCTTTGCCTTGGGTTACCGTCGCCTGGAATGGAAATGCAACAACGCCAACGCTCGCTCCAAATATGCTGCCGAGCGTTTGGGCTTCAGTTTTGAGGGTGTGTTTCGCCAGCACATGGTGGTCAAGGGACAGAACCGGGATACGGCGTGGTATTCGATCCTGGATTCGGAGTGGCCGGCGATTGGTGCGGGGTTTGAAAAGTGGCTGAGCAATGAGAACCAGACCGGTTCGGGGCAGGTGAAGTCGTTGGTGGAGTGTCGCGGGTAATCGTCAGCGCCTGGAATTACGCCATCCCGAGCGAGCTCTTGATCAATTCACACCCGCTTCACTGATGGGACACAGCACCTGTGGGAGCGAGCTTGCTCGCGATGGCGGCATCACATTCAGCAATTGTTGAGACTGATGCTCCGCTATCGCGAGCAAGCCCGCTCCCACAGGTTTTTCAGGCACGGATTTGCAGGCATAAAAAAAGGGGAGCACATGCCCCCCCGAGGTATAAAGCGTTGTATCGAGGCTGTTAACTCAGCCTTCGATCTCGATCAGGATCTCGCCCGGGTTCACCCGGTCGCCCTTGGCCACGTGAATGGCGGTGACTTTACCGGCGATGGCTGCCTGGACTTCTGTTTCCATCTTCATCGCTTCTGTGATCAACACGGCCTGGCCTGCCTTGACGGTGTCGCCCTCCTTGACCAGCACGTCGACGATGTTGCCCGGCATGGTGGTGCTGACGTGACCCGGTGCAGTGGCTTGCTTGCGCTTGCTGCTGCCGCCGCCGACAAATTCGTTGAGCGGCTCGAACACCACTTCTTCCGGCATGCCGTCGATGGACAGGTAGAAGTGACGCTTGCCTTCGGCCTTGACGCCAACACCGGTGATGTCGACGCGGTAGGTTTCACCGTGCACGTCGATGACGAACTCGGTCGGCACACCTTCGCCACCGGCAGAGGCCACGCCACCCGCTTCAGGAATCGGCAGCAGAACCTCTGGCGTGAGGGTGCCAGCGGCGCGTTCCTCGAGGAACTTGCGACCGATGTCCGGGAACATGGCGTAGGTCAGCACGTCTTCTTCAGACTTGGCCAAGGCACCGATATCGGCACGCAGCTTGGCCATTTCCGGCTTGAGCAGGTCGGCCGGGCGAACGTCGATAACCTCTTCGCTGCCGATGGCCTGGCGACGCAGTTGTTCGTTCACGGTGCCCGGCGCCTTGCCGTAGCCGCCTTGCAGGTACAGCTTCACTTCGTTGGTGATGGTCTTGTAGCGCTCGCCGGCCAGCACGTTGAAGAACGCCTGGGTACCGACGATCTGCGAAGTCGGGGTCACCAGCGGCGGGAAGCCGAGGTCTTCACGAACGCGCGGGATTTCGGCCAGCACTTCGCTCATGCGGTTGAGCGCACCCTGCTCTTTCAACTGGTTGGCCAGGTTGGAAATCATCCCGCCCGGTACCTGGTTGACTTGAACACGGGTGTCGACGGCGGTGAACTCGCTTTCGAACTGGTGGTACTTCTTGCGCACTGCGTAGAAGTACAGACCGATCTCTTGCAGCAGTTCCAGGTTCAGGCCGGTGTCGAACTCGCTGCCTTTAAGGGCGGCGACCATCGACTCGGTACCCGGGTGGCTGGTGCCCCAGGCGAAGCTGGAGATCGCGGTGTCGATGTGATCGGCGCCGTTTTCGATGGCCTTCATTTGGCACATCGCGGCCAGGCCAGCAGTGTCGTGGGAGTGAATGAACACTGGCAACGATTGCTCGGCTTTCAGAGCCTTGACCAGTTCGCCGGTGGCGTACGGGGTCAGCAGGCCGGCCATGTCCTTGATCGCCACTGAGTCGCAACCCATGGCTTCCATTTGCTTGGCCTGGTTCACGAACGCCTCGATGGTGTGCACCGGGCTGGTGGTGTAGGCGATGGTGCCCTGGGCGTGTTTGCCGGCGGCTTTCACCGCTTCGATGGCCACGCGCAGGTTACGCACGTCGTTCATGGCGTCGAAGATGCGGAACACGTCGATGCCGTTGACCGCTGCCTTGGCCACGAAGGCTTTGACCACGTCGTCGCTGTAGTGGCGGTAGCCCAGCAGGTTCTGGCCGCGCAACAACATTTGCAGGCGGGTGTTAGGCAGCGCGGCGCGCAGCTGGCGCAGACGCTCCCACGGATCTTCTTTCAGGAAACGTACGCAGGCGTCGAACGTCGCGCCGCCCCAGCACTCCAGCGACCAGTAGCCGACTTTGTCGAGCTTGTCGCAGATCGGCAGCATGTCTTCGGTGCGCATGCGGGTGGCGAGCAGCGATTGGTGGGCGTCGCGCAGGATAGTGTCGGTAACGTGGATTTGTTTGCTCATTGTTCTATTCCTCACAGGCCTGCGTGGGCGGCGATGGCGGCGGCGATGGCCAGGGCCAGCTCTTCGGGTTTGCGCTTGATCGAGTAGTTGGTCAGTTCAGGGTGGCTTTCAACGAAGCTGGTGTTGAACTGGCCGCTACGGAATTCCGGGTTACGCAGGATTTCCTGGTAGTACGCGGCGGTGGTCTTGACCCCTTGCAGACGCATGTCATCCAGGGCGCGCAAGCCACGGTCCATCGCCTCTTCCCAGGTCAGCGCCCACACCACCAGTTTCAGGCACATGGAGTCGTAGTACGGTGGAATGGTGTAGCCGGTATAGATCGCCGTGTCGGTTCGCACGCCGGGGCCGCCGGGAGCGTAGTAACGGGTGATCTTGCCGAAGCTCGGCAGGAAGTTGTTCTTCGGGTCTTCGGCGTTGATCCGGAATTGCAGGGCGAAGCCGCGGTGCTGGATGTCTTCCTGTTTCACCGAAAGCGGCAGGCCGGAGGCAATGCGAATCTGCTCGCGGACAATGTCGATGCCGGTGATTTCTTCGGTGATGGTGTGTTCCACCTGCACCCGGGTATTCATCTCCATGAAGTACACCTCGCCCTCGGCGAGCAGGAACTCCACGGTGCCGGCGTTCTCGTATCCCACGGCCTTGGCTGCGCGCACCGACAGGTCGCCGATATAGGCGCGCTGTTCCGGGGTCAGCTGTGGGCTTGGGGCGATTTCGATCAGTTTCTGGTTGCGGCGCTGGATCGAGCAGTCACGTTCGAACAGGTGCACCACGTTGCCGAAGCTGTCGCCAAGAATTTGCGCTTCAATGTGCTTCGGATTGACGATACATTTTTCCAGGAACACTTCCGCCGAACCAAAAGCCTTGGTGGCTTCGGAAATGACCCGCGGGAAAGCCTGTTCGAGCTCTTCACGGCTGTTGCAGCGACGAATGCCGCGACCGCCACCACCGGAAGTGGCCTTGAGCATCACCGGGTAACCGATACGATCGCCTTCGGTCAGGGCTTCTTCGATGCCCGACACGTTGCCTTCAGTGCCCGGGGTCACCGGTACACCGGCCTTGATCATGCTGCGACGGGCTTCGGTCTTGTCGCCCATGCGGCGAATCACTTCGGCCGATGGGCCAATGAACTTGATCCCGCGCTCGGCGCAGATCTCCGCCAGCTCGGCGTTTTCCGAAAGGAAGCCGTAGCCTGGGTGCAGTGCATCGCAACCGGTTTCCACAGCCAGGTTCACCAGCTTGCGCGGGTTCAGGTAACCGGCCAGTGGCTCGGCACCAATGCTGTGGGCCTCGTCCGCTCGCTTGACGTGCAAGGCATGACGGTCGGCATCGGAGTAGATCGCGACCGAGCGAATGCCCATTTCGGCGCAGGCACGTACGATTCGTACGGCAATCTCACCACGGTTGGCGATCAGGATCTTTGTTATCACTTGGAAATTCCCTTGAGCCGGTGGTACCCACGACCTGCTAGACCAGGTCGACGCGTGACCAAATGTTTCAATTTGGTCGCAGGTCCACACTAGCGCTCACAAGGGATTAACAAAAATGAATAATTATTGGGTCGTGCATAAGTAAAGACTTATAGTTGATTCACCAGCCAGCGACGAGAGTGATCAAAAAATGCGTAAGTCATTGATGCGTATGACTTTACGACAATTGCAGATCTTCAACGAGGTCTGTGATTTGCGGTCGTACAGTCGCGCGGCCGAGGAAATGTCGCTCACACAACCTGCCGTCAGCCTGCAGATTCGTCAACTTGAGGAGCTGATTGGCCAGCCTTTGTTCGATTACGTCGGCAAAAAACTCTACATGACCGAAGCGGCTGAAGCGTTACAGCGGGCCAGCCGGGATATTTTCGGACGCCTGGAAAACCTCGACATGCAACTGTCGGACATGCAGGGTTCGTTGCAGGGGCAATTGAAACTGGCGGTGGAATCCAGCGCCAAATACTTCGTGCCGCATCTGTTTGCCGCGTTCAAACGCCAGCACCCGGAAGTGAACCTGCAACTGACGGTGGTCAATCGCGGTCAGGTCATTCGGCGCCTGTCGGACAACCGCGATGACCTGGTGATCATGTCCATGGTGCCTCAGGACATGGGCCTGGAATTCCTGCCGTTCCTGAACAACCCGATCGTCGCCGTGGCGCCACCGGATCACCCGCTGTGTCATATGGGGCCGCTGCGCTTGCAGGATCTCGAACCCTACACACTGCTGCTGCGCGAGCCAGGCTCCGGGACGCGGCTGGCGTGCGAAGAATACTTCAAAGAGAAACGCGTGCACTTCAACCAGACTCAGGAAGTCTCGTCTGCCGAAGCCCAGCGAGAATGTGTACTGGCAGGCCTGGGCGTTGCGCTGTTGACGCGCCACGCCCTGAACCTTGAACTGGCAACCGGTGGGCTGATCGAGCTACCGGTCGAAGAGCTGCCACTGTTTCGCAGTTGGTGCCTGGTGCAGGCCAAGGCGAAACGCCTGTCACCGGTGGCTCACGCCTTCCTGGCGTTTATCCGTAGTGAACGGATTCAAATCAGCGCGCTGGTTGAGCGTTTCGACGGGAAGTCGAGGGAGTTGCCTGCCAGAAGTTGAGTTCCAACTCCGGAAAATCGCCAATTTCGGCCAGAAGCTGGCGGCGTTCGCAGCGATCTTCGATGGCGCGACGGAATTCCATGCGGCGCTGATCTTCTTGCTGACGACGGGTTTTGACAGCGCTGTTGCGTTCTTCGTAGGGCATGGCCATTTCGAGTCTCCCAAGGCGAGTACGGGAGTTTCAAGATAGGCGCGGGGGATGACGGTTTGGCGGCTTGGGGGTTACAAACTGATGAAAATTGCGGTGCATTCGAGGCCGCCATCGCGAGCAAGCTCGCTCCCACAAGTTCTGCGGCGTGCACGATCAAATGTGGGAGCGAGCTTGCTCGCGATAAGGTCGGAACGACCTTAATGCAATCTCAGGCCTGGCTCAATCGTCCAGCGCTTTCACCGACTTGGGCGACAACCGCAAGCTGCGCAGGCTGCGCTTGACGCTCTTGAGGTGGTTGACCAGGCTCGGGCCACGCGCCATGGCCACGCCCATCGCCAGCACGTCGATCACCACCAGGTGGGCGATACGCGAAGTCAGCGGCGTATAGATTTCAGTGTCTTCATGCACATCGATTGCCAGATTGACCGTAGACAGTTCGGCCAACGGCGTCTGGCTCGGGCACAAGGTGATCAACGAGGCACCGCTTTCACGCACCAGGTTGGCAGTGATCAGCAGGTCCTTGGAACGCCCGGACTGGGAAATGCAGATCGCCACGTCGGTTGGCTTGAGCGTCACGGCCGACATCGCCTGCATGTGCGGGTCGGAATACGCCGCAGCGGTGAGCAGCAAGCGGAAGAACTTGTGCTGGGCGTCCGCCGCGACCGCACCCGAGGCACCAAAGCCATAGAACTCGACACGCTGGGCCTGGGACATCAGCGTCACCGCCCGCTGCAATTCCAGCGGATCGAGTTTCTCGCGAACCTCCATCAGCGTATGCAGGGTGGTGTCGAAGATTTTCAGGCTGTAGTCAGCGACCGAATCATCCTCATGGATCGCAAACTGGCCAAAACTTGCACCTGCCGCCAGGCTCTGGGCCAGCTTCAGCTTCAGGTCCTGAAAGCCGGAACAACCGATGGCACGGCAAAAACGCACGATGGTCGGTTCGCTGATGCCCACGCTGTGGGCCAGGTCGGCCATCGAACTGTGCATCACGGCCGCAGGATCAAGCAGCACGTGGTCGGCGACCTTGAGCTCCGACTTGCGTAACAGGTGGCGAGACTGGGCGATGTGTTGCAGCAGATTCAAAGGGCTGGACTCTTTGTTATTGGCAAGTGCCGGGGATGTAGCACGCTTGTAGTTATACTACATGAATCGGCTTTTTGCCTGCTCAATGCGTTACCGAATCCCTCGATTTCAGGTGCCCGCGCTTCATGTAGCACTCATGGCGTCCGTCCAGGTGCGCCGTCGGCTGCACGAATTTAAAGGACAAAAGCATCTTAAGTTATCAAATGAAAATCATATACGATTCGCTGCGACTGATTAACAACAGAACACACAGCCTTACAAAACCAACAAAGAAACCTCAACCGATAGCAATTTCAATTGAATATATTGATGCCGCAGGAAGCAAAAAATTAATTAAAGGAGCTACATATTATGAGTATTAAAACAAAAGACTGGGCCGCACAAATTGACCGCATGCCCGGCGCCGCTTCGTTCCGCGCCTACGGCACCGTAACCGTTGCCCACCCGGGTTTCACACCAAAACTGGAAATGACCGCACTGCAAGACAAATCCTTTGATCTGCGCCTGGAACTAAAACTGGAAGAGTCCGATGGAGTCTTCTTGCAGGTCGAAACAGACAAAGTTGTTGAGTACAAAGTAACGGGCAATTCCAATGTCACCGGCGTCAGCATTTTCTACGAAGGCAAATTGCTGCACCATATAGATGAAGTATTGATTACCCAGTAAAAACATATAAGTCTTCCGGCATCTCAGGCGTCCTGCCCGACACGTCAGGCGGGACGCCTCCTCGTCAGCTTGCGGCTTGCGCGTGCAGCAAACCTGCCAACGTCTCAGCCTCAACCGGGCGGCTGATCAAATAGCCCTGTACCTCATCGCAGCGCTCGGCTTTCAGGAACTCAAGCTGTTCTCCGCGCTCCACTCCTTCCGCCACGACCTTAAGCTTCAGGCCGTGGGCCATGGCAATGATTGCCCGGGTAATCGCCGCGTCTTCGCTGCCCTCACCCAAGCCACGAATAAACGCCTGATCAATCTTCACGTAATCCACCGGGATCCGCTTGAGATAGCTCAGGGATGAGTAACCAGTGCCAAAATCGTCAATGGCCAGTTTCACCCCGAGATCACGCAACTGCTGGAAGGTTGCGATGATGTGTTCGACGCTGTCCAGCAACTGGCTTTCGGTGAGTTCCAGCTCCAGCAGTTGCGGCGCCAGCCCGGTCTCTTCCAGCACCTGCCGCACCAGACTGACCAGCTTGCCTTGGCGCAATTGATGCACCGACAGATTGACCGACACCCGAATTGCTTCGAGTCCCTGCCGTTGCCACTCACAGGCTTGCCAGCAGGCCTGACGCAGCACGAACTCACCGATCGGGCCGATCAATCCGGTTTCTTCAGCCAGGCCAATGAAATCCCCCGGCGGCACGCGGCCCATGGTCGGATGATCCCAACGCACCAAGGCTTCGGCGGCATTCAACCTGCCAGTGGCCAGGCACAGTTTCGGTTGGTAAAACACCTTCAGTTGTTTGTCTTCGATGGCTTTGCGCAAGTGGTTTTCCAGCTGTAAACGCTCCAACGTGCTGGCTTGCAAGCTGTCGGTGTAAAACTGGAAATTATCGCCTCCCAGGTGTTTGGCGTGCTGCATTGCCATGTTCGACTGACTGACCAGTGCCGATATTTCCCGCGCGCTGTCCGGCAACAAGCTGATGCCCATCGACGCGCTGAGCACCAGCTCATGCCCGTCAATGGTCACCGGCAAACGCAACTTGTTCGCCAGACGAGTCGCCACCCTCGCCAGGCTCGAAAGGTTGCCGTAGGAATTGAACAGCACGGCAAACTCATCACCGGAAAGGCGCGCGATGGTGTCTGCTTCAGGCAATGCATTCACCAGTCGCCGGGCCATTTTCTGCAATAACTGATCGGCGACTTCATGCCCCAGGCTGTCGTTGAGTTGCTTGAACCGATCGAGATTGATGTGCAGCAACGCCAGGCTGCGATAACCGCCCTGCCGCACTCGTTGATGAGCCTCGTTGAGTCGTTCGCGAAACATCGCGCGGTTGGCCAGACCGGTAAGTTCGTCGTAATGGGTCAGATAGCGCATACGCTGTTCGGACTCTCGACGAGCCGAGAGATCAGCGAAGAAGCCCACAATATGGCTCACATTTCCCCGGGCATCGCGCACGGCATTCAGTTGCAGCCATTGCGGATACATCTCGCCGTTCTTGCGGGTTTCCACCAATTCGCCCTGCCAGCTGCCTTGCTGCTCCAGCGCCTGATGTATCGCGGCGTAATGCCTGCGCGCATCGCGACTGCATGGCAACTCGACGACATTGCGTCCGATCATGTCGTCGATGTCATAACCGGTCACCCGACTGAAGGCTTGATTGATCGCGATCAGGACGTAGTTAGGATCGAAAATCACGATCCCTTCGCTGGCCGCCTCGAACACGGTCGCCGCCAATTGCCGCTGCTCTTCCAGACTTTTGCTGGCGCTGATATCGCGGCGAGTGCCGACCATGCGAATCACCCGGCCGTTGTCGGCACGCTCGACTGCTCGCCCGCGGTCCTCGATCCAGACCCAGTGGCCGTCGCCATGCCGCACGCGATACTCGATTTGATAGTCCTCGGTGCGGCCCTTCAAATGCTCGACCAGCGCCCTTTTCAGCGCAGGAAGATCCTCGGGGTGAAGACGCGGCTTGAGGTGACGCAATATCGCCGTGACCTGTTCCGGCTCCAGGCCGAACAATTCCTGAATTTGTGTGTGATGGACTTCGTCGGTTTGCAGATTCCAGTCCCACAACCCCAACTCGCTGGCCTTCAATGCCAGCGCCAGGCGCGCCTCACTCTTGCTCAGTGCCTGATTGGCGGCGTCCAGTTCCAGGCTGCGCTGAGCCACCCGGTTTTCCAGGTCGACCTGGATCTCTCGCAATTCGTCCTCGGCACGTCGGCGCTGTTCTATCTCCTTGGCCAGCTTCTGATTGAGCTGATCACTGCAGCTTTGCGCCTGCTGCAGATGCTCGATCAGTGCCTGGTTCTGAAAGCGTCGCATCAAGCCCCGATCGATCAATCGATTGACTTGCCAGGCAACCACGCTCAACGCACCGAGCAGGATCAGCCCGAACCAGCCCCAACCTTGCTGCTGTTCGTCAGCCCCCCAAAACATATAGGCGATGGCCGGCAACAGGCAGGGCAAGGTGAATGACAGGAAGGCCGGCAAGCTGACCGCATAAGCCACGCTGGCCGAGAGCGCTGCGGCACCGATGAGGCCGAAGACCCAGGCTTGCTGAATGAAAGTATCGGCGGGAACCAGGGCGATGCCGGCACCGGCCAGGGTCAGACCGGTGAGGCCGGAGCCCAGCAAAAACATCCGCCGCCAGATGGGATGGGCCTGACGGTTGGGAATGGCCGAATCAAAGGCTGCGACCTGAATCACCCGCAATGCCACCAATGACAACAACCACACCAGCCAGACACTGACCAGGAAATAGCGCTGCGGGCTCCAGAGCAAACCGGCACAGACCAGGCCATTGATCAGCATGAACAACGTGGGCAGCAGCGAGCCTTGATACAACAGGCGCGTGCGTTCGACCGCCATTTCCATGGCGTACTGTTTACGGATCACCCGGGGCTCCACAGTGGGGCCCGACAGGTCGAAGCTGAGGGTCATAGGCGATGTTCTTGTTCTTATAATGATGAGCATGTGCCCGAAACTGCTCGGAGCATACACAAGCAATTGCCCGGACCAAACTGCTGCTGATCAATAAATCGCCAAATTTTTCGGACGCCGATGCCGCTGAAAATGCTGAAGGCACGCCCCGCCAATGCCTGCAGCCGATGACTGACCGGTCGTCCTTCGCATAACTTTCATCGGTTAAAGCGAAGCGGGGTTTGCCCGGTGTGTCGCTGCCCCCTAGAATGCCCCGATGCGCGATGATCTCTCCCTTCTGCTGAACTCCCTCAACGATGCCCAACGCCAGGCCGTAGCGGCCCCCGTGGGTCGTCAGTTGGTCCTGGCCGGTGCTGGTTCCGGTAAAACCCGAGTGCTGGTGCACCGTATCGCCTGGTTGATCCAGGTCGAAAACGCCTCGCCCCACTCCATCCTGTCGGTGACCTTCACCAACAAGGCCGCTGCCGAGATGCGCCAGCGCATCGAGCAGTTGATGGGTATCAACCCGGCCGGCATGTGGGTTGGCACCTTCCACGGCCTGGCGCACCGCCTTCTGCGGGCACACTGGCAGGAAGCGGGCTTAAGCCAGACCTTCCAGATTCTCGACAGCGATGACCAGCAGCGGTTGGTCAAGCGGGTGATCCGCGAGCTCGGCCTGGATGAGCAACGCTGGCCGGCCCGTCAGGCCCAATGGTTCATCAACGGCCAGAAAGACGAAGGCCTGCGCCCGCAACACATTCAAGCCAGTGGCGACCTGTTCCTGGCAACCATGCGCGGTATCTATGAGGCCTACGAGGCCGCCTGCCTGCGTGCCGGTGTCATCGACTTCTCCGAATTGCTGCTGCGCGCACTCGATCTGTGGCGCGATCACCCAGGCCTGCTCGCTCACTATCAAAAGCGCTTCCGGCACATTCTGGTGGACGAGTTCCAGGACACCAACGCCGTGCAATACGCCTGGTTGCGCATGTTGGCCAAGGGTGGCGACAGCCTGATGGTGGTGGGCGACGACGACCAGTCGATCTACGGCTGGCGCGGCGCCAAAATCGAGAACATCTACCAGTATTCCGAAGACTTCCCGGACGCCGAAACCATTCGCCTGGAGCAGAACTATCGCTCCACCGCCGGCATCCTGAAGGCTGCCAACGCCTTGATCGCCAACAACACCGGGCGCCTGGGCAAAGAGCTGTGGACTGACGGCGGCGACGGCGAAGCGATCAACCTGTACGCCGCCTTCAACGAGCACGACGAAGCACGCTACGTTGTCGAAACCATCGAAAGCGCGCTGAAAACCGGCTTGTCTCGCAGCGATATCGCGATTCTGTACCGCTCCAACGCCCAATCGCGGGTTCTGGAAGAAGCCTTGCTGCGCGAGCGCATTCCCTACCGCATCTATGGTGGTCAGCGCTTCTTCGAACGCGCCGAAATCAAGAACGCCATGGCCTACATGCGCTTGCTCGAAGGCCGCGGTAACGATGCTGCGCTGGAACGGGTCATCAACGTGCCGGCCCGCGGCATCGGCGAGAAAACCGTCGAAGCGATCCGCGACCATGCGCGCCACAGCGATGTGTCGATGTGGGAAGCGATGCGCCAACTGGTGGCCAACAAAGGCCTGACCGGTCGTGCGGCCGGTGCCCTCGGCGCGTTTATCGAGCTGATCGAGAACCTCGCTGCCAAGTGCATAGAAATGCCGCTGCACCTGATGACCCAGACCGTCATCGAGCAGTCGGGGCTGATCGCCTATCACGAAGCGGAAAAAGGCGAGAAAGGCCAGGCCCGGGTAGAAAACCTTGAGGAACTGGTCAGCGCCGCGCGCAACTTCGAAAACAGCGAAGAAGACGAAGACCTGACGCCATTGGCAGCATTCCTTGGTCACGCATCGCTGGAGGCCGGCGACACGCAGGCCGACGAGCACGAAGACAGCATCCAGCTGATGACCCTGCACAGCGCCAAAGGCCTGGAGTTCCCTTACGTGTTCCTGGTGGGCATGGAAGAAGGCCTGTTCCCGCACAAGATGAGCCTGGAAGAACCCGGCCGCCTGGAGGAAGAGCGTCGTCTGGCCTACGTAGGCATCACCCGGGCCATGCAGAATCTGGTGATGACCTTCGCCGAAACCCGGCGCCTTTATGGCAGCGAGACCTACAACAAGGTGTCGCGCTTCGTACGCGAAGTTCCGAAAGGCCTGATTCAGGAGGTGCGGCTGTCCAACAGCGTCAGCCGTCCGTTCGGTGGCAACCAGTCGATGAGTGGCAGCAACCTGTTCAGCGGCAGCGAGATTCCGCAGACCGGCTTCAGCCTGGGCCAGACTGTGCGCCACTCGATCTTCGGTGACGGCGTGATCCTCAACTTCGAAGGCGCCGGCGCTCAGGCCCGGGTGCAGGTGAACTTCAGCGAAGGCAGCAAGTGGTTGATGCTGGGGTATGCCAAACTGGAAGCAATCTAAAGATCGTCGAAGGATCAATGTGGGAGCGGGCTTGCTCGCGAATACGGTGGATCAGTCTCTATCGATGTTGCCTGACACTCCGCTTTCGCGAGCAAGCCCGCTCCCACAAGGTTCTGTGTAGTCTCCAGGTTCATGTAAGCAATCAAGGAACCGTCATGGGCACGGGCTTTTTTTCCTCCTGGACATTCTGGGCCCTGTTATCCGCGGCATTCGCGGCAATGACCGCCATTTTCGCGAAAGTCGGCATCGAAAACGTCAACTCCGACTTCGCCACCCTGCTGCGTACGATAGTGGTATTGGTCAGCCTGGCCTTGATTTTGTACGCCACGGGCCAATATCAGTCCTTGGGATCGATCTCTGCGAAGAGCTACCTGTTCCTGCTGTTGTCGGGCCTTGCCACCGGTGCATCGTGGATCTGCTATTTCCGCGCACTCAAGGTCGGTCCGGCGTCACTGGTTGCTCCAGTGGACAAACTCAGCGTGGTGCTGGTGGCTGTCCTTGGCGTTGTCCTGCTGGGTGAAAAACTCGACTTGCGCCAATGGGGCGGAATAGGCCTGATCACGGCCGGAGTGGTCATGCTTGCCCTGCGACGCTAGGCAAGCGTCCTACAAGCCCTGTCCACTCATCTGACAGATCAAAGTCAAAAGGCCTTATTGCACTGACTGGAGCTGAACACGACCTGTCAGGCAAAAGCCCGAAACACTCTGCCGCTAGCCAGCAACACTTCACCTGTGCAACATGGCGCGCGTGCCTTCCACAAATGGGAATTCCCTTTATGAAACGTTTTCTTAGCATCGCCATGGCGTTGTGCATCGGCCTGACGATGAGTCTCGACGTCAATGCCGCCAAGCGCTTCGGTGGTGGCAAAAGCGCAGGCGCTGCGCCGACTCACCAGACCAGCCAGATGGCTCCTTCTTCTCCAGGCATGGGCGGCGCTGCGGCGACCGCTGGTGCTGCCGGTGCCGCTGGCGCTGCTGCCAAGGCCGGTGGCGCTTCGCGCTGGCTCGGCCCACTGGCCGGTATCGCTGCCGGTGGCCTGCTCGCATCCATGTTCATGGGTGACGGCTTCCAGGGCATGCAGATCTTCGACATCCTGATCATGGCCGTCATTGCGTTCCTGGTCTTCCGCTTTATCGCCGCCCGTCGTCGCAAGCAGCAGGAGCAGTACGCTCCGGCCGGCCACGCGCCGATGCAACGTGAGGCGTTCGAACAAAAGCCTGCCGGCGGTTCGATCTTCGGTGGTTCGGCAGCGCCTGTTGCCGCTCGCCCGGTGATCAACGCGCCAGCCTGGTTCAACGAAGGAAACTTCGTCGAAGCGGCACGCAATCACTTCCAGTCCCTGCAACAGCACTGGGACGCCAACGAAATGGACAAGATCGCCGAGTTCGTGACCCCGCAAATGCTGGAGTTCCTCAAGCGTGAGCGTGCTGACCTGGGCGACGGCTTCCAGTCCACCTACATCGATAACCTCAATGTACAACTGGACGGTGTGGACGATCGCGCCGACAAGACCATCGCCACCCTGACCTTCACTGGCCTGTCGAAAACCTCGCGTTTCGACCAGGGCGAAGTCTTCAGCGAAAGCTGGAACATGGAACGTGCACAGGGCGAAAACCAGCCTTGGCTGGTGGCCGGTATCCGCCAGAACGGCTGATCACCCTCCGCGTTTCACTTGTTGTAAACAAAACCCCGGCCCAGGCCGGGGTTTTCTATTTCGCGGTTGCATCTATAGCAAGCTACTGTATAAACCGCCCCATATAAACCGCGCCATACAAGCAAGAGGATCCCGGACGTGGAAGAAATCATCGAACAACTGCGTGAAGCCAACGAACCGGTACCGGTCCCCTTGGAGTTGCCCGACGAAGACCTGCTGGTCGAAATCGAAGAACAACTGTTCATCGACATTCCGTTCGTCTTCAGAGAGTTTCTGCTGACCGTCAGCGATGTGGTCTACGGCAGCCTGGAACCGGTCACCGTGACCGACCCGCAATCCCACACCTACCTGCCCGACGTTGCCGCCAACGCCTGGGACGCCGGCGTCGATCGCAGCCTGATCCCGATCTGCCAGGACGGTGATGACTACTATTGTGTCGAAGAAGACGGCACCGTGGTGCTTTGGCAGGCCGAAGAAGAACTGATCGCCGAAGAGACCTGGGAGTCTGTCTGGCACTGGGCACGGGACGTCTGGCTGGAAAGCTGATCCAGTCAACGCCGCGGGGTGGTCAATGCCCGGACGACTCCTTGTGATTGTCGAGGGTTTCCAGCAACGCCACCTGCATCCGCGTATGCACACGAATGAACCAGCGCCACAACAGCGCCGCCACGGCGGCCGCGACCACGGCGATCAGTACCAGCAACTTGTTGGTCGGCAGAATACTGGCCGACAAGGCTGCCAGCAGAAAAAAGATCACCAACAGCGACAGGATCGGGATCACTTCGGCGATCACCCGGCGCACTCGCTGCGTGTGGCGCCCGGCCATCTCCGGCTTCACGCCCATTTCTGCGAGCAACATCGACAGCGCCTTTAGCTTGCGGTACGCCGCAATCAAAAAAGGCAGCGATAACAACAGCGCCCCGCCCCAGATCAACGCCTTTTGCCAGCTCGGATCGCTGATCCAGCCTTGCAGGTAAGCCGACATGCGTTCGGCGAAGTACGCGCCCGAGAAGAAGATCGCGATCACCAGCGCCAGATTGACTCCCACCTGCAGCAAGATCCTGCGAATCATGGATGCCAGTAACGCGCCCTCACCCTGCGGCTGGATGCTGCGCAGCCATTCGCCATACATCCCCAGCACCCGCCCCAAGCGTTCTGGCATCGCGCTGGCGAGCTTGATCGACAATGGATCGGCCGCACGGATCAGATAAGGCGTCAGCAAGGTCGTGATCACCGAAACCGCCACAGCCACGGGGTATAAAAAGTTACTGGTGACCTGCAACGTCATGCCCAGTGCCGCGATGATGAAAGAGAATTCGCCAATCTGTGAAAGACCCATCCCGACTCGCAGCGAGGTACGTCCGTCATTGCCGGCGATAAATGCACCAAGGCCGCAGGACAACATCTTGCCGAGCACCACGGCTACGGTGATTACCGCGATTGGCCAGGCGTACTGAAGCAGGATCGCCGGATCGAGCATCAGCCCGATGGCCACAAAGAAAATCGCACTGAAAAGATCGCGAACCGGTTCAATCAAACGCTCGATTTTCAGCAGTTGCCGGGATTCCGCCATGATCGCGCCGATCAGGAATGCACCGAGGACCATGCTGTATTCAAGCTTGACCACCAGCAGGCAGAAGCCAAAACACAGGCCCAGCACCGTGATCAGCAGCATTTCGTTGCTTTCGAATCTGGCGACGTAGGCCAGCAACCGCGGTACCATCAGGATGCCAATGACCAAGGCGACGATCATGAACAGCGACAGCTTGCCGACCGTGGAAAACACTTCGCCGGAGCTGACCGTACCGCTGACCGCGATGCTGGACAGCAGCGCGATGATGCCGATGCCCAGAATGTCTTCGACGATCAGCACTCCGAATATCAACTGGGCAAACCGCTCGTTCTTCAGCTTCAGATCATTGAGCGCCTTGACGATGATGGTGGTCGAGGAAATCGCCAGGATCGCGCCGAGGAACAGTGAATCCATGGTGTTCCAGTCGAACCAGCGACCGATCTCGTAGCCGATCCAGATCATCAGCACGATTTCCAGGAATGCCGCGATGAATGCCGTGGCACCGACCTTGAACAACTTGCGCAGGCTGAACTCCAGGCCCAGGCAGAACATCAGGAATATCACACCGAGCTCGGCCAGGGTCTTGATGGTTTCTTCGTCGTGGATCAGGCCGAATGGCGGGGTGTGCGGGCCAATGATGAAACCGGCGACGATGTATCCCAGTACCACCGGTTGCTTCAGGCGATGAAAGACCACGGTGACCACGCCTGCGATCAACATGATCACTGCCAGATCCTGAATGAAACTGATGGCATGCATGGCGTGAGACTCCCTGGGTGGTATTGCTCGATCCCCGGACGCAGGAAAAGTCTGATCGAGCAGAACAAAAATCGGAATTGCACGTAGGAAATGCCCTTGAGGCGGGGCTTTTGCAGGGTAACACCGCGACTTCTGGCAGAAAGGCGGTGCAATATATGGAAACAGATCGATCCGGCGTGACGGCGACTCCGCACCTGGCGTCCCGATAACTGTTGGTTTGAAAAAAACCGCCGAGGCACCCGCAGAGGTGCATCCCTCAAACCTGGCCTTGACCCGTGAGAATGCTATGGAACCCGGAAACGCCCAGCTGTCGATGACGGTATTGATGACCCCCGACATGGCCAATTTCTCTGGCAATGTTCACGGCGGCACCCTGCTCAAATACCTCGACGAAGTGGCCTACGCCTGCGCCAGCCGTTATGCCGGCCGCTATGTGGTGACCTTGTCGGTGGATCAGGTCATTTTCCGTGAGCCGATCCATGTCGGCGAACTGGTGACCTTCCTGGCCTCGGTCAACTACACCGGCAACACCTCCATGGAGGTGGGCATCAAAGTGGTGACCGAGAACATCCGCGAACGCTCGGTGCGCCATACCAACAGTTGCTTCTTCACCATGGTCGCGGTGGATGAGCAGCGTAAACCTGCATCGGTACCACCGCTGCAACCGCAGAACAGCGAAGACAAGCGCCGCTATATGCAGGCCCAGCAGCGTCGGCAGATTCGTCAGGAGCTGGAAAAGCGCTATCAGGAAATCAAGGGCGACGCCTGAGCTGGTCTTTCAGGCTGATGGTGTTCGTTAGATAGCCATTCGCGAGCAAGCCCGCTCCCACACTGGATCTATGCAATACCGAAGATCAAATGTGGGAGCGAGCCTGCTCGCGAATGGGGGCAACGCAGAATCAAAGGCTGATCGAGGTCGCCTCGAACCGCACCCGCGGATGGGCAATCCGGTCCTGAGCCCGAACCAGTTCCAACTCGTAGCTGGCACAAGCCTGGGTTTCCAGCAGCACTTCATGCACCGCCGATGCCGTGAACTCGAACGCGGCCACCAGGCTGTCGCCCAGCAGCACACGCGCCAGGAACAGGCCGGACGTCAGATCGCCCACGCCCACCGGCTGACGCGGGAACGCCAGCAACGGGCGCTGCAAATGCCAGCTGCCTTCGGCCGTCACCAGCAGCATCTCGAAGACCTCAGCAGACTTGCCTGGGTAGTCCAGATGCTTGACCAGCACCGCTTTCGGACCGCGCACCAGCAATGCACGCGCCATTGCCAGGCAATCGAACAGCGATTGCGGCTTGCGTCCGGAGAAGCTGTCCAGCTCCAGCTGGTTCGGGCACATGAAGTCCGCCACGGCGGCGGCCTCCTCCAGCAGAAAATCACTGACCTCCGCCGGAACACTGCAGCCCTTCTCCGGATGCCCCATGACCGGGTCACACAGGTACAGCGCCTTGGGGTTCATCGACTTGATCCGCTCCACCCCCGTCAGGATCGCCCGGCCCTGGGCCGCACTGCCGAGGTAACCGGAGAGCACCGCATCGCAGTTGCCCAGCTCGCCAATCGCCGCGATGCCTTCGACCAGGTCAGGTATCTGGTGCGGCGCCAACACTTCACCGGCCCACTGACCGTACTGGGTGTGATTGGAGAACTGCACGGTGTTGAGCGGCCAGACATTCACCCCGACCCGTTGCATCGGGAAAACCGCGGCACTGTTGCCGGCGTGACCGAATACCACGTGGGACTGGATAGCGAGCAAATGCGGTGTACGTTTCATGCGGTGGATTTCCGTAAAACGATTGAAATTCTAGCCGCGCAGTATGCGACTAAACGCAGCCTGTACGACAGACCAGCGACACAGTTAAGCTGACACTATCTTGTTGGAGCACCCTGTTGATGCTGACCCTTGGAAATATATTCGTGCTGATGCTGTTCGCCACTGCCGGCGCATGGCTATGGCACAACCACGGCTTGCGCGAGCGCGCGCTGGAGCGGGTCAAGCAGCATTGCGGCAAACTCGGGATCGAATTGCTCGACGGCAACGTGGCCTTGAAAAAAATCGCATTCATCAGGGATGCCAGTGGTCGGCGACGCCTGGCCCGTGTGTACAACTTCGAGTTCACCGTGACGGGCGAAACCCGCCACAACGGTACCATCACCCAGTTCGGCGCTCACAGCGCACAGATTGAGCTGGCGCCCTACCCGGTCCCGTTCGACGAAACCGAACCGGTGGTCGAAGTGGCGAAACCTCGCGCTGAAGTGATCGAGCTGAGCCAGTGGCGTCAGGAACACACCAAGTGGCGACCTTGAGCCATTAACCCGATCCGGATCGACATGCTGCCAGCTCACGCTGCAGTCGTTCTGCGTTCTGCGTTTCACTGAAAATCAGCTCGATACGCGAATCCTGCCGCCATTCACTGGGCTGCCAGTCCAGCACCGAGTTATCCACAGCGTTCGCCGAGACCCACCCGTGGGCGCTGTGGATAACCAGCTTCGCCCGCTTCCAGCCAAGGCAGTCAAGCCACCGGCCAACCAGAGCGGCATCAAACACCTGGCTTGGGTGCCAACGCCATCCGATGCTCCAGCCTCCGTCCTGTTCCTGACTCAAGCAAATGGGCAACGCGGGATCACTCCAGCCCGCCGGCAGCTGCGCCAATCCCCTGGGCAAGACGAAGTTATCCACACCTGCCAGTGCTTTGGCATTCAGCCCCGGCAACTCGCTCAAGGGTAAAGCCGCCTGCTGCGTCCAGTGCAGGGGGAGCGGCGGCAATTGCCCGGTGATTCGCTGGCGGCTTTCTTCTTCGAGCCCTTCAGACTTGTTCAACAGTAATAATCCCGCATGGCCCAGCGCTTGCTGTTGAACATCCGGCAGCGGTTTGCCCGCGGCGAGCGACTGGGCATCCAACACCAGCACACAAGGCTGGACAGCCAACACGCCTTGCCACGGCGCTTCGCTCAATTGCCTGAGCAACTGCGCCGGATGCCCCAGCCCCGAGGGTTCGATGAACAGCCGATCCGGTTGTGCCTTGCGCAACAAGCGCCCAAGACCAATCTGAAACGGCGCACCGTTGACGCAACACAAGCAGCCCCCGGCCACTTCCCCCAGTGCGATACCATCGGCGTCCTGGGTCAGTAGCGCAGCGTCGAGACCGATCTGGCCAAACTCGTTGATCAACACCGCCCACCGCTCGCCAGCCGGGCGCTGGGCCAGCAGGTGCTTGATCAGGCTGGTCTTGCCGGCACCCAAGGGGCCGGCGATGACATGAGTGGGGATATTCTGCAGCATGGTTGATGATTTCTGAGGAGGTGATGGATGCGGTTGATTGGCTTGGCGTTGCTCCTGGCACTCGTTTCAGGCGAAGCGCTGGCCCAGGCTTGTGTGGTTCATAGCCAGGGCGAGCGGCTTGATGTCCAGGTTTGCCAGCAGAACCGCAACATCCCGCCAAAACTCTTCGCCGATGGCTTCTGCCAACCGAACCTGGTGGGGCAGAAAGTCGATGTGCAGTATGTCGATCAATGTCCCGGCGGCGCATTTGGTATCTGCAGCAACGCCCAAGTAGCCAATATGCCCTACCGACAGGATATTCACTATTACGGCGTTGCCACCGACGCGGCGTATTTGCAGCCGTACTGCGAAGCCCAGAGCCAGGGCACCTGGCTCAAGCCTTGAAGCGTCAGTTCAGGATCAGGCTGCCTCTTCGTACCAGGGGCCGAATGGATCAGGCAGCAAACGCCAGCCCTCTATGCCCAGCACCATTTCCTCATCGGTCAGCAGGCATGCGTCCAGTTCGGCCGCAAGCTGCTTGAAGTCGATGTTCTGGCCGATGAATACCAGTTCCTGACGACAGTCCCCGCTGTCAGCGGCCCAGTTTTTCATGATCCCGGCGGTACTTTCTTCGTCTTGCGGCCATTGGTTTTTCGGTACGAAACGCCACCAGCGTCCGGCAAAGCCATAGCGCATCAAACCACCGGCCTGGGACCAGCTGCCGGCGTCCATGTGCTTGCTCGCCAGCCAGAAAAAGCCCTTGGAGCGCAGCAGCTTGCCGTTGTCCCAGGGCCCGTCGATGAAGTTGAAGAAACGCTGTGGATGGAACGGTCGACGAGCCCGGTAAGCGCTGGACGCAATGCCGTATTCTTCGGTTTCCGGCACATGTTCGCCGCGCAGCTCCTGCAACCATCCCGGTGCCTGGGCAGCCTTTTCGAAGTCAAAACGACCGGTGTTGAGAATCTTGTTCAAGGGGATTTCACCCATCGACATCGCAATGATTTCCGCCCTGGCGTTGAGCCGTTCAAGTATGGCGATCAACTCCTCACGCTGGTGGCTGCTGATCAAGTCGATCTTGCTGAGCAAAATCACATCGGCGAACTCGACCTGCTCAATCAACAGATCGGTAATCGAACGTTCGTCTTCCTCCCCTAGTGTTTCTCCTCGGGAAGCCAGGCTTTCGGCAGCCTGGTAATCGAGCAGGAAGTTCATGCCATCGACCACCGTGACCATGGTGTCCAGACGTGCGATGTCGTTGAGGCTCTGGCCGTTTTCATCGCGGAAGGTGAAGGTTTCCGCCACCGGCAGCGGTTCGGAAATACCGGTGGACTCGATCAGCAGATAGTCGAAGCGACCCTCCCTGGCGAGTTGGCTCACTTCCTCCAGCAAATCTTCACGTAACGTACAGCAAATACACCCGTTACTCATTTCCACTAACCGTTCTTCAGCGCGATTAAGGCTGACATCGCGCTGGACTTCGGTGCCATCGACGTTGATTTCGCTCATATCGTTGACGATGACTGCAACCCGTAAACCATCGCGATTACGTAGTATGTAATTAAGAAGTGTACTTTTTCCGGCACCAAGAAAGCCGGAGAGAACGGTCACGGGGAGTCGATTGGACATCTGTATATTCCTCACAGGGATGCCCGGTCGCTGTGTCGGGCTTACATAATGTTATACTGTAACAACACAAATAAACCATCCCCTCTTGCTCCGCAGGGCGAACGACAGGATGCTGAACGCCGCGGCCCTCGTGAGAAAACCCATGCGCAACACCCTTAAACCCGCATTGATCATGCTCTCCCTGCTGGTGGCTGCCGACGCGATGGCACAGGTCCCGAGCCTGGCCAAGTGCACTCGCAGCGCCAACCTGCTGGCCTGCGTGGATGCGGATGGCAACGCCTACAGCGTCAATACCGCCGGAAGCACGATCTATTTGCGGGGTTTCGAAGTGACCGGAAAACGCTATTGGGCACAGACCAACAGCCGCTACGGCCAGCTTACGTTTTTCACCGGTATCGCTTCCGACGGCGAGACCTGGGTTGGCTACAACCGGCGCGTCGGCTGGACCACGATCAACCGGTTTTCCAGCTCCGGCGGCAGCAGCGCCAGGTTCACCTGCAGCCGGATCGCTGGCTGTTAGGCCGGCTTGTTTTTCTGCTCTTGCTGCCAGGCAAATGACGTCTGTGCATGATGAAGACCTGTTCATGAAAAAGGCATCGTCGATTTGATTGCAATACTATAACATTGCAAATCAACTCCCACGATGGACCTGCTCATGAATGCGCTGACTCTGCCGGATATCGCCGCGCAGGCCTCACGCCAAGCCCTGCCACTGGAGTGGGTGGGCATGTGCGGCATTGCTCTTCCCGTTTTGTTTGAGGGCCAACGACTGAATGCAAAGGCCGATGCCGGCGTGAGCCTCGACGATGGCAACGCGCGTGGCATTCACATGTCACGGCTCTATCTGGCACTTGAATTGTTGGAACAGGAAAGTCTTTCAGCGGCTTTATTGCGGCGGGTTTTGCAGCGTTTTCTTGAGAGCCATGAAGGGCTGTCCAGCAGCGCCCACTTGACCCTTCACGCCGATTTGTTGCTGAAAAGGCCCGCGCTAATCAGTCCATTGGCTGGCTGGAAAAGCTATCCGGTCAGCATCGAAGCACGTTTGAAAAACGCAATGTTCCACGTGGAACTAAAAATCGAGGTGCCTTATTCCTCAACCTGCCCGTGTTCTGCTGCTCTTTCTCGACAGTTGATTCAGCAGCAGTTCGTCGATGATTTCGCCAACAAGCCACTGCAACACGCCGACGTTTTAGCGTGGCTCGGCTCCACGAATGGCATCGTCGCCACACCTCACAGCCAACGCAGCAGCGCAAAGTTGCGCGTACGGCTGGCTGATTTTTTAGACGAGTTGCCTCTGATCGCCGTCATCAATGACGCCGAAGCCGCACTCGGCACAGCCGTTCAAACAGCGGTAAAACGCGCCGACGAACAGGCCTTCGCCCTCGCCAATGGTCAGAACCTGATGTTCTGCGAGGACGCCGCACGCCGCTTGAATCTGGCCCTGAAGCGCTCCACGGGCATTAACGCCTTCCACATTCGTGTGATCCACGCCGAAAGCCTGCACGCCCACGACGCCGTAGCCGAAAGCCGCTTCAACTGGGAGGTCGCATGATCGGTTGCCACGCCTTGCGCTGGGGCGCACCGGGGCAGCCACTGACGCCAGCGCTGGACTTCGAACTGTCGAAGGGCAGCCTGACCGCCATCATCGGTGCGAACGGCTCCGGGAAAAGCAGCCTGCTGAAGGTCATCGCCGGCTTGCAAAAACCGTTGGCCGGAAAGGTTCGACTGGATATTCCACTCAAGGGCGGTGTGTCGTTCCTGCCCCAGCAACAACACTTGGACAGGCAATTTCCGATCAGCCTTCAGGCATTGGTCGCCGCTGGTTTCTGGGGCAACAAACAATCACCGGTAATCCGTAGCCAACGACTGGCAACCGTCCTCGAAAACTGGTGCCTGAATGGTCTGGAAGATCGACCCTTGATGGCCCTTTCCGGCGGCGAATTGCAACGCGCCCTGCTCGCCCGATTGAGCCTGACAGACGCACCCGTGCTGTTGCTCGACGAACCCCACGCAGCCCTCGATGAACTCGGTCAGGCATTGCTCTGGAAGCACATACACGATTGGCACCTCGACGGCCGGACACTGGTGGTGGTGTGCCATGACCTCGCCGCTGTTCGCGAGCACATCCCACATACATTGCTGATCAAAAGCAACGGTTGTGTATTCGGCCCGAGCGCCGAACTGATCCGCCAACAACCTCAATCGCTGGTGGCCTGATGATCGCTGCCGCGCATCTCTGGCAACCGTTCCACGAATTCGTGTTCATGCGCCGAGCGCTTCTCGGTGGATTGGTCCTGGCATGCAGCACGGCGCCCCTGGGGGTATTTCTGATCCTCAGACGCATGAGCCTGATCGGTGATGCCGTCGCCCACGGCATCCTCCCCGGTGCGGCGTTAGGTTTCTGGTTTGCCGGGTTGAGCCTCCCGGCGTTGACCATCGGTGGCCTCGGCGCGGGCCTGAGCATGGCAGGCCTCGCAGCCTGGATTACGCGACGCACCGGCCTGCGAGAGGACGCCAGCCTCGCGGCGATCTACCCGATTTCCCTGGCCGGTGGCGTGCTGATTCTCGGCATCGCCGGCAAACGCCTGGACCTGTTGCACCTGCTGTTTGGTTCCGCGCTGGCAGTCGACGGCCCGACCTTGACCGGCATGCTTTGGGTCTCAGGCCTGAGCCTGATGGCCATGGCACTGATCTACAAACCACTGCTGCTCGACACCCTCGACCCGCTTTTTCTGCAAACCGTCAGCCGACTCGGCCCACTGGCCCACGGCGTATTCCTGACGCTGGTGGTGTTGAATCTGGTCATCGGCTTCCAGGCGATCGGCGCGTTGATGGTAGTCGGCCTGATGATGTTGCCTGCCGCCGCGGCACGTTTCTGGAGTCGCCGCCTGCCAATACTGATCGTCGTCGCCGCCGTGCTCGGCAGCCTCTCGGTATGGCTCGGTTTATTGATCTCATTCTATTACTCGCTACCCAGTGGCCCGGCAATCGTGCTGGTCGCAGGCGCAGGGTATCTGTTGTCCGTGGTGTTCGGACCGGTGCACGGCTTGCTGCGCCGCCCGCCTTTGCTCACATCCCAATGAGGTGTTAACCGATGCGCGCTTTACTCGTGCTGTTCAGCTTGATGGTGTCGATGTCACTATCTGCCGCCGAAAAACTTCAGGTGGTCACCAGCTTCAGCATCCTTGCCGACATGACCCGGCAGGTTGGCAAGGATCATATCCAGATCACCAACATGGTCGGCCCGGACGCGGATGCCCACACCTACGAGCCGACACCGGACGACGCCAAAGCGCTGCTCAAGGCCAGGCTCATCATCAAGAACGGCCTGGGTTTCGAGCCCTGGCTGGATCGCCTGGTGACGAGCACGGAGACTCGGGCGCCGGTCATCAGCGCAAGCCACGGTGTCATACCCCGTAGCCTGGATGAAGACGGTAAAACCGTTCCCGACCCGCACGCCTGGCATAACCTGGCGAACACCGAGCTGTACATCACCAACATCACCAAAGCGCTGATCGCCGCTGACCCGGCGAACACCGCCGACTATGAGCGCAACAGCCAGCTGTACCTGAAACAGGTCTACGCCCTGCTCGCCGAAGCCAAGGCCAAACTCGGCTCACTGCCACCGGGCAACCGCAAGGTCGTGACGTCCCATGATGCCTTCGGTTATCTCGGCCAAGCCTACGGCATCGAGTTCATGGCGCCTCAAGGACTCTCAACCGAGCGCGAGCCTTCAGCCGCCGAAGTGGCCGCACTGATTACCCAGATTCGTCAGGCCAAGGTCAAGGCGGTGTTCATGGAAAACATCAAGGACGCCCGCCTGCTCAAGCAGATCGCGGATGAAAGCGGCGCTCAGATCGGCGGCACGCTGTACTCCGATGCCCTGGCGGCGAGTGGTCCGGCCAGCACCTTCACAGGGTTGTTCGAGTACAACCTCAACACCCTTTACAACGCGTTGGGCAAGCCATGATCCGCAAGAACCCCTCTGGAGATTTACCGCTGATTGCCGAATCGGCCTACGTCGACAAGACGGCGATCATCTGCGGCAAAGTGGTGATCGGCGAAAACGTGTTCGTCGGGCCTTATGCCGTGATCCGTGCTGACGAGGTCGATGACTCGGGCGACATGCAGCCGATCACCATCGGCGCCAACTCGAACATCCAGGACGGCGTGGTGATCCATTCCAAATCCGGTGCGGCGGTGACCATTGGCGAGTTCAGTTCCATCGCCCACCGCTCGATCGTGCATGGCCCCTGCACCGTGGGTAATCGAGTGTTCATCGGCTTCAACAGCGTGCTGTTCAACTGCGTGGTCGGTGACGGTTGCGTGGTGCGGCACAACTCGGTGGTCGATGGTCGTGACCTGCCTGAAGCTTTCTACGTACCTTCCACCACGCGGATCGGCCCAAACACCGACCTCTCGCAATACCCGCCGGTAAGCGTCAGTGCTTCGGAATTTTCCGAAGATGTGGCGCGCACCAACGTCGACCTGGTACGCGGCTACAAAGCCCTGCAAAACGAGTTCTGAGCATGAGTAGCGTGCTGATTCGCAATGCCCGCGTTGCTGGAACCGGTCGCGGAACAGATTTTACCGATCAGCACACTGGCGGCCAGAACCAGCCATCGTGTCAGGACAAATTGCCTGGCACGACAAACGTCTTAATGAAGCACCCCTACGGTTTATGCGATAACGCTCGTTAGAAGCACCAGAGTACGCCGACCATGATCCAGATCACCCTGCCCGATGGTTCATTGCGTGAGTACGATCAGCCGCTGTCCGTGCACGAGGTGGCCGCCAGCATCGGCCCCGAACTGGCCATCGCGGCCGTCGCGGGAAGGGTCAATGGTGTACTGGTGGACTGCGAATACCTGATCGAGGCGGATGCCCGGGTCAGCATTGTCACCCCCCGGGAGCCGGACGGCCTGGAGATCCTGCGTCGCTCCTGTGCATTGATGCTGGCCATGGCGGTCAAGCAACTCCACCCTCATGCGCAATTGCGTGCGGGAAAGGAACTGGGTGACGGTTTCTATTACGAGTTTGCAGTCGAGCAACCGCTGACCCCCGCAGACCTGCCTCTAATCGAAGCGCGCATGCAGTCATTGGCAGCAACCAATCACTCGATCCGTCGTCGGCCGGCGCGCGAAGCCGTGTCGCTGTACCGTCTGGGGGACGCCGAGTACCAGAGCCATGGACCGCACGTCCCAACCACCAAAGTCTTGCAGGCGTTTGCCCTCGATCACATCAGCGGCACGTTGCAACAACGGATCTACGGCACCTGCTGGTCCAGCCATCAGGAGCTGCAACACTGGCGCGTTCCACCCCATGTGGTCGTCGTGAGCATGGATGAACGCCAGGCGACTTATGCACAAGCGGTGACCGAGTCCTTGCGCCAAAAAGGCGTGCATGCAAAGGCCGACCTGCGAAACGAAAAGGTCCGCTACAAGATTCGCCAGCACAGCCAGACCGTGCCGTTCCTGGTCGTGGTTGGCGAAATGGAACAGGCTGGGGGGTTCGTCAGTGTGCGCAGTCGCACGGGGGAGGATTTTGGCCGGATGGCTGTCGAGGCGGCGTGTGAGTGGTTAAGTCGGCCGGGGATTCAGGGCGGCTGAACGGACGCTTTCGCGAGCAGGCTTGCTCCCACAGGGGATTTGTGTGCGACACATAACCAATGTGGGAGCGAGCCTGCTCGCGAAGCTTTTTAAGCTCTTGGCTTCACCGTGCCACAATCCTGCCCCAACCAGACGGCGCGGGATTCGAGGCTGCCCTTCTGCTGAATGCCGGTGGCGTTGAACGTCCCGTTGACCTTGGTGGTGAATTCGCGATCACTGAGGAACGTCGCCACGCCGGCTCCCTGGGCTTTCGGGCAGCTGAAACGGAATTTCCACTGATTGCCGGAGCGGTCGGTGATTTCCTGTTTGCAGCCCGACTGCGGATCGGTCAGCGGAATGTCGTCGGTCTTGACCTGTTCAGGGGTCAGGCACGCCCGGATCCCTTTGCCGCCCACGGTGATGCCCTGCTTTTCCAGCTGCGCACGTTGCTCGGGGGTCATCTGGTTCTGGATCTGGCCGAGGATCAATTGCAGGTCCGGCATATTCTGCTCGTCGACCTTCATGTTGCTCGTGGTCAGCTCCCACAATCCTGGTTGCAGCATTTGCGCGTGAGCGGCCACAGGAAGTGCCAAACCCAGTGCCATGGCCAAACCCAGCAGACGAACGTTCATCGAGTAACTCCTGATCAGTAGTGGCCGTTAGACGTCAGCCGCGGGCTTCGGTTCATGGTCGAATTAATTAGCGACATTCTGCACGGAACATGGTCTGTTAAGCACTGAATCTTCAGGAGCAAGGCAGCCCCCATGGATTACTTCGGACCACATATTTTCGGTTATACCATCGCCCTGTTGCACTCGCTGGGCATGATTGCGGCCATACACGCCGTGTTGACCGTCCGTACCGCCCAAGGCTCGATCGCCTGGGCCCTGTCGCTGTTTTTCATCCCTTACCTGACGCTGATCCCTTACCTGATGTTCGGCCGCAGCACCTTTGATGGCTACATCAAGGCCCGGCGGCAGGCCAACGACGAGATGCGCAAGGCTGTTTCCGAACTCAACTGGCGACCCTGGGTAGAAGAAGCCCTCACCGCCCGCGCTTCGTCTGCCTACGCCTCACTCAGAGCGATGCCCAAGCTCGGACACATGCCCTGCCTGGCCAATAACCAGATGCGGTTGCTGATCAACGGCCAGTCGACGTTCGAGGCCATTTTCGATGCCATCGGCCAGGCGAAAGAGGCCGTGCTGATCCAGTTTTTCATCGTCCACGACGACCGTCTCGGTCAACGCCTGCAGACTTTGCTGTTGAAGAAAGCCGCCGAAGGCGTAGCGATCTATCTGTTGTATGACCGAATCGGCAGCCATTCCCTACCCAACGGTTACGTGCAGGCCTTGCGTGATGGCGGGGTCGAGGTCAAGGCTTTTGGCCCTCGTAATGGCTGGTTCAATCGCTTTCAGGTGAACTTCCGTAACCATCGCAAAATTGTGGTGGTGGACGGCATTCTCGGCTTCGTTGGCGGGCACAACGTCGGCGATGAATACATGGGCGAGAAACCGCCCCTGGCCCCTTGGCGCGATACCCACGTGCAAGTGCGCGGGCCAGTGGTGGCGTGCATGCAGGAGTCTTTCGCTGAAGACTGGTTCTGGGTGGCTCATGCCCTGCCGCCACTGATCCTGCCCGAGGTTTATCCGGAAGACGGCGTGCTGTGCCAGTTGCTCGCCAGCGGGCCGGCAGACGCCTACGAAACCTGTTCTCTGTTCTTTGTCGAAGCGATCCATGCAGCGACGGAACGGATCTGGATCACCAGCCCGTACTTCATCCCCGATGAAGCCGTATTCGCCGCGTTGCGTCTGGCGGTCCTGCGGGGTGTGGATGTGCGGCTGCTGTTGCCGTCTCGACCCGACCATCGAATCGTCTACGCCGCCTCCAGCCTCTACGCCTTCGAAGCCGTGCGCGCCGGTGTTCGGGTGTTCCGTTACGAGCCCGGTTTCCTGCACCAGAAAGTGGTGTTGATCGACTACGAAATCAGCGCCATCGGCAGCGCCAACCTGGACAACCGTTCGTTCCGGCTGAATTTCGAAGTGATGTTGCTGACCGTCGACAGCGCCTTTGCCGCAGAGGTGGAACAGATGCTCAACGATGATTTCGCCAACGCCCACGAAATCGCCAAAGGAGAAGGCCGGGAGACTCACCGCCTGCAGCAGGTCGGCATGCGGGTCGCCCGGCTTATTTCGCCGGTTCTCTAGAGGTAGATATCGTCACGGGTCCATGGCAGTTCATGACTGCCATCGGCGTGGGCCTTCACCGCGAGAATCTGGTGCAGGTTGATCCAGCCCCGGGCAAAGGCGTAAGCGCAACCGGCCAGGTACAGCCGCCAGATACGCAGGGCTTGTTCCGGTACGAGTCTGGAGGCCGCTTCGAGGTTGTCCTCCAGGCGTTCGCTCCAGTGATCGAGCGTACGTGCGTAGTGCAGACGCAAGCTCTCGACGTCGACGATTTCCAGCCCGGCCTCACTGATCTCGGCAGAGATCATCGACAGGTGCGGCAGCTCGCCGTTGGGGAACACATATTTTCCAATGAACTCACCGGCACCGCGTCCCACCGGACGGCCATCGGTGTATTTGGCGGTGATCCCGTGGTTCATCACCAGGCCACCGTCTTTCACCGCACCGAACAGGGTCTTGCAGTACTCGGCAAGATTGGCGTGGCCGACGTGTTCGAACATGCCGACGCTGACCACTTTGTCGAAACGGCCATCCTGCGGCAGATCGCGATAGTCGAGCAGTTGCAGTTCGATCAGGTCCTCCAGGCCCTCCGCTTTTACGCGCTCCCGGGCCAGGGCCAACTGCTCCTTGCTGAGGGTGATACCGAACACTTTCGCGCCAAATTCTCGCGCAGCAAAACGCGCCAATCCGCCCCAACCACAACCCACATCCAGCAGATACTCGCCGGGCTGCAGGCGCAGCTTGCGACACAAATGACGGAACTTGGCTTGTTGGGCTTGTTCCAGGGATTCGCTGCCGGTCTCGAAATAGGCGCAGGAATATGCCATGTCGCTGTCGAGCCACAGCTGATAGAACGCGTTGGAAAGGTCGTAGTGGTAGGAAATCGCCTTGGCGTCCATCTCTTTGTCGTGGGCGTTACGAACCGGCTGATTGTCGTCGCCTTCATCCAGCAACGCCTGGCTCCATTCATCGCAGATGCGGATCACATCGCTGATGGAGCCTTCAAGCTCAAGTTTGCCTTCGACAAATGCAGCACCAAGGGCGTCCAGGCTTGGATGGGTAAACTGGGTGACCATTTGTGGGTCCTTGACCACAATCGTGACACTGGGCGTCGGCCCCAGATTGAATTCATGGCCATCCCAGAGTCTCAGGCGAAGCGGCAATTGCAGATTCTGTAAGGCCGGTGGAAGATGCGCGAGCATGGAGAAGCCCCCTTGTTTCAGACGTCTAAACAGAGGGTAGACCATCTTTGAAAAATAGCTGGCTATCGAATTAATAGCCGTTTTCAATGATTCGCGACGCCTACACCTGCCGCCGCGAACGCACAAAATGATGTGCCCTCATCTTCAAAGACTACGAACCGCGTGCACAGTTCTAAAAAGTTGAAGCCCCCCGCGATTACCCGGTTTAGAGCATTCGCCTTCAGGTTTCGTCCTTGAGTTTGAGCAATGGCTCCTGGAACCGCAGCAAACGGCCGGCATTGCCCAACACCAACAGGGTGCTGAGGTTATGCAGCAACGCCGCAATCATCGCCCCGGCAGCGCCAAGCCAGCCGAACGCGGCGAAGGCGACGATCGCCAGGGTCCAACCTAGCCCGATGATCACATTCACCTGTAACGTTTGGCGGCACTGACGACTCAGGCGCACGCAAGTACCGAGGCGGCGCAGGTCACTGCCGATCAGCACGATATCCGCCGATGCCAGGGCGATGTCCGCACCGCCCGCGCCCATGGCGACACCCACCACGCCAGCCTTGAGGGCCAGGGAATCGTTGATCCCATCGCCGACCACCATCGGCCGGAAACCGCTGTCGATTTCCTTGAGCACACGCTTCAGTTTGTCTTCGGGCAGGGCCTGCGCTTCGACATCACTGATCCCGACATCCCGGGCGAGCGTTTGTGCGACGCTGTGCCGGTCACCGGTGAGCAACAACTGGCGACCCAACCCGAGGTCGCGCAACTCACCCAAGGCAAATTGCGCCTCGGGTTTGACGCTGTCGGCCAACAACAACCAGGCGAGAAATTCACCGTTGAGCGCCAGCCCGGCAATCGGACCGTCGTGATCGGGAACCTCCGTTGTACTGATGCCCAGTTGCGCGAACAGCTCCGGCCGGCCGAGCGCTGCTTCGCCCTGCCCGGTCATCGCCACCACGCCCAGGCCCTGGCGCTCATGGATGTCAGTAAGCAGCAGGAAATGCTCCTGGGTCACCAACCCCGCCAGCGCACGGCTGACCGGGTGACTGCTGGCCGAGCCAAGGCTGGCGGCGAGCTTCAGGAGATGACTGCGATCCTCCAGCGGACTGTCGATGGATTGCAGCCGCAAGGTGCCGAAGGTCAGCGTCCCGGTCTTGTCGACCACCAGCGAAGTCAGGTCCGCCAACTCTTCAAGGAACGCAGAACTGCGAATCAGAATCCCGTGGCGTGCCGCTACCGCCACCCCGGCAATCGCCGTGGCCGGCGCCGACAACACCAGCGCACAAGGACAGGCCGCCACCAACACCGCGAGCATCGCTTGAGCGTTGTTGGTGATGAACCAGGTCACCGCCGCCAGCAGCAACACCAGCACCATATAGCTGCCCGCGTAACGCTCCAGCAGACGAGTGATCGGCGGTTTCGAGCGCTCGGCGTTTTGCATCAGGGCGATGACTTTGCCGAGGGTCGATTCCTGTCCGGTGCGGGTCACTTCGATCCGTAGCAGACCGTCGAGGTTGATCGCGCCGCCGAACACCGACATGCCGACGCCCGCCTCCATCGGTACCGATTCGCCGGTAATGGAGGCGGTGTCCAGGCTGGCCTGGCCGGACAACACCCGGCCATCCGCGGGCACCCTGTCCCCGGCGCGTACCTCGACCAGGTCGCCCGCCTTGAGCGTACCGTTGTCGACTTCGATGATGGAGCCGTCCGCCTGAACCTTGCGCGCGTGGCTGCGGGTCAGTTTGCCGAGGGCGTGAATCGCCTCCTGGGAACCGATCACGCTGCGCTCCTCCAGCACGTGCCCGAAGATCATGATGATCGGCAACAGGGCCGCCGTCAGCAGATCCCCGGTGGCCCAGGCACCCAGCATGGCCAGGGCAATCAATTGATCGGTGATGCCGTGCAGGCTTGGATAACGCAGGCTGTACCAGGCTGAACGCATGACCGGAACGGCGACCAGCAACGAAGCAAAACCCAGCAGCAGTTGACTGACACCAGTCTGCTCCGGCGCCAGCCAACGCCAGATCAAGCCCAGCGCGAGCAGGCCCAACGCGAGCATGGCCAGGGTCAACTGGCGCGCGGCGCGGCGCTGTTCGGCCGATGACAACAGGCTCGGTACGGCGGCGGTTTGAGCGGTCATTGTGCAGCTCCCTGAATGATCAGGCGGGAATCGTCTTTAGGGTCGACCGTCGTGACGGAGCCGGCCTGGCCGAGGATCTTCGGCATCCGCTCGCGATAGATGCGCAGCAGCATTTGCGGGTCAGTCCCCTGCTGCTGTGCCTTGGCCAGGCTCAACACTGTGGCGGTATCTGCCGAGGCTTTGGCCAGTCGCTCGCTCGCCTGGGCATGGGCCACTTGCAGCGTACGGTCGGCTTGCTCGTTGGCGGTCTGCGTCAACTTCTCGGCTTCGGTGCGCGCATTGGCGACGGCCTTATCGGCTTGCTGGCTGGCCGTCAGTACCGCGTTGAAAGCGTTCACCGCAGGGCTGGGCAAACTCGATTGCACATCCACTCGCGCCACTTCGATCCCCAAGCCTTGCCCTGTTGCCGTGAGTTCGGCCAGCCGTTGATTAATGCCCTGCACAAGATCGCCTCGCAAGCGCTCGCGCCGTTCCGCCGCCTGGCTATCAGCGCCGATCAATTCCGGGCGAGCGACCAGGATAGTGTCCAGATCCCGTGCGGCCGTGAGCGCGACCGCACTGCGGGTCACCAGGCGATCCAGTGCCAGCAACACGTGTTCGCCCTGAAGCACGAACGCATAGGGCTCGGTGACTTTGTAGAAAACCCGCACATCCAGTTGCACCACACCGGCATCACCCGTTAACAGATAGCCGGAGCCTGCGAGGGCATCGCTGATGGGCGTGGCAAAACTGGCCACGCGATCTGCCTGCATCGCGGCACCACTGCGCAACAAGCCTTCCACTCGGCGCTCGATCACCCGATCCGCCGCCGGCAACAAAATCACCTGTTCGAACGGTTGTGGCCAGGCCAATAACAGCCCGGCATTCTGAATGCGATCCAGCGCGCCGAAATGCAAAACCACCGCGCGATTCTGCGGATCAATCTGCCTCACATTGGAAAACGCCCACGCCAATGCCGCCAACACCGTCACCGCGTAGAGGGCGAGAAACGCCAAGCGCCCGGCCTGAATCCAGGGGCTGCTCAACTCATTTGTTCCACGTGGAACCAAACTCATGGCTGCGATCCGGACTTGTTGTCGAAACTCGGCGGACCGTCAACCAACACCCGGAACGGTTCGGCATCGGTACGCAGAATCAGCTTGGTTCCTGGCGTCACCACCGTGCCCAAGGTGTCGAGCGAGCGCAGCAGGTTGTAGAGCTGCGGCGATTGCGCGTAGGCGCGGCCATAAATCTGCGCCGCTTCGACGCGCGATTGCGCTTCGATATCTGCTGCTTTCACCGTGGCATCGGCCTGCAAAATTCGCGCATCACGCTCGGCGGCGGAACGAATTTGCGCGGCTTCACGCTTGCCGATGGCCGTGCGCTCAGTAGCGATGGTTTCGCGCTCGGCACGCATCCGGTCGACTGTCGCGGTGAGCGTCACTGAAGGCAGCGTCAATCGCTCGATACCGACCTGCAACACGCGCACACCATAAGTGGTGAGCAGCTGCTGATCTATTTGCTTGCGCAGTTGTGTTTCGAAATCGGCGATGCGTACCTGGCTGGCATCTGTATTGACCAGGTTCGCCAGATCAAAACTGCTGGCGGTGGTTTCCAGCGCGGAGCCGACAAAGGTGCGAATCTGCCGCGCGGCTTCATCGGGCTGGTTCTGCACCGCCCGCATGAAACGTTGCACATTGTCCGGATCACCCTGCACCTGCCACGCCACATAGGCTTGAACGATGATGCGCAGACCGTCCCGCGTGCCGACATCCTGCAAACCGCTGGACGTGGTACGCAGCCGCAGATCCACAGGGATCGCTGCTTCGAACGGTGCCGGCCAGCGCCAGCCCAGTCCCGGCTCCAGCAAGACCCGTGAGGGGTTGCCGAAGCGCGTGATCACCGTGGCCTCACCCGAGCGCACCTGCACCAGGCTCGCGGCAGCGACCGCAAACGCCACCAGCAATGCCGCCCACCCCATCCGACGCCATGGGAATGGACCGGCCTCCTGCGGATCGCCGTGATGATGATGGCCGTGGTGATGGTGCCCGCCATGGCCGTGATCGTGGCCGGCGTGGTCATCGTGATCGTGAGTATGGGACTGGCTCAATTGGCAGCTCCTGGCTGAGCGGTTTTACGCGACGGCGCAGAGTCAACCGGCAGCGCGAACGTACGGAGGTCGATGGTCGGCGCATTGCTGCTGCCACCCAGACGATGATCAAGAACCAGCAACTTGGCATTGGCCAAACCCTGGGACAACTGACTGAAATACTGCTCCAGCACGAAGGCCTGGCCAGCGCTGGCATAGGCTTTTTGCTCGGCGTTGAATTTCAGGTCCGCTGCCTGGGCGCCAGCATTGATTTCGCGGGCGCTGGCCGTCGCCTGATCGCGGGCGATGCTGGCTTGCAACTGCGCCTGATTGGTAGCTTCGGCAGCGGCACCACGTTCACGGGCGATCAAGGCTTGCGCGCCAATCTGCGCCGCTTGCACGCCGTGATAGGCGTTGGCTGCACCGGCCGGGGGGTGAATCGCCTCGACCACCGTGGCGAGAATTTCCACGCCGCTGTCGAGTTTTTGCAGGTCCGCCTGAACCGCGCGGCCGATCTCTTCAGCCAGCCCTACCCTGTCCTCGCCAAGCAACCCGTCGAGGGTGCGCGAGGCGAAGTCGTGAACCAGGATTCGGCTGGCGGTGCTGCGAATCAACATCGGTACATCGGCACTGTTATAGGTCGCGGCCAACGCCGCCTGATCGCTCAGGCCGATGCGATAGACGAAGCGTACGTCCATGTTGACGATCTGAAAGCTCTGCTTGTCGGCTCGGCTGCTGGCGATCACCTGGGACTTGTCGTTCACATGGCTGGCGTCCCACAGACGATTGGCAACTGCCGGGGCCGGGCCTTCAGCGGGGTCCGCCTGAGCAGGGGCTGTGGTTTCGCCAACACTGGTGGCCAACTCGTGAACCACGCCATTCTCGACACTCAACACCCGACCCAATGGCCACGGCAAGCCCATATGCAAACCTGGGCCAAACACCTCCACTGGCTTACCGAATCGCTCATAGATGCCACGCTCTTGCAGGGCAATTTCGTGAATGCCGGTCAGCGACCAGCCAACAAGTGCGACCACCGCCAACACCGGCAGGAAGGCCCGACGCATGTAAGTGAAGGCCCAGATCTGCCGCAGGTCGATGCCGAAGCGGTTATGCAATTCGTGCTGCAACGCCAGCAATGGCTGTGGTGGCCAGCGCAACATGTCAGCGATAAAACTGCGCGCCAGTAGCTCTGGCTCAAGACGTTCACGGCGCGGGCTGAACAATGACAACACCGCGCGCAGCAACAGTTCTGCCGCCACCAGCCCCGGCAGCAGCCCAATCAACACCGCCAGACGTACGGGCCATACCGAGGTTTCATTGGCAAACAACAGACAAAAAGCACCGAGCGCCAGGCTGATGATCACCACACGGATCAATTGCGCCAACGTAGCGGCTTCAGGCCATTGCGCGGTGTTTTCCTGCGCCAGATGACGCTCCATCACCAACAGGCCGAACGCCAACAGCAAGAAGCACGCTGCCCCGACAGTGGCTGCCAGCCCCAGTGCTGCCGGGGGCAATGTGAGGTTCCAGGCCTGTTCGACGCTCAATACCGCCAACAATGCCCAGCCACCAAGCCACAGCGTTGGCGCGCCGATTTGCCCGAGCAGGTGCTGCGATTGCAGGCTGATCCGGTCCAGCAAACGCTCATACCACCCCGAAGGCGCGACAGATTCGTCGACAGCAATCACCTTCCCCACGGGGTTCATGGCGCGAGCACGCCACTGGGCCACCCACCAGGCCGATTGCAAACCCGCCATCAACACGACAAACGCCATGCTCAGGTTCAGCAGCAATGTTGGCCACAGTGTTTGCGAGGAAAACAGCCCGGCAAAAAACGCCAGCAGCACACCTACCGTCGCGAGCACGCCCGCACCGATGGCGAACTGGCGCAAACGCCGCCCTTGAATGAACGCCTGCTGAAAGCGCGGCAACCCGGCTAACGGCGTTTCATCAACATCGAGATCGACTTGCATACCACCCCAGAGTGTCTTCGCTTGCATGGCAATTCGTTACGATATAACGAAAATGGTGAAATTTTCGTACTCAAGCGCGCTATCTAAAGATGCCCAACCTGTCACTTGGCTGAAGCCTTGACCGAAATGCGACAGAACGCACATATTACGTTCGTAATTTTACTCAGGAACTACTTTTACCCATCCCTTCCCCATTCGATCCAGGAGTACATCCATGAGCACTTATGACGTCGTGATACTCGGCGGTGGCCCCGGCGGTTACAACGCGGCGATCCGCGCCGGACAACTGGGTCTGAAAGCTGCCTGCGTGGAAGGACGCGCCACACTCGGCGGCACCTGCCTGAACGTCGGTTGCATGCCATCCAAGGCGTTGCTGCATGCCTCCGAACTGTACGACGCGGCCAAGGGCGCGGAATTCGCCAATCTGGGGATCGAAGTCAAACCCGTGCTCAACCTCAACCAGATGATGAAGCAAAAGGATGAAAGCGTTACCGGGCTGACCAAGGGCATCGAGTTTCTTTTCCGTAAGAACAAGGTCGACTGGATCAGAGGATGGGGCCACATCGACGGGCCGGGCAAAGTCACGGTGACCGATAGCGCCGGCGGCAAGACCGAACTAAGTGCCAGGGACATCATCATCGCCACCGGTTCCGAGCCTACGCCCCTGCCCGGCGTGGATATCGATAACAAACGCATCCTCGACTCCACCGGTGCCCTGGCGCTGACCGAGGTGCCCAAGCATCTGGTAGTGATCGGCGCCGGCGTGATCGGCCTGGAGCTGGGTTCGGTATGGCGGCGCCTTGGGGCGCAGGTAACGGTGGTCGAGTTTCTCGACCGGATCTGCCCCGGTGTGGACATCGAAGCCGGCAAAACCCTGCAGCGCTCCCTGAGCAAACAAGGCTTGAGTTTCAAATTGAGTTCAAAAGTGACCAGCGCCACCTCCTCCGCCACCGGCGTGCAGCTCAGCATCGAGCCTGCCGCAGGCGGTGCCGCCGAGCTACTGGAAGCGGATTACGTATTGGTGGCCATCGGGCGCCGACCTTATACACAGGGCCTGGGCCTGGAGAACGTCGGCCTCGCCACGGACAAGCGCGGCATGCTCGCCAACAAGGGGCATCGCACCGAAGCCGTCGGGGTCTGGGTGATTGGTGACGTGACCTCCGGCCCCATGCTCGCCCACAAGGCTGAGGACGAAGCCATGGCCTGCGTCGAGCAGATGGTCGGCAAGGCGGGCGAGGTCAATTACAACCTGATCCCCAGTGTGGTCTACACCAAACCGGAGCTGGCCAGCGTCGGCAAGACCGAAGAGCAGCTCAAGGCTGAAGGCCGGGCGTACAAGGTCGGCAAGTTTCCCTTTACCGCCAACAGCCGGGCGAAGATCAACCACGAAACCGAAGGCTTCGCCAAAGTGCTGGCCGATGAACGCACGGACGAAGTCCTCGGCGTGCATCTGGTTGGCCCGAGCGTCAGTGAAATGATTGGCGAGTATTGCGTGGCCATGGAGTTCAGCGCCTCGGCCGAAGACATCGCCCTGACCTGCCATCCACACCCGACTCGCTCCGAGGCCTTGCGCCAGGCGGCGATGAATGTGGAGGGGATGGCGACGCAGATGTAAGAGTTGAAGAGTTGAAGAGTTGAAGAGTTGAAGAGTTGCAGTGACTGATTTATCGCCTTCGCGAGCAAGCCCGCTCCCACAGGTACAGCGCAATCCTTGTGGGAGCGGGCTTGCTCGCGAAGGCAGGCGACTCGGTTTAAAGCGGCAAATGCTCCAACGGCAACGCCCCCGGCGCCTTCACCGTGTGAATCGCAAAGTTGCTGCGGATGTCGCTCACACCCGGCAACTTCAGCAAACGCCCGGTGAGAAACCGGTCATAGGCACGCAAGTCCGGCACCACTACCTGCAGCAGAAAATCCGACTCTCCCGACACCAGAAACGCCGAAATCACCTCCGGCAATGCCGTCACCGCCAGGCGGAAGGCTTCGGCTTGCTCATCGTTATGACGCTCGACCTTGACCCCGACAAACACCGTCAGCCCCAACCCCACTTCGTCGCGGTCCAGATTGGCCTGGTAGCCGCGAATCACCCCCGCCTCTTCAAGCATCCGAACCCGGCGCAAGCAAGGCGATGCCGACAGACCGATCTCGTCTGCCAGTTGCACATTGCTCAAGCGGCCATCCCGTTGCAGTGCGGCGAGAATCTTGCGGTCGTAGGCGTCGAGTTTCATGGTTTGGCAGATCCTGATGGTTCAATCTTGATTAAGTGGCAGATTATGCCAATACATGACCCGATAGAAGCTGACAACGCAAGCACCTGCCCCGCCCTTCAGCCCTAGACTGGCACGACCAAATCGACAACGAATGGGGTGCAACATGCAAGGTCTCTGGCTGTTTTTCATGGCACTGGCGGTGGTCTACCTGTTGCCGGGGCCCGACATGATCCTGCTGTTGCAGACCGGTGCCCGCCAAGGCAAAGGCGCTGCGCTGGCCACGGCCGTGGGCCTGGGCATTGCCCGGGGTTGCCATGTGGCATTGGCGGCGCTGGGGCTGGCGGCACTGTTCAAGGCAGCACCCTGGACCTTCGACGTGGTACGCCTGGCCGGTGCCGCGTACCTGCTGTGGATCGGCATTCAGTGCCTGCGAACCACGATGCTGCCGAGCCTCACCAGCGCCGACACAACCGGCGAAAAACCGCGCTGGGGCGCAGCCATCCGACGCGGACTGCTGACCAACCTGCTCAATCCCAAGGCACTGCTGTTCTGCTCGGTGCTGCTACCGCAATTCATCGACCCACAGTCTGGGCCGGTGCTCGGGCAATTTGCGACCTTGGGCGTGGTGCTGGTTAGTGTCGGGTTGCTGTTCGACAGCGCATACGCCCTGGTCGGCGCCGCACTCGGCCGTTGGCTGCAAAGCAGCCCCTCAGCCCAGCGCCTGCAACAATGGTTGTTCGGCAGCCTGTTGATCGGTTTCGCCGTGCGGCTGACCTTTGTGCAACAGGCTTGAACCTCACTGCGCCTTGCGGCGGCGGCGTTTGAACATCAACAGCGCCGCTGCCGCGAACACCACTACGCTACCAACCTGTAAAGGCATCTTGTACGGTCGCAAGGCCGAACGCGCAGCGTCGGTCACTTGGGTCACGTAGCGTTTGTCGGCGTTTTCGAAGTCGGGGTACGGGCACTGGTGGCCGAAATCGGCGGCCCATTCCACGTAAGGCCCTTCTTTGACATAACGCTGATATATCGCACTTTGCTCTTCGAGGCTGCTGTTCCACCCCGACGCCTCGCACAGCACCGCCGCAAACGCCTGACTGGTGTGAGGCAAGTTATCCGCCGCCTTGCTCGCCAGCGCGGTGGCCACGAAGCGATAGTGATAACGCTGATCAGGCTGGGCAGCGCTGGCCTGCTGGCGCTTCACTTCGTCCTCAGCCACCAAAGGACCGACCTTGAGTTCGGTGTTTTCGAGAATGTAGTTACCGCCGAACGTGGCGTAATCCGGCGCCATTTCATAGCCCAGAATGTCCATGCCCCACTCGCGTGCCGTCCAGGCCGCATTGAACAGAGCAGCGGCGCGACGGGTCGGCCACCAGGCTGAATCAGCCGCCAGACGTTGCTCGCCATACAGCTTTGCCTTGTGCCGCAAGCCGTCATTGTCGAAGTACGCCGGCGCCTGCTCGTAATGTCCCTCGCGCAACAGCCGACGGCCCAGCAGATTGCGCAGGCTCGCCGCCACCGGCAAGGGCACGTAGTTGTCGCGGTCCTGTTGGCTGAGCGGCGGCGGGGCCGGCACTTGAGTGTCTACGTAGTGCTTGAGTTCTTCGAGGGTCAACACGCGCTCGGCAACGGTGGCGGCATCGAACCAGTAAATGCTCTGGCTGCGATACAGCTGATCGAAGGCTTGCAGGTAATCCCCGCGTTGCAGGGCCAGGATCGCACTTTCACCCTCGACCCGGCATTTGGGCTGGAGCGTTTCGTAATCGAAGTCCGGTGTGCGGCGCTCGCCCCAGGATTCATTCTGCGGGAAGGCCTGCGCCGCTTTGGCATAGGCTGCGGCGGCCGCGCTCTTATTGCCCTCGCGCACCGCCAGTTTCGCCCGCAACCACCAGGCCAACCCACCATCGCCAGCCTGTTCGAGGAAAGCCTTGGCGCTGGCGTAATCACCCTGTTGATAATTCATCGCCGCCAGGCGGTCGGCGTTTTCGAGACTGCCACGGGTACTGTTTTGCAGCAGCTTGATCATTTTCTGTTCGTTGGGCGGTTGATCACCGAACGACCACCCCAACCGACTGATCAGCGATGCTGTCACCAATTGCTGCACTGGCTGGCCCTTGAGCAACTCGGCCACTTGATCATCCGGCAGCGTCATCAGGTCCGCCATCAACAGCTTCAACGAGGTGTAGCCCACCGCGGAGCCGTGCAGGTTCTGCGTGGCGTACAACTCGATGGCGCGGTTCCAGTCGCCAGCGGTGCGCACCACCCGGGCTTCTTCACCGAGGCTGGCGACACCCAGTTCCAGTGGATCACTGAAGCCGTCGATGCTCAGTTGCCGGGTTTGCTCGAAGGCGTCGCGGGATTGTTCGAGCAGATCCGGAGCCGCATTGGCTTCGGCGCTCATGGCGAACAACGCTCGACCCAACGAGTAAGCCGCCCAGGTACTGCGTGAGGCCCGTTGCTCTGTGGGCAGGGCCAGCACTTTCTTGAAATACCCGGCAGCCAAGGCAGGATCACCCGCGGCAAATGCCACAGCGCCGGCCAGGTACAACCTGAGCTCAGGCGGCAGTTGCGCGCCCTCGCTTTCGACCTGGCGGGCATCGGTCAGGCTGCGCAAGTGTTTCACCAACACCTGTTGTTCGGCGGAAAGTCCCGCCTGCTCGGCTTGATCGCGTAGCGCTACAGCGTCAGGTACATCCGTGTAGTCAACGCCAGCGGCGACGTTCTTCAACCCGTTGATGGCGTGACCGAGGCGGCTGGTTTCGAAGCTGAAGTTGCCTTCCGGCAGTTCCGCCAGCGACTGGCCTCGGTTATCCAGCAGGCGCATGGGGAAGTCCGGACCGCAGGCCAGTGCCGAACCCAGCGGCAGGCTGAGGCCCAGGCAAAGCAAATGACGCGGCCAGTTACGGGTGAACATTCGAACCTCCTTGATCAATGTGTGCGCAGCGAGCCCAACCAACGGCACGCTGTCCGCCGGCCGGTATTCGGCCATCACGCAGGCGGGTGAAGGTAAGCAGATCCGGACGCTGTTGCAACGCGTAACCGGCCAAGGCATCGGCCCCCTCACAACCGCTGACCGCCAGTGTCAGGCGTTCGGGCCAGGCGCTGTCGAGATTGCCCTGGTTGCTGATGCCGATGTCATAGAGGCCATTGTCGGCCGAGAGTTTCAGTTTCAATTGACTGTCGAGGACATCACCACGCGCCACGGCGAGCAAAGTGGTCAAGCTCCAGGCCCGACGGTCGTTGGCCAATGGCAGGCGAAACCAGATCAGGCCCGCCAGATGTTTCGGTGGATCGGCACGCAACTCGGTGCCGAGGGTGCGCAATGACTGAGGGTCGGCAAGCAATTCCCGACGCAGCCCTTCACGCTCCACCGTCACTTCGCTTTCCACAACGGGCGCGCCACCCGCCGAGGGCAGCAACGCCACGCCATAGGCCGGCAGCGCCAGATAGAACGGTTTCGTCGTGATACGGCTCCAGGCCTTCGCCCATTGCCGGGCCTGATCAGCATCGAACAAGCCACGACGCGGATCGCTCACCGCGTGCACCTGCAACACACTGCTGTCGACTGTGGATAACAGCGCCGGCAGTTCGCGACTGTCGAGCCAGGATGGCAACGCGGTGATGCTCAGTACCAGCGAAGTCGGCAATGCTCCGCGCAACTGCGCGAGAAATTGGCGGTACTCCGGTAGCCGAGCGTTACCGGCATCGTGGTCGATTTCCACGCCGGCGAGGTTCAGCCCCTGTCCCTGCCAGTCGCCGATCACCTGGCGGATTTGCGCTGTGATCTCATCCTGATCCAGCGCCTTGAGCTGCCCATCCAGGCGAATCACCGCAATCACCGGCCGGCCATCGCGCTTGAGCAGTGCCGGGTCAATCCGGGCTCGACTCCAGCCCGCGTTGGGAAAGGCCTGCAAGGCCAGCACCCGCAACGTCGAAAAGTCGGCACGGCTATCCCTGAGGGCAGCGTCGTGGGCCGGCGTCCACTGCCGCTGCCAGACGTAAAGCTGTTGATCCAGCGGCGGTGCATCCTGTCTTTCGCAACCGGTGGTGAGCGCCAGCGCCATCAGCAAGACCATCGAGCGAGTGAAAAAAACCATTGAAACGCCTGTTCCTGAAATGCAGAAAGGGCCTGTGCGGTGAATGCCAGTCAGTTAAGCGTTTAAACACCGCAAACCTTGTGGGAGCGAGCTTGCTCGCGATGACGGTTGGACAGTCACACAAGGGGTGCCTGACGGTCCGCTATCGCGAGCAAGCTCGCTCCCACAATGTCCGGGGCTTAACTGACAGGCACTACCCTCTGCGGCCCTTGTTCGTTCTGCCCCTACCCTACTCAGCCATCGACCGGCGGGCAATGTTCGCCTGAAATGATATTCAGATATCGAGTACCAGCGGTTGCGCGCCCTGCGCCGGAATCGCACAGCAAATCAGCACCTGTCCATCATCCGGCACCTCCGCTGGCGGCAGTGGGTAATGCACCTGACCGCTGATCAAGCGCGTTTTGCAGGTGCCGCAGGAGCCGCCGCGACAACTGAATTCCGGGCGCAGGCCACGGCTTTCCGCCAACTCCAGCAAGCTGCCGCCGTCTGGCTGCCAGCGCGCCTCCTTGGCCGAACGCTGGAACACCACGGGCACGGACGTGGTGGCGGCTGGCGGTTGTTCGATGACCACCGCATCGGGGTCCGGTCGCCGGCGCAAGGTGGACGGGCCGAAGGTTTCGGCGTGAATCCGCGAATCGCGAATGTCCAACTCGCGCAAGCCGTCGTACAACGCCTGGGTAAAACTCCCGGGACCGCAGACCACAAAATCCGGCTGATCGTAGTCCGCGACTGTCAGCAGATCCTTGAGCAGCGCGACGTCGATCCGTCCACTGAGGTCGAAGTCCTCTCCTTGTATCGCCTCGGCTTCCGGTTGACTGAGCAAACGCACTACCCGCACCGCGTCACCGGCATCCTCGAGCAAGCGATCCAGTTCGCGGCGAAATGGCTGGTCGGCCAGCGTGCGCGAACTCTGGATGAACCATGTGGGCCGGATACGCCGGGTGCGCAACCCTTGGTAAACCACTTCCCGCAGCATCGATAACAGCGGCGTGATGCCGACCCCGGCCGCCAACAACACCAAGGGTCGACGCTCATGGGGCGCCACGGTGAAATGCCCTTGCGGCGCCCGCGCCTCCAGCAGGTCGCCGACACGAATCTGCTCATGCAAATGCGTAGACACCCGTCCGTCACGCTTCACGCTGATGCGGAAAAAATCATCGGACGGTGCGCTCGATAAACTGTACGTGCGGATATATGCATCGCCGTCAATGTTCAAGCGCAACGGCAAATGCTGCCCGGCCTGGAACAGTGGCAACCCCGCTCCGTCGGCGGGCTCCAGGTAAAGTGAGCGAATGCTGTGGCTTTGCGCTTCAATCCGCGTCACCCGTAACGGCCGCCACTGATCGCCCAGGGTCTTGGCCTGCAAACGCGCCTTGGCCTGCTCCCAGGTACCGGTGAGCAAACTGGTGGGTGAAACGCCGTCGAAGCGCCAGCGCAACGACAGGGCAGCCGGACGACGTATCACCTGCTCGACATCGATCGTCCACAGGCGCTCGGCCCCCTGGAACGCCTCGACCTGAGGACCGTCCAGGATGATTTCGGTGCGCCCACTGAGCTGCAGCAAATCACCGGTATTGAAATCGATGAACAACAACCCGGCCCGGGGATTGAGCAGCAGGTTGCCCAAGGTGTTGAAATGCAGGTTGCCGGCGAAATCCGGAATGGTCAGGCGATTGCCTTCCACCTGTACGAAACCGGCCTGACCGCCGCGGTGAGAAACATCCACCGAGCGTTCACCGTCGACGTCCACATAACTGGCAACGAAAAAGGTGTCCGCCTCGGCGATCATGGCTTTGCTCGCGTCATCCAGTTCGCCGAAATGCTGGGCGGCACGGGTCGCAGGATCGGTCAGCGGCACCGAGCGAAACTGGCGCAACTGAATGTACTGCGGGCAATTGCCGAAGGATTGGTCCACCGTCACTGCGAAACCATCCATGGTCATGGCACTGACATGCCCATTGATGCGGTTGCGGCGGCGGGTGTGCAACTCGATGCCCAGCAGTCCGATGGCCGAGCCTTCGCTCAACTGCGCGGGATCACCAAAGGCCGGCAGACTGCGAAATTGCAGCAAACCAGGTTCTGGCGAGTGTGCGAAACCGGGCTGGCCTTCAAGGACACTGGCCCAGGGATGACCGTCGGCATCCACCGCTGCGTACAGCATGAACGGCAATTGTTGATAGAAGGTGCGGTGCTGGTCCGGCATCTCGCTGCGAATCACCTTACGACCGAACGCCTCCATTCGTTCGGCAACGCCCACATGCGCCTGCAATTGTTTCTCGCCGGCATGCCAGGGTGAACGGTCCATACGGCTGCTCCCTTGCGCCTGTGGCGCAGAACGGGGCGGCCCGGCAACACCGGGCCACCAGCATCAGGCGGTTTTTTGCAGGCCGGCGACGGTGCGCGGCATGCCGACAAAACCCGGCAAGGCTTCGATGCGGGCCAGCCAGGCACGAATGTTGGTGTACTCGTCCAGCGACACATTGCCCTCAGGCGCATGGGCGATGTAGCTGTAGGCGGCGACGTCGGCAATCGTCGGATCAGCGCCGGCAAGATACGGCGTATCGGCCAATTCGTGATCGATTACCTTGAGTACGGTATGGGCATAGGCAATCACTTCTGCAGCGTTGTAAGGCGCGCCGAACACAGTAATCAATCTTGCCCGGGCAGGGCCGAAGGCAATCGGACCGGCAGCCACCGACAACCAGCGTTGGACCTTGGCGGCCCCTACCGGATCAGCCGGTAGCCAGCGACCGTTGCCGTACTTTTGCGCCAGGTAAACCAGAATCGCGTTGGAATCGGCCAACACCACGCCCTGATCATCAATCACCGGCACCTGACCGAAAGCATTGAGCGCGAGGAACGCCGGTTGCTTGTGTTCGCCTTTGGCGAGGTCAACGAAGATCAATTCGGTCGGCAGTTTCAGCAGGGACAGCATCAATTCGACACGATGAGCGTGGCCGGAACGTGGGAAGTTGTAGAGTTTGATCGCTTGCATGGTCGACACCTCGGGTGAGTGCTGCTGTTCAGGAGAGAGATGGCTCGTATCTTCTACTCACCTCCAAAACAACAGAATCACCAGCCAACGCAATCCATTATTTCAACAAGTGAAATAATTCAATGCTTGAGCGCTGGATGCTCGCGCAGGGTCTTCACCGCGAAATCGACAAAACTGCGCACACGGGCCGGTGCTTTGCGCCCGCCCTGATAGACCACATGGATGGGCAACGGCGGCAGTTCGAAGTCCGCCAGAATGATTTCCAGCTCTCCGGCAGCCACCTTGCCCGCCACTTGATAAGACAGCACCCGCGTGAAGCCCAACCCCAAACTGGCCGCCGTGATGGCTGCCTGATTCGCCGTCACCACCAGCCGCGGTTCAGCCCGGACACTCAAGGTCTCGCCGTCTTCAATGAATGGCCAACTCCTGAGTTGGCCAATAGCAGAAGTCGCAATAATCGGCGCCTGGGCCAGTTCCCGGGGATGTCTGGGCCGACCATGGCTGGCCAGAAACTGTGGCGATGCGCAGATCACCCGCCGCACTTCGCCCACGCGGATCGCATGCTGGTTGCTGTCGGGGAGCTCGCCGATGCGGATGGCCACATCAACGCCCTCCTCGACCACGCTCACCACCCGGTCCACCAGCAGCGCGTTGATGCAGACCTCGGGGAATTGCGTCAGATAATTCACCATCAACGGCGTGACAAACAGCTCGCCAAACAAGACCGGTGCGGTGATGGTCAGTTGCCCACGGGGATGGATATGGCTGCCCGCTGCCGAGTCCTCGGCTTCCTGCACCTCGGCGAGAATTCTCCGACAATCCTCCAGATATCGTTGACCGGCCTCGCTCAAATAAACGCTGCGCGTCGTACGCGTGAGCAGTTGTGTGCCTATTCGCTTCTCCAGCGCCGCGACCGCTCGGGTGACGCTGGCCGCCGACAGACCCAAACCCCGCGCCGCCGCCGAAAAACCCTGCTCCTTGGCGACAGCAGCGAAGACCTGCATTTCCTGGAAGCGGTCCATGGGACTGCCCTCATTTCAGATAGATAAACCGCAACCGAAGGCCGGAATGTTAAGCGCAAATGTTCAACAACATAGTTGGGCGCCAGACCATCAGGTAAATCAATGGGCTACTGCACTGTAGCGCCTGCACCGTAAAAACCAAGCGCGTCACAAACCTCAAAAAGCGGACCGGGGATTATTGATAATTAATGACGATTATTTTCTTGCGACGGGTGCGACTGTTGGCAATTATTCTGATCAGCCCGCTGCAACGGCAAATGCCCGGTAGAGAAAAAGAACCATTGGTTCAGCTTCCAAACCGCTTCAGTCAAGGGCTCGCAGCGGACTCCATCAACTGCAGCAGGATTCCAGCCTGTATAAACAGGCGGAATATACGACTGCTCCTATACTACAAACCACCTGTTACCTATTGGGTTTTTGGTAGGTACCTCATTGAAGTTTTCTCTACTTAAAGTAAGGCGTTATCGGTTTTTAACGCTTTGACGGCTGCCCGTCGATCCTGCTTTATGGATTCACTTAGTAGGGAAGAGTTGAACTTCAACGGCCTGGCTAACCTGTGTGACACAGCAAGGAGTTCGACAATGTTGCGCACTAATATTTCCGCTAGAGCACTGTCCGGTGGTTTGCTCGATGTACTGATTCGCGCCGGGTTGATTACGGTGCTGGTACTGTTCTGCTTCCAGATCTTCCACCCCTTCCTCAACCTGATGCTCTGGGCAATGATTCTGGCCATTACCCTGTATCCCCTGCATGCGCTCATCAAGCGCAAGCTGGTCAACAAGGACGGTCGTGCCGCCACCCTGATCGTGGTGGTCGCCCTGGCTTTGCTGATGGTACCGATCTACCTGCTGGGCACCTCGATCAGTGAATCGGTCCAGGGCACCCTGGCGGTCCTCAAGTCCGATACGTTGCAGATTCCGCTCCCCAGCGAAAAAATCGCTTCCCTGCCGCTCATAGGCGAGCCGCTTTATGGCTACTGGATGCAGGCCGCCACCGACATGAGCAGCGTGCTCATGAAGCTGATGCCTTATATCAAGTCCGTCGGCCTGACCTTGTTGGGCAAAATGGCCGATGTTGGCGTGGGCTTTCTGTTGTTCATCGGCGCCCTGATCATTGCCGGCGTGTTCATGGCCTATGGCGAAAACGGCGAAAGAAGCGCCCTGGCCATCACCTCGCGCCTTTCCGGACCAGAGCGTGGGCCACGCATTACCGTGCTCTGCACTGCAACCATCCGCGCGGTCGCCCAGGGCGTAGTGGGCATCGCGTTCATTCAGATGTTGCTGGTCGGCGTGGGCTTCGTGCTCATGGGTGTCCCCGGTGCCGGGCTACTGGCCATGGTGGCGCTGTTGATGGGGATCATGCAATTGCCGGTACTGCTGGTGACCCTTCCGGTGATCGCTTTTGTCTTCGCCACCGAAGGGACCAGCCTGGCCACCGTCGTGTTTGGCATCTACAGCCTGATTGCCGGGATGGCCGACAACGTCCTCAAACCGTTGATGCTGGGTCGTGGCGTCGATGTCCCGATGCCGGTGATTCTGATTGGTGCCCTGGGCGGCATGGTAAGCGGCGGCTTCATCGGTTTGTTCATCGGGCCGGTGGCGCTGGCGGTGGGCTACCAATTGTTCTGGCAATGGGTCCAGGACCAACCGTCTGCCGAGCTGATGAACGAGACACCCGAGATCGAGGCGTTGAACGATCAGCGTCCTGTCTGAGGAGTTTGCGCTTGATGCCACGCCCTGCTCGCATCAGCCGGCTTCTGCTCTGTGGCACCGTCGTCCTGGGGGGCTGTGTACAACTGGGCCCGGATTTCCAGTCGCCGGCCCAGCCCTGGGTCGACCACTGGAACAGCCCGGCCCTGGAGGTCGCCGGCCAACAACACGCGCAACCTGACAGCCGCCAATGGTGGCGCGTGTTCAACGACCCGGTGCTGGACCATTTGATGGCCGAAGCCGATGCCCACAACGCCGACCTGCACCTCGCTGGCCTGCGGGTCATGGAGTCCCGGGCGCAATTGGGTATCGCCCTGAGTGGACGCTACCCGCAATTGCAGCAGGCCAGCGCCGACAGCCTGTACCTGAACCGTCGACAATCGGGGGGCGCCAACCCTCAGGACACGCATTTCTGGCAATACAGCGCCGGTTTCGATATCGGCTGGGAGCTGGATTTCTGGGGGCGTTTCAGCCGTGCCATCGAGTCGGCGGACGCATCCTGGTTTGCCGCCCAGGCCAACTATGAAAATGCCTTGGTGCTGTTGCACGCGCAACTGGCGCAAAACTACTACGCCTTGCGCACCGCCGAGGCGCGCCTGGCCATCGCCCGCAGTAACGCCAAATTGCAAAAACGCAGCTACGAGATCACCGAGCGCCTGTTCAACAGCGGGGCCGAAGCCGAACTTGATCTGCAACAAGCCAAGACCCAGTACCTGGGCACCCTCAGTACGATCCCGGACTTCGAGAGCCAGGTGGCGAGCTTGCGCAATGCGTTGTCCACCCTGATCGGCCAGCCACCCGGCTCGATCCCTGACCTCAATCGCAACACCGGCTTAGTGCCGCTGCTCGATACTGCGGTCTTGCAGGATGTGCCGGCCAACCTGCTGGTGCGGCGCCCCGATGTTCGTGCTGCCGAGCTACAAGTGGCGGCGCAGTCGGCGTTGATCGGTGTGGCCGAGACTGACCTGTACCCCTCCATCAGCCTGCTGGGCAGCATCGTCTGGTCTGCCAGCTCGCTCAGCGGTGCATCCAACACCCTGGACATGGTGGCCGGCCCCAGTTTGCGCTGGGACATCTTCGACCACGGCCGGATCACCAACAACGTCCGCGTGCAGGATGCGCGCTTGCAGCAACTGATCGTTATCTACCAGGACAGCGTGCGCCAGGCGGCACGCGAGGCGGACGACGCCGCGACCGGCTTGATCAAGGCACTGGAGCGCGACCGGATCCTCAGCGATGCATCGGTGGCCGCCGAACGTTCGGTGACCCTGGCCAATGCCCAATACCGCGAAGGCTATTCCGATTTCCAGCGCGTGCTGGATGCCCAGCGGGCTCTGTTTGCCCAACAGGATATCTACCTGGTCAACCGTGGCACCGCGGTCAACAGCCTGATCGCCCTATACAAGGCTCTGGGCGGAGGCTGGTACAGCGACCAGCCGATGATCGACCCGGCCACCCGCAAACAAATGCAAGAACGGACCGATTGGGGCGATCTGCTCGACGAACCGAAGGAAAGTGCCAATGACTGACAGCCAACAACCGGCCGCCGAGAAAGCCCCGACACCTGCCGCCGACCCTGCGAAAAAAGCAATCAACTGGGTGGTGCTGCTGATCATCCTGAGTCTGGTCTGGTACCTGATGGCCGACCGTTACACCCCCTACACGCAACAGGCACGGGTGCAGGCCTTCATTGTACCGGTGGCCGCCGAGGTATCCGGCCGGGTGACCAAGGTGCATGTACGCAACAACCAGGACGTAAAGGCTGGCGAATTGCTGTTTGAAGTCAACCCGGAGCAGTACCAGATTGCCGTCGATCGCGCTCGCGCCGACCTTGAGTCGACCCGTCGCCAGGTGGGCGCCAACACCGCCGGCGTCGACTCCAAGCAAGCATCACTGCGTGCATCCCAGGCCAACGAGCTCAAGGCACGCCAGGACATCCAGCGGCTTGAACGCCTGTACAGAGAAGACCCGGGCACCATCTCGCTGCGACGCCTGGAGATATCCCGCGCCACCCTGGAAGAATCCATCAGCCAGGTCGCCGCGGCCAAGGCCGAAGTGCAACGTGCGCGCGAACAACAGGGCGGTAACGAAGACGAAAACGCCCAGTTGCTCAGTGCCGCCAGCAACCTTGAAAAAGCCGAGCTGGACTTGAGCAATACGAAGGTCCACGCGCGCTCGGCCGGCCTGATCACCGATCTGCGCACCGATGTCGGCCAGTTTGCTTCCGCCGGTGCGCCGGTGATGACCCTGATCGCCATCCACGATGTCTGGATCAGCGCCGACATGACCGAAAACAACCTGGGAAGTGTCCAGCCAGGGACGCCGGTGTCCATCGTCCTCGACGCCCTGCCGGGGAGAATTTTCAAAGGCCATGTGCGCAGCGTCGGCTATGGCGTCGAAGTTGGTCAGAGCACTCAGCCGGGTAGTCTGCCGAAAGTGGAGAACAGCCGCGACTGGCTACGCCCTGCCCAGCGCTTTCCGGTGATCATCGAGTTCGAGCCCGGTGAGTTGACCAGCCCGCAAGGCATCCGGTCCGGCGGGCAGGCCGAAGTCATGGCATTTCCGAGTGAAAGTAACCCGCTGAATATCCTGGGTCGCCTGTTCCTGCGCCTGATGAGCTGGATGTCCTATGCGTATTGAGCGCCCGCCCCGGGTTCAGCGCGCCCTGCGCCTGAGCTTCGGCACGGCGCTGTGCCTGGCGGCGAGCTTTGGTCTGGCCCTGCCCATCCCGTTCCTCTCTCCGATGCTGGCGCTGATGATGCTGGCAGCGATGAACCGACCATTGCCGTTCAAGGCCAGCCTGGGCCTGATCCTGATCCTTATGCTGACCACCGGGACCGGCCTGTTGCTCATTCCCCTGCTGCGTTACTACCCGTTCAGCGGTGTACTGCTGGTAGGGCTATGCCTGTTCCTGGCCTTCGGTTATGGCCTGCGCGGCGGCAACCCGCTGGTGGCGACGTTTCTGGTGGTGGGCCTGACCTTGATCAGTTCGGCCGGAACCGCTGAATTCGCCCTGGCGCTTGAGGTGATCGTGGCCCTGGTCAAGGGGCTGTTCCTGGCCGTCACCACGCTGACCATCAGCCATTGGCTGTTTCCCGACCCCGCCAGCGCCCCCGCGGCCAAACCCGGCCCGAGCCTTACTCCAACCGAAAGCAGTTGGCTGGCGCTACGTGCCACGCTGGTGGTACTGCCCACTTTCCTGCTGGCCATGATCGACCCGGCCAGCTACCTGCCGATCATCATGAAAGCCGTCAGCCTCGGCCAACAAAGCTGCGCGACCAGCGCCCGCACCGCCGGCCAGGAGTTGCTCGGCTCGACCCTGCTCGGTGGCCTGATGGCAATTCTTTTCTGGTGCGCACTCAGCCTGTTCGTCAACCTGTGGATGTTCTTTCTGTGGATGTTGCTATTCGGTTTGCTGGTGGCCAGAAAACTCTACGGTGTGGCCATGACTCGACAACCACCGAGTTTCTGGCTCAACAGCCTGGCGACCCTGATCATTCTGCTCGGCCAATCGGTACAGGACAGTGCAGCAGGCAAGGACGTCTACACCGCCTTCGCCATCCGCATGGGCCTGTTCATACTGGTGACCTTGTACGCCTGTGTCATGGTCCATCTGCTGGACATGCGGCGGGAGCGTCGAATTACGACCGCCTAGAAACAGAAAAACCCCCTGAGAAGGGGGTTTTTCACCTGTGGATAACTTATTCCACAGTGACCGACTTCGCCAGGTTGCGCGGCTGGTCAACGTCGGTGCCCTTGAGTACGGCAACGTAGTACGACAGCAGTTGCAGCGGGATGGTGTAGAGAATCGGCGCCAGGATGTCGTGAATGTGCGGCATGTGCACAACGTGAGTGCCTTCACCGTTGGTCATGCCGGCCTTCTCGTCAGCGAAGACGATCAACTGGCCACCGCGGGCGCGGACTTCCTGAAGGTTGGACTTCAGCTTCTCCAGCAGTTCGTTGTTCGGCGCCACGGTCACCACTGGCATGTCGTTATCCACAAGCGCCAACGGGCCATGTTTCAGCTCGCCGGCCGGATAGGCTTCAGCGTGGATGTAGGAGATTTCCTTGAGCTTGAGTGCCCCTTCCATCGCGACCGGGAACTGCGCGCCACGGCCGAGGAACAGCGTGTGGTGTTTCTCGGCGAACAGCTCGGAGATTTTTTCCACGGTGCCGTCCATGGCCAGCGCCTCGCCCAGACGGGTCGGCAAACGACGCAACTCTTCGACCAACGTCGCTTCGACACCTTTGGCCAAGGTGCCACGAACCTGACCCAGGGAAAGCGTCAGCAACAACAGGCCAACCAATTGCGTGGTGAAGGCTTTGGTCGAAGCCACACCGATTTCGCGACCGGCCTGGGTCAACAGGGTCAGATCGGATTCGCGCACCAGCGAGCTGATGCCGACGTTGCAGATCGCCAGGCTGGCGAGGTAACCCAGTTCCTTGGCGTTGCGCAGCGCGGCCAAGGTATCGGCTGTCTCACCGGACTGGGAAATGGTCACGAACAAGGTGTCCGGCTGCACCACCACCTTGCGGTAGCGGAATTCGCTGGCGACTTCGACCTGGCACGGAATGCCGGCCAGCTCTTCGAGCCAGTAACGCGCGACCATGCCTGCGTGGTAGCTGGTGCCACACGCGACGATTTGTACGTTACGCACTTTGGCGAACAGTTCGGCCGCCTGTGGGCCGAATGCCTGTACCAGGACTTGGTTCTGGCTCAGGCGACCTTCCAGGGTGCGCTGCACCACGGACGGTTGCTCGTGGATTTCCTTGAGCATGAAGTGGCGGAACTCGCCCTTCTCAGCGGCTTCGGCACCGTCGCGATACTGCACGGCTTCGCGCTCGACAGCCTTGCCGTCAACGTCCCAGATCTGCACGCTGTCGCGGCGGATTTCGGCGATATCGCCTTCTTCGAGGTACATGAAACGGTCGGTGACCTGACGCAGGGCCAACTGGTCGGACGCCAGGAAGTTTTCCCCCAGGCCCAGGCCGATCACCAGCGGGCTGCCGCTGCGGGCTGCAACCAGGCGATCCGGTTGCTGAGCGCTGATCACTGCCAGGCCGTAAGCACCGTGCAACTCTTTGACAGTTGCCTTGAGGGCCACGGTCAGGTCGCTCAGATCCTTGAGTTTGTGGTTCAGCAGGTGAGCGATGACTTCGGTGTCGGTGTCCGAGGTGAACACATAACCCTGGGCCTTGAGTTGTTCACGCAGGGCTTCGTGATTCTCGATGATGCCGTTATGCACCACCGCCAGGTCACCGGAGAAATGCGGGTGGGCATTGCGCTCGCACGGTGCACCGTGGGTGGCCCAGCGCGTGTGGGCAATGCCCAGGCGACCGACCAGCGGCTCGGTGGCCAACGCCTGCTCCAGCTCACTGACCTTGCCCGGACGACGCAGGCGCTCGAGTTTTTCGTCGTTGGTGTAGACCGCAACGCCGGCACTGTCATACCCGCGGTATTCCAGACGCTTCAAGCCTTCGACGAGGATGGCGGTGATGTTACGTTCTGCGACTGCGCCGACAATTCCACACATGCTATTTCTCCTGACTGACAGCCGCGCAAATCAATGTGATGCCGCGGGCCTGAATCTGATCGCGAGCCTCAAGTGGCAGGCGTTCATCGGTAATAAGGGTATGGACGCTGCTCCAGGGCAGCTCCAGATTGGGAATCTTGCGACCGATCTTGTCGGCCTCCACCATCACGACCACTTCGCGGGCGACTTCGGCCATGACCCGGCTCAGCCCGAGCAGTTCGTTGAAGGTGGTTGTACCGCGAACCAGATCGATGCCATCGGCGCCGATAAAAAGCTGGTCGAAATCGTAGGAGCGTAGTACCTGCTCGGCAACCTGCCCCTGAAAGGACTCGGAGTGCGGGTCCCAGGTACCACCGGTCATCAACAGCACCGGTTCGTGCTCAAGTTCGCTCAGGGCATTGGCGACATGCAGCGAGTTGGTCATCACCACCAGGCCGGGTTGCTGTCCGAGTTCCGGGATCATGGAGGCGGTGGTACTGCCACTGTCGATAATGATCCGCGCATGCTCGCGAATCCGCGCGACGGCGGCACGGGCGATGGCTTGCTTGTACTTGGAAACCGGCTGACCAAGATCGGCGACCAGTTCCTGAGGCATGGTGATCGCCCCACCGTAACGACGCAGCAACAGGCCATTGCTTTCAAGCGCCGCCAGATCCTTGCGAATCGTAACTTCCGACGTTTCGAAACGCTTGGCCAACTCATCCACACTGACTTCACCCTGCTCATTGAGCAAGGCGAGGATGTTGTGACGGCGCTGAGGTGTGTTGCGCTTCGACATAAGCTAGTAAGTTTCGTTTCGAAAGATAACGGAAGCAATCAAAACCTATCAGCGAAACTTCGTCAAGCGCCATGCGATAAAAAGAGCTGTGGATAACCCTGTGTAGGAGCGAGCTCGCGATGGACTTAAGGGCGCTGCCTTTATTCAGACTGATCTCGTCATCATTGACGTCCATCGCGAGCGAGCTCGCTCCTACACAAGGGAGTTGTGGATAACTCAGCCCTTCTTGATCTTCTCCGGCCGCTTCCAGCCATCGATGTTCTTCTGGCGAGCACGCCCGATGGCCAACTGGGACTTATCCACAGTCGAGGTAATAGTCGAGCCAGCCGCTGTGGTCGCACCGGAAAGGATATCCACAGGCGCTACCAACGAGTTGTTGGAACCAATGAACACATCTTCACCCAACACGGTTTTCCACTTGTTGGCGCCGTCGTAGTTGCAGGTGATGGTGCCGGCACCAATGTTGGTGCGCGCCCCGACTTCGGCATCGCCCAGGTAAGTCAGGTGACCGGCCTTGGCACCTTCGCCCAGGTGAGCGTTTTTCAATTCGACGAAGTTACCCACATGGGCTCGCGCTTCCAACACGGTACCTGGACGCAGACGCGCAAACGGGCCGGCATCGCTGCCTTCACCCAGAATGGCACCTTCGATATGACTGTTGGCCTTGATGACCACGCCTTTGCGCAGGGTGCTGTCCTTGATCACGCAGTTCGGGCCGATCACCACGTCGTCTTCAATGACCACCTTGCCTTCGAGGATCACGTTGATGTCGATCAGCACATCGCGGCCTACGGTTACGTCTCCGCGCACATCGAATCGTGCCGGGTCGCGCAGCGTCACGCCTTGAGCCATCAAGCGACGACCGGCGCGCAATTGATAATGCCGTTCAAGTTCGGAAAGCTGCTTGCGGTCATTAGCGCCCTGCACTTCCATGGCGTCGTGCGGTTGCTCGGTGGCCACCACCAGACCATCGCTCACTGCCATGGCAATGATGTCGGTCAGGTAGTACTCGCCCTGGGCGTTGTTGTTGGAGAGACGGCTCATCCAGTCGCCGAGACGGGCAAAAGGCAGCGCCAGAATGCCGGTATTGCCTTCGGTGATCTTGCGTTCGGCTTCGTTGGCATCTTTCTGTTCGACGATGGCCGTCACTTTACCTGCGTCATCACGAACGATGCGGCCGTAACCGGTCGGGTCATCCAGTTCGACGGTCAGCAAGCCCAACTGCTGCGGCCCCACCTTCTTGAGCAGGCGCTGCAGGGTGTCGACCTCGATCAACGGCACATCGCCGTAGAGCACCAGCACGGTGTCGGCCTGAATGAACGGCACGGCTTGAGCAACGGCATGGCCGGTACCCAACTGTTTATCCTGCAGGACGAAGTTCAGGTCATCCGCCGCCAGGCGTTCGCGCACCGCATCGGCACCATGACCGATCACGACGTGAATGCGCTGTGGATCAAGTTGCCGGGCGCTGTGGATAACATGGCCGAGCATGGAGTTGCCAGCAATCGGGTGCAAAACTTTCGGCAAAGCAGAACGCATACGCGTGCCTTGGCCAGCAGCGAGAATAACGATTTCAAGAGACATGACTGGCTACCAATCCTGGGTGGTCAGCGGCTGCGACCGGGTTGTAAAAATCGGAAAAGAAAAAAGGGTAGCCGAGGCTACCCTTTTTAATCAATCACACAACAAGTGCAGCCTTAGTGGCCGAACTTCTTGCGGATCTGCTGGACGGTGCGCAGCTGAGCTGCAGCCTCGGCCAGACGTGCGGCAGCAGAACCGTAATCGAATTCCGCGCCACGTTCATGCAAGGCCTTCTCGGCTGCCTTAACGGCTTCCTGAGCGGAGGCTTCATCCAGGTCGGCAGCACGTTGCACGGTGTCGGCAAGAACCTTGACCATGTTCGGCTGAACCTCGAGGAAACCACCGGAGATGTAATACACCTCCTCTTCCCCGCCCTGCTTGACCAGGCGGATCGGACCTGGCTTCAGATTAGTGATCAGCGGCGCGTGACCCAGAGCGATACCAAGATCACCCAGTGCACCGTGCGCAATCACCATCTCGACCAGACCGGAAAAGATTTCTCCTTCCGCGCTGACGATATCGCAATGGACTGTCATAGCCATCTGATTGCCTCAACCTAAATTAGCGCCCGTTGCCGGGCGCCGGGATTACAGTTTCTTGGCTTTCTCGATCGCTTCTTCGATGCCGCCAACCATGTAGAACGCTTGTTCTGGCAGGTGGTCGTAGTCACCGTTGAGGATGCCTTTGAAGCCAGCAATGGTGTCTTTCAGGGAAACGTATTTACCCGATGCACCGGTGAAGACTTCAGCCACGAAGAACGGCTGCGACAAGAAGCGCTGGATCTTACGAGCACGGTTTACCAACTGCTTGTCGGCTTCCGACAGCTCGTCCATACCCAGGATCGCAATGATGTCCTTCAGTTCTTTGTAACGCTGCAGAACGTACTGAACGCCGCGAGCGGTGTCGTAGTGGTCCTGGCCGATTACGTTCGGGTCCAGCTGGCGCGAAGTCGAGTCGAGTGGATCGACCGCTGGGTAGATACCCAGGGAAGCGATGTCACGGGACAGAACGACGGTAGCGTCCAAGTGGGCGAAGGTGGTCGCTGGCGACGGGTCGGTCAAGTCATCCGCAGGTACGTATACCGCTTGGATCGAAGTGATCGAACCTTCCTTGGTCGAAGTGATACGTTCTTGCAGAACGCCCATCTCTTCAGCCAGGGTCGGCTGGTAACCTACTGCCGAAGGCATACGGCCCAGCAGTGCGGATACTTCAGTACCGGCCAGGGTGTAACGGTAGATGTTGTCGACGAACAGCAGAACGTCGTTACCTTCGTCACGGAACTTCTCGGCCATGGTCAGGCCGGTCAGTGCTACGCGCAGACGGTTACCCGGCGGCTCGTTCATCTGACCGTAAACCAGTGCCACTTTGTCCAGAACGTTGGAGTCCTTCATCTCGTGGTAGAAGTCGTTACCCTCACGAGTACGCTCACCCACACCGGCGAACACGGAATAACCGCTGTGCTCGATGGCGATGTTACGGATCAGTTCCATCATGTTTACGGTTTTGCCTACACCGGCACCACCGAACAGACCGACTTTACCGCCTTTGGCGAACGGGCAAACCAGGTCGATAACCTTGATGCCGGTTTCCAGCAGGTCGTTGCCGCCTGCTTGTTCAGCGAACGAAGGCGCTGGACGGTGAATGCCCCAACGCTCTTCAGTGGCGATAGGGCCAGCTTCGTCGATCGGGTTGCCCAGAACGTCCATGATCCGGCCCAGAGTCGCTTTACCGACCGGTACGGAGATGGCTGCGCCAGAGTCGGTAACTTCCAGACCGCGCTTCAGGCCTTCGGTGGAACCCATCGCAATGGTACGAACCACGCCGTCGCCCAGCTGCTGCTGAACTTCCAGAGTGGTCCCGGCCGCGCTTTGTACTGTCAGCGCGTTGTAGATGCTCGGTACGCTGTCGCGTGGAAATTCCACGTCGATAACGGCGCCGATGATTTGAACGATACGTCCGCTACTCATAGCTGGATCCTCTGAATATTTGAACCGTTAAACCGCGGCAGCGCCGCCGACGATTTCCGAGATCTCTTGGGTGATCGCAGCCTGACGCGCCTTGTTGTAGACCAGCTGCAAATCGCTGATCAAATCACCGGCGTTGTCGGTAGCGTTCTTCATCGCGATCATCCGCGCAGCTTGTTCAGCCGCGTTGTTCTCGACCACCGCCTGGTAGACCTGCGACTCCACGTAACGGACCATCAAGCCGTCGAGCAGCTCCTTGGCATCCGGTTCGTAGAGATAGTCCCAGTGGTGCTTGAGGTCTTGATCCGGGGTTGCCACCAGTGGAATCAACTGCTCCACGGTAGGCTGTTGCGTCATGGTGTTGATGAACTTGTTGGACACCACGGACAGGCGGTCAATACGGCCGTCCAGGTAGGCATCCAGCATCACCTTGACGCTGCCGATCAGATCATTGATCGACGGCTCTTCACCCAGGTGGCTGATAGCTGCAACGACGTTACCGCCGAAGTTGCGGAAAAAGGCCGCACCCTTGCTACCAACGACACACAGATCGATCTCGACGCCGTTTTCGCGGTTTACCGCCATGTCCTTGACCAGGGCCTTGAACAGGTTGGTGTTCAAGCCGCCGCACAGACCACGGTCACTGCTCACTACGACATAACCAACACGCTTGATTTCGCGGTCGATCATGAACGGGTGGCGGTATTCCGGGTTGGCGTTGGCCAGATGCCCAATTACCTGGCGGATACGCTCCGCATAAGGACGGCTAGCAGCCATGCGCATTTGTGCCTTGCGCATTTTGCTGACCGCCACTTTTTCCATGGCGCTGGTAATCTTTTGCGTGCTTTTGATGCTCGCAATCTTACTGCGAATCTCTTTTGCGCCTGCCATGTAACACCTATCAGGTTAGCAAGCGGGAGCCTTGCGGCTCCCGCTGCGGCTTACCAGGTTTGGGTGGCCTTGAACTTCTCGATACCGGCTTTCATGCCAGCGTCGATTTCGTCATTGAAGTCACCTTTCACGTTGATCTTCGCCATCAAATCGGCGTGATCGCGGTTGAAGAAAGCAATCAGCGCTTGCTCGAAGCTGCCGATCTTGGCGATTTCAACGTCAGTCAGGAACCCACGCTCAGCGGCATACAGCGACAGCGCCATGTCAGCGATCGACATTGGTGCGTATTGCTTCTGCTTCATCAGCTCGGTAACGCGCTGACCATGCTCAAGTTGCTTACGGGTCGCTTCGTCCAGGTCAGAAGCGAACTGGGCGAATGCCGCCAGTTCACGGTACTGAGCCAGAGCGGTACGGATACCACCGGACAGCTTCTTGATGATCTTGGTCTGAGCGGCACCACCCACACGGGATACCGAAACACCGGCGTTCACTGCAGGACGGATGCCCGAGTTGAACATGGCCGATTCCAGGAAGATCTGACCGTCGGTGATGGAAATCACGTTGGTCGGAACGAACGCGGAAACGTCGCCAGCCTGGGTTTCGATGATCGGCAGTGCGGTCAGGGAACCGGTTTTGCCGGTCACTGCGCCGTTGGTGAACTTCTCTACGTATTCTTCCGAAACGCGGGATGCGCGCTCCAGCAGACGGGAGTGGAGATAGAACACGTCGCCTGGGTAAGCTTCACGGCCTGGTGGACGGCGCAGCAGCAGGGAAATCTGGCGGTAAGCCACTGCTTGCTTGGACAGATCGTCATAAACGATCAGCGCGTCTTCACCGCGGTCGCGGAAGAATTCACCCATGGTGCAACCGGAGTACGGTGCCAGGAATTGCAGCGCAGGAGATTCCGAAGCACTGGCAGCCACGATGATCGTGTTGGCCAGGGCGCCGTTTTCTTCCAGCTTGCGAACCACGTTGGCGATGGTCGATTGTTTCTGACCGATTGCTACGTAGACGCAGAAAATGCCGCTGTTCTTCTGGTTGATGATCGCGTCGATCGCCAGAGCGGTTTTACCGATCTGACGGTCACCGATGATCAGCTCACGCTGGCCACGGCCGACAGGGATCATGGCATCGACAGCCTTGTAGCCAGTCTGTACAGGCTGGTCTACCGACTTACGCCAGATCACGCCTGGAGCAACTTTCTCGACCGCGTCGGTCTCGGTGTTGCCCAGTGGACCTTTGCCGTCAACAGGGTTACCCAGTGCGTCGACTACGCGACCCAGCAGTTCCTTACCAACCGGAACTTCCAGGATGCGGCCAGTGCACTTGGCGCTCATGCCTTCAGCCAGAGACTGGTATGCGCCCAATACAACGGCACCTACGGAGTCTTGCTCCAGGTTGAGGGCCATACCGAAGACGCCGCCCGGAAACTCGATCATCTCGCCGTACATTACGTCGGCCAGACCGTGAATCCGCACGATACCGTCAGATACGCTGACGACAGTGCCTTCGTTACGGGCTTGGGAGGTCACATCGAGCTTGTCGATGCGGCCCTTGATAATTTCACTTATTTCGGAAGGATTGAGTTGCTGCATTGCTCTGCTGCCCCTTCAAACTCAAGATTTCAATGCTTCGGCAAGTTTCGCGATTTTGCCGCGAATCGAGCCATCGATAACCAGGTCGCCGGCGCGGATGACGACACCACCAATAAGGGCAGCGTCCTCCGCAACTTGCAGGCGCACTTCCCGGTTGAGTCGTGCACTGAGAACCTTGGCGAGTTTGTCTTGCTGTTCTTGGTTCAATGCAAAAGCACTGGTGACTTCAACGTCTACCGACTTCTCTTGTTCGGCCTTGTACAGGTCGAACAGAGCGGCGATCTCCGGCAACAGCGGGAGACGGTCGTTTTCGGCAACGACGTGGATGAAGTTCTGTGCCTTGGCATCAAACTTGTCGCCGCACACGTCAATAAACGTGGCGGCCTTTTCTGCGCTCGTCAGTCGCGGGGCCTTGAGCACGCGCTGCATGGTGTCGTCTTCCGACACCGCTGCAGCCAGGCCGAGCATGGCTGACCAATTGGCCAGTTGCTGGTGGGCCTGAGCGTGCTCGAAGGCCGCCTTAGCGTAAGGTCGGGCCAACGTGGTCAGTTCTGCCATGATCGCCCTCGCTTAGATTTCAGCAGCCAGTTGGTTAACCAGCTCTGCGTGCGCGTTTTGATCGATTGTGGCACCCAGGATCTTCTCGGCGCCGCCGACTGCCAGCAAGCCCACTTGGGCACGCAGCGCGTCTTTGACACTGTTCAGTTCCTGTTCGATCTCGGCCTGAGCCTGAACCTTCACACGGTCAGCGTCGACACGGGCCTTTTCAACAGCCTCTTCGACAATCTGGTTACCGCGTTTCTTGGCTTGCTCGATGATTTCAGCTGCCTGAGCTTTCGCTTCGCGCAGTTGGTGACCCGCTTTTTCTTGGGCCAACTCCAGGTCGCGAGCTGCACGGCTGGCAGCGTCCAGACCATCAGCGATCTTCTTTTGACGTTCGTGCAGTGCCGCAATGACCGGAGGCCATACGAACTTCATGCAGAACAGTACAAAAATCAGGAACGCAACGGACTGGCCAATCAGGGTCGCATTAATGTTCACGCCAACACCTCGCAGTTACGTTGTCCATCACACCAAATTACCCGGAAGATCCGAGTAATTAGCCAGCGATTTGACCAACGAACGGGTTCGCAAAGGTGAAGAACAGAGCGATACCAACACCGATCATGGTTACGGCGTCGAGCAGACCGGCAACGATGAACATTTTAACTTGCAGCATTGGAACCATTTCTGGCTGACGCGCTGCGCCTTCCAGGAACTTGCCGCCCAGCAGGCCGAAACCAATTGCGGTACCCAGTGCGCCCAGGCCGATCAACAGTGCAACAGCGATAGCGGTTAGACCAACTACAGTTTCCATCTTTCCTCCCGACTTTTACGTCGTATGGTTTAGGTTTTTTAGATTAAAGCGGTAAAACAAATCGTTTCAGATGCCCCGTAAGGAGCACCTTCCCGTTTTACCGGGAAGGACATCAGACTAGTCGAGACTGGCCTTAATGGTTTTCTTCGTGCGCCATCGACAGGTAGACGATGGTCAACATCATGAAGATGAACGCCTGCAGGGTGATGATCAGGATGTGGAACACAGCCCACGCCCACTGCAGAACAACGCCCAGGCCACTAAGCCAGAGCAGACCGCTGCCGAACATCACAGCAATCAGAATGAAGACCAGCTCGCCGGCGTACATGTTGCCGAACAGACGCAGAGCCAGGGAGATCGGCTTGGCGATCAGGGTCACGAATTCCAGCAGGAAGTTCACCGGAATCAGCAGCGCCTGAACGAAGATGTTCTTGCTGCCGAACGGGTGCAGGGTCAGCTCGCCGATGAAGCCGCCGAGGCCCTTGATCTTGATGCTGTAGAAAATGATCAGCGCGAACACCGTGAAGGCCATGGCCAGAGTCGCGTTCGGGTCGGTGGTCGACACGGCGCGGAACGGGATGTGTGCATCGCCGGAGATCAGGATGGCCAGCTGAGGAATCCAGTCGACCGGTACCAGGTCGACGGCGTTCATCAGGAACACCCAGACGAAGATGGTCAGTGCCAGCGGTGCAATCACCGGGCTACGGCCATGGAAGCTGTCTTTCACGCTGCCATCGACGAATTCGACCAATACTTCAACGAAGTTCTGCAAAGCACCAGGCTGACCGGAAGTCGCTTTCTTGGCCGCCATGCGGAAAAGAAGAACGAAGATCAGACCCAATGCGACCGACCAGCCGAGAGTATCGACGTGGAAAGCCCAGAAGCCCATTTCTTTAGCTTCTGCTGCGGTGTGGGCAAAGCCCCAGCCGCCGGTAGGGTGCTGACCGAAGGTCAGGTTCTGCAAGTGGTGCTGGATATAGCCCGAAGCGGTTGTTTCTGCCATGGTTGCCTCAAACGCCCTAAGGTCTCGAAAGTCTTGTTCTCATCAGCAGGGGAGCGAACCAGCTGACCGACTGAGTCAGCACGAAGGCACCGAATACTGCAATCGGCGCCAGTGGCTTCACACCTGCAAACACCAGTGCAAACAGCACTGCCGTCAAAATCAGTTTGCCTGCCTCGCCGGCATAAAAAGACCGGACGATGGACTGGGCTGCTCGGGCGCCGGAAAACCGAAATGCCCTGTGAGCGAAATAAACATTGGGTAGCAAGGCTATCAGGCCTCCGCAGAGTCCCGAGTACCCGGCAACGACTCCATATCGGTACCAGAGCGCCAAAGCGGCGATCAGCAGCACGACAAATTGAGCCATTAACACCGGAAAAACTGCCAGGCGATGGAAGGGCAGGCGGTTTGGCGTGCGGGTTTCCATCACTTTTACTCCCCAATGGTCGGCTGCCGAAATTCAATAACTTGGCATAATTTGTGCCGACAAAATGCGCGCAGAGTATAGGGGCGGTTCTGCCCCTATTCAACTGTCAGGTAGTGATTTCCGACTGCGCGCTACATGAGGAAATGTTTCAGCGGATATGTGCAAGTACGCCTTGAAGCTCATCCAGTGAGTTGTAGCCAATCACCAACTGCCCTTTACCCTTCTTACCGTGGCGGATCTGCACCGCAGAGCCTAGGCGCTCGGCCAGGCGCTGTTCGAGACGGGCGATATCCGGGTCCGGTTTTGCCGCTTCCACAGGCTCCGGTTTACCACTCAACCACTGACGAACCAGTGCCTCGGTTTGGCGCACGGTCAGCCCGCGTGCGACAACATGTCGCGCCCCTTCAACCTGTTGAATTTCCGGCAAACCGAGCAAAGCACGGGCATGACCCATTTCCAGGTCGCCGTGGGACAACATGGTCTTGATGACTTCCGGCAAGGAAATCAGGCGCAACAGGTTGGCCACGGTCACCCGGGACTTGCCTACAGCCTCGGCCACCTGTTGCTGGGTCAGCTGGAACTCCTGCTGCAACCGCTGCAGGGCCACCGCTTCTTCAATCGGGTTCAGGTCTTCGCGCTGAATGTTCTCGATCAGCGCGATGGCGATCGCGGTTTCATCGGGTACATCGCGAACCATCGCCGGGATGGTTTCCTGCCCGGCTTGCTGGCTGGCGCGCCAGCGGCGTTCGCCGGCAATGATTTCAAAGCGGCCGCTGCCGATCGGGCGAACCACGATGGGCTGCATGACGCCCTGGGCCTTGATCGATTGCGCCAGCTCTTCGAGCGCCTGCGGATCCATGTCACGACGCGGCTGGTACTTGCCGCGCTGGAGCAGATCCAGGGGGAGATGTTGCAGCTCACGCTGATCGGCTTGCGCCGCTTGTTCTTCCAGCGAGCTGACAGTCGGACCACTCAACAGAGCATCCAGTCCACGTCCGAGACCTCGTTTCTTGACGGCCATGGGGATTCCTTAAGTTGCCTGAGCAGCGGCGATGCGTGAGTTTTTGCGTTGACGACGAACCATTTCGCCCGCCAATGCCAGGTAGGCAACGGCGCCTCGCGAAGCTTTGTCGTACGCCAGCGCCGGCATGCCGTAGCTTGGCGCTTCGGCCAGACGGATATTGCGCGGAATGACGGTGTCGTAGAGCTGCTCGCCGAAGTGTTCCTTGAGCTGCGCCGAGACATCGTTCATCAGGCTCAGGCGTGGGTCGTACATCGTACGCAGCAGGCCTTCGACCTTGAGGTTCGGGTTCAGCAGTTCAGAGATACGCTTGATGTTATCCACAAGGTCGCTCAAGCCTTCGAGTGCGAAGTACTCGCACTGCATGGGGATAATGACCCCGTCAGCGGCAACCAGTGCGTTCAAGGTCAGCATCGACAGCGACGGCGGGCAGTCGATCAGGATGTAATCGTAGTTTTCCCGGATCGGCGCCAGCGCGCTGCGCAGACGGCTTTCCTTCATCTGCATTTCCAGCAGCACCACTTCGGCTGCGGTGAGATCGCGGTTGGCCGGCAACAGCTGGTAACCACCGTGTTCGGAGAAGTGCATGGCCTGGGCCAGATCACATTCTCCGATCAGCAGGTCGTAGACCGAGTTTTCCAGGCCATGTTTATCCACACCGCTACCCATGGTGGCGTTGCCCTGTGGATCAAGATCGATCAACAGCACCCGGCGCTTGGTCGCGACCAGGGATGCTGCGAGGTTGATGCAGGTGGTGGTTTTGCCCACGCCACCCTTTTGGTTCGCAATCGCGAATACCTTAGCCATTCTTGCTTGTGTTCCCAATCATGCCGTGCGGCGCAGTATCAGCAGATGGCGTTGGCCTTGGCAACCAGGTACGGCCAGGGCGTGTTCGCTATCGAGGTGGAAGTCTGCCGGCAATGCTACCAGCTCATCGGCCGGATGAACGCCCTTCATTGCCAGCCAGCGTGTTTCGCTATCGCCGAGGTGGCGCGTCCAGTTACTGAAGTTCTCCATGCTGCTGAACGCCCGGGAAATGATTCCGTTGAAGGGCTGTGCAGGCTGGAAGGCTTCGACGCGACTGTGGATAACTTGCAGGTTATCCAGTTTGAGTTCGAGTTTGACCTGGGTCAGGAAGCGGGTTTTCTTGCCGTTGCTGTCCAGGCAGGTCACCTGGGACTCGGGAAACAGGATGGCCAGTGGAATGCCTGGCATGCCACCGCCACTGCCGACATCGAGCCAGCGCCCGTTTTCGATGAATGACATCACGCTCAGACTGTCGAGCAGATGGCGGGAAACCATTTCGTCCGGATCACGCACGGCAGTGAGGTTGTAAGCCTTGTTCCATTTTATCAACAGGGTCAGATAACCCAGCAGTTTCGCGTGCTGGGTTTCTGTCAGCGTGACGCCAAGCTGGCGGGCACCTGTGGATAACTCTTCTGCGTGTTGCGAAGTGACCAACGAACTCAAGCGCTTTGCTCCAACTGACGGCCCGCGCCGCGTTTTTTCAAATGAATCATCAACAGCGAAATGGCTGCCGGCGTAACGCCCGGTATACGCGAGGCCTGGCCCAAGGTTTCTGGACGGGTCGTGCCGAGCTTGCTCTGGATCTCCTTGGAGAGACCGGAAATATTCGTGTAATCGATATCCACAGGCAATTTGGTGTCTTCGCTGGCTCGCAGGCGGGCGATTTCATCCTGTTGACGATCAATGTAGCCGGCGTATTTGGTCTTGATCTCGACCTGCTCGGCAACCTGTGGATCTTCCGCGCCCCCACCGGTCACGGCGATGAGACCAGCGTAGTCGATTTCCGGACGGCTCAAGAGGTTGAGCAGGTTGTATTCGTGAGTCAGTGGCGTGCCGAATTTTTCGGCAATGGCATCGCCCTGTTCGGTACCAGGGCGTACCCAGGTACTTTTCAGGCGCTGCTCTTCCAGTTCGATGCTTTCGCGTTTTTTGCAGAAAGCCGCCCAGCGCACGTCATCCACCAGACCCAGTTCGCGACCTTTTTCGGTCAAGCGCAGGTCGGCGTTGTCTTCGCGCAGGATCAGGCGATATTCGGCACGTGAGGTGAACATCCGGTACGGCTCTTGGGTACCGAGGGTTATCAGGTCGTCGACCAACACGCCGATATAGGCCTCGTCGCGACGCGGGCACCAGGCCTCTTTGCCTTGCGCACGCAGTGCAGCGTTGGTCCCGGCGAGCAAACCCTGGGCACCGGCTTCTTCGTAACCGGTTGTGCCGTTGATTTGCCCGGCGAAGAACAAGCCGCCGATCACTTTGGTTTCCAGGCTGTATTTCAAATCCCGTGGATCGAAGTAGTCGTACTCGATCGCGTAGCCCGGACGCACGATGTGCGCGTTTTCCATGCCGCGGATCGATTGCACGATCTGCAATTGCACGTCGAACGGCAAGCTTGTGGATATCCCGTTCGGATACAGCTCATGGGTGGTCAAACCTTCCGGTTCGATAAACACCTGATGGCTTTCCTTGTCGGCGAAGCGATGGATCTTGTCTTCGATCGACGGGCAATAACGCGGGCCGATCCCTTCGATCTCACCGGCAGCGGAATACATCGGCGAACGGTCGAGGTTCGCGGCAATGATTTCGTGGGTGCGCGCATTCGTGTGGGTAATCCAGCAGCTGACTTGCTTCGGATGCTGCTCTTTTGACCCCATGAACGACATCACCGGGATCGGCGTATCACCCGGTTGCTCGGACATCACCGAGAAATCCACAGACCGACCGTCGATACGTGGCGGAGTACCGGTTTTCAAACGACCCACGCGCAATGGCAGTTCACGCAGACGGTGAGCCAGCGCGATCGATGGCGGATCACCGGCGCGACCGCCAGAAAAATTCTGCAAACCGATGTGGATAAGTCCACCGAGGAACGTACCGGTGGTCAACACCACGGAATCAGCGAAGAAACGCAGGCCCATTTGGGTGACAACACCACGGACTTGTTCCTGCTCGACGATCAGATCGTCAGCGGCCTGTTGAAATATCCACAGGTTCGGCTGGTTCTCCAGGATTTCGCGGACAGCTGCCTTGTACAGAACCCGGTCTGCTTGCGCGCGGGTTGCTCGCACGGCCGGACCTTTGCGGCTGTTCAACACGCGAAACTGGATACCGCCTTTATCGGTAGCCATGGCCATCGCGCCGCCGAGGGCGTCGATTTCCTTGACCAGGTGGCTTTTGCCGATCCCGCCAATGGCCGGATTGCAACTCATGGCACCGAGGGTTTCCACGTTATGCGTCAGCAATAGGGTTTTAACCCCCATACGTGCTGAGGCCAGTGCTGCCTCGGTACCGGCATGACCGCCGCCGATGACGATCACTTCAAAACGGGAAGGGAAATCCACCACGCACCTCGTGCCTGCTTAAGTAGGTAATTCAGGAATAGTTTGAGCTCAGGTTTTTGGACCTGGTCGACAAGTATAGGGACTTCGCCCTTCCTAAAGAACCCTTTGCACAAAATTTAACCAGCTGTGGAAAAGTCGGAGTTATAGAAATTAAAAAGAAAGAAATTTATTAAATCTTTGTTTTTATGTTTATTTCTATGCACCTACCTTTCTGTGGATAGATTGATATAGCCCTTTATTTTCAATGTGTACAGAGATTCAAAACCCTGTGTTCATGTGCCAATGAGGCCCTTGGATAACCGGTTTAAGCCTGTGGATGAAAGGGGTGGTTATCCACAGAGGTGGTTATGTCCAGTTTTCGAGCCCTGTTATCAACTGACCTTAGCCGCGGTTATTCACAGGGCTTAATCCACAGAAAAGTGCCGTTCGCTCGAAATTCGGGTGCAGGAATTCCGCTCAAGCAGACGAAGTCCGCTCGGCACTGGGAGTTTTTTTCAGAAAAGGAGAGAACAGACAGGCACGAATGGCCTGTCTGTGAATAACAGGAGGGCTATTTACCGATACAGAAGCTGGAAAAAATCCGCCCAAGCAGGTCATCGGAACTGAAAGCACCGGTGATTTCACCCAGCGACTGCTGAGCCTGGCGCAAATCCTCGGCCAACAACTCGCCAGCACCGGCCAGGGTCAATTGGGCACGGCCATGCTCGAGGGCCGCACTGGCATGACGTAGCGCCTCAAGGTGTCGCCGGCGAGCGCTGAAGCTGCTTTCGGACGTTTGTTCATAGCCCATGCAGGCCTTGAGGTGATCACGCAGCAGCTCCAGCCCGACACCACCCGACTTGGCGCTCAGGCTGATGGTGACATGGCCGTCCTGGCTGACCTCCAGCGCAATGGCTTCGCCCGTAAGATCGGCTTTGTTGCGGATCAGGGTGACTTTCGCGGGATCGGGACGGATTTCGAGAAACTCCGGCCAGAGTGCGAAAGGATCGAGGGCTTCCGGTGCAGTGGCATCAACCACCAACAGTACCCGATCGGCTTCGCCGATAGCTTTCAAGGCACGCTCGACGCCGATTTTTTCCACATGATCATCGGTATCGCGCAGACCGGCGGTATCCACGACGTGCAGCGGCATGCCATCGATGTGGATATGTTCGCGAAGCACGTCACGGGTGGTGCCGGCAATCTCGGTCACGATTGCTGCTTCACGCCCGGCCAGGGCATTGAGCAGGCTGGATTTACCGGCATTCGGACGACCGGCAATGACCACGGTCATACCGTCACGCAGCAAGGCGCCCTGCCCGGCTTCGCGCATGACGGTGGATAACTCGTCGCGCACTTTGTCGAGCATGCTCAGGACGTGGCCATCGGCGAGGAAGTCGATTTCCTCTTCCGGGAAATCGATGGCCGCTTCGACATAGATTCGCAGGCCGATCAATTGCTCGGTGAGGTTATGCACACGTGACGAAAAAGCACCCTGCAGGGAGCGCAACGCGTTTCGCGCAGCCTGGGCAGAACTGGCTTCAATCAGGTCGGCAATGGCTTCGGCCTGGGCGAGGTCCAGTTTGTCATTGAGGAAGGCGCGCTCACTGAATTCCCCCGGCCGGGCGAGGCGGCAACCCAGTTCCAGGCAGCGCTTGAGCAACATATCCAGAACAATCGGACCGCCATGGCCTTGCAGCTCCAGCACATCTTCGCCTGTGAACGAGTTCGGGCCGGGGAAATACAAGGCAATGCCCTGGTCCAGAACCTCGTCGTTTTCACTGAAAAACGGACCGTAGTGGGCAAATCGCGGCTTGAGCTCGCGACCGCTGAAGGCCTTGGCCGCAACGCTGGCCAACGGCCCGGAAATACGCACGATGCCTACACCCCCGCGACCTTGAGCGGTGGCGACGGCTGCGATGGTTTCGCGAGGAACGCTCATAAACCGGTATCCAGACAAAAGTGACAGATAGCAAAACGCCCCACTAGGGGGCGTTTTGAGTGGTTATCCACAGTGTAAATCAGGCAGCTGCTTTAGCGGCCGCTTCGATTTTACGCGTGATGTACCACTGTTGTGCGATGGACAGCACGTTGTTTACAACCCAGTACAGCACCAGACCGGCCGGGAACCACAGGAAGAAGAAGGTGAAGATGATTGGCATCAGCTTCATCACCTTGGCCTGCATCGGATCCGGAGGAGTCGGGTTCAACTGCTGCTGGATGAACATGGTTGCGCCCATGATGATCGGCAGAATGAAGAACGGATCCTTGATCGACAGGTCAGTAATCCACAGCATGAACGGCGCTTGGCGCATTTCAACGCTTTCCAGCAGAACCCAGTACAGCGAGAGGAAAACCGGCATCTGCACGAGGATTGGCAAGCAACCACCCAGCGGATTGATCTTCTCTTTCTTGTACAGTTCCATCATGGCTTGCGACATTTTCTGCCGGTCATCGCCATGTTGCTCTTTCAGCGCGGCCAGTTTCGGTGCCACTGCACGCATGCGCGCCATGGATTTGTAGCTGGCAGCCGACAGCGGGAAGAAGATCCCTTTGATCAGCATGGTCAGGAAGATGATCGACCAGCCCCAGTTACCCACAATGGCGTGGATGTGTTGCAGCAACCAGAAAATCGGTTGGGCGATGAACCACAGAATGCCATAGTCGACCGTCAGTTCCAGACCTGGGGACAACTCTTTGAGCACGGCCTGGCTTTTCGGACCTGCGTACAGAACAGCGCTGGTCTCGGCCTTGGCACCCGGCGCAACACTCATCGATGGGCCGGTGTAGCCGATGATGTAGTTGCCTTTGCTGTCTTTACGGGTCTGGACGACGTTGTTTTCGCCCTTGGCCGGAATCCATGCGGTCACGAAGTAGTGCTGCAACCAGGCAACCCAACCGCCAGTGACGGTTTCTTTCAGCGGCGCCTTGTCCATGTCCTTCATGGACACTTTCTTGTACGGCTCGGAACTTGTCCACAGGGCGGCGCCCAGGTAAGTCGCGGTGCCGGTAGCCGTAGTCGATGAAGGATCGGCGCTGGCGTCGCGCTTCAACTGGGCGAACATCGCACCATTCCAGGGCTGGGCGCTCTGGTTGTCGACCAAGTAGGAAACGGTTACGTCATACAGGCCGCGTTTCAGGGTGAAACGCTTGATGTAGTTGACGCCGTCTTTGCTGAACTTCAGGTCTACGACCAATTGGTCCTGACCGTCAGCCAGCTGATAAATCTTCTTCTCCGAGGAATAAACCGGACGACCGGCCGGATTTGCATCCGGACCGTTGGTGCCGATCAGACCGCTTTGCGCCAGATAAGTACGTTCGCCGCCGTTATCGAACAGCTGGAACGGAATTTCCGGGTGATCCTGACGACGCGGATACAGCGGCAGGGTCAACTGGGCAACATCGCCACCTTGTGGGTCGACAGCCAGGTCCAGTACATCCGTTTTGATCTGGATGAGGTCCTTGCTCACAGCCACCGGTGTTTCGGCAGGTGCGCTGGTGTCGCTTGCAGCACGTGGAATGTCGTCACTGGCAGAAGCGTTGGAGCCAGATGCCGTATCCGGCAGGCCCGATGCAGTCGTATTGGTGGCAACATTCTGAGTCGGCAGGGCAGCCTGGCCATAGTCCTGGTTCCATTTAAGAACCATAACGTAGGACACGATTGCCAGGGCGACGATCAGGATCGTGCGTTTGATATCCATGATTACTCGGCCATCGAAGAAGAACGGGAGGTAGGGATAGGTGGAACCGGGTCATAACCACCGGGATTCCACGGATGACAGCGACCTAAACGACGAAAGGTCAGCCAGCCACCGCGAAGAAGGCCATGATTTTCGATGGCTTCTAACGCGTAGCAGGAACAACTGGGGTAGAAACGACAGTGACTGGCCATCAGGGGACTAATGGCATAGCGATAAAACTGGATCGGAACGAGTGCCAGTTTACGCATCTGGACTGTCTACCCCTACAGTTTCGGTTTTGACTGCTGGTACTGGCGAACTGCGAGCCAGTCGTTTCCAGAGTTTGCCGAAATGCTGAATCAATTCGGGGTTTTCTACGTCGCCCAAACCTTTGCGCGCGACGATAACAATGTCCCAGCCGACCAGAGAATCCTGGTTCAGGCGAAACGATTCGCGCATCAGACGTTTGAGGCGATTGCGCTCGACGGAGAGCTTTACGCTCTTTTTCCCGATTACCAACCCGAGACGGGGGTGATCAAGATCGTTGTTGCGCGCAAGGAGCAGGAGATTTTTCCCCGGAACCTTGCCGGTAGGGGAGTCAAAGACTGCCTTGAATTGCCGGGGGGTAAGCAGACGCTTTTCCCGACTGAAGTCCTGACTCACCTCCAGTGCCGGATTATCAAACTGCCAGACGCGCACGACCTTTGGCGCGACGACGCGACAGGACGGCACGACCGTTCTTGGTAGCCATGCGAGCACGGAAACCGTGGGTACGAGCGCGTTTGATAGTGCTTGGTTGGAAAGTACGTTTCATTGTCGTGTTACCTGGTTCGTCCACAACGGGCCGGAATGGCCCCCGTTTTAAGAGACCGGGGATTCTAGAGAAAGCAAGCCTTCAGGTCAATTTCCAACCAACGTTTCCTTATAAATAGATCTCCAGAGGTTTTTCAGCACTTGCACCTTGCGTAGATATAAAAATAAGAAAGGAAAGTATTTAAAGCTTTTCTGTAAAGCTTATAAAAGCTAGGCTCGCCACCTTCTGTGGATAACTCGATTCAGCCCTTGTTTTACCTGCTGTACAGAGAATGACAACTACGGTGGAAAACAGTGTTCAGCCTGTGCTGCGCTGTCGGATAACCTGTGTGTGAAAGACCGCTTTATCCACAGCCCGGTTATCCACCGAGTTTCGCCCCCACTTGTGCAATGACCTTAACCCCGGTTATCCACAGAGCTTATGCACAGACCACTGGTCGCCTTTTTTGCTTATGAAACGGTGATTCTTCTTGGTCGATGAACCACCTTCGTGTGGATAAGTCGGCGTCTGGTCGCTACAATGGCCGCTTGTTTTTGCCTCACCGGCTTTCAACTTAGGGGATATCCGTGTCAGTGGAACTTTGGCAGCAGTGCGTGGAGCTTCTGCGCGATGAGCTGCCTGCCCAACAATTCAACACTTGGATCCGTCCACTACAGGTCGAAGCCGAAGGCGACGAGTTGCGTGTGTATGCACCCAATCGTTTTGTTCTGGACTGGGTCAACGAAAAGTACCTGGGGCGTGTTCTCGAATTGCTCGATGAGCACGGCAATGGCATGGCGCCTGCGCTTTCCTTATTAATAGGCAGCAAACGCAGTTCGGCACCCCGTGCCGCGCCAAACGCTCCCCTGGCTGCTGCGGCTTCCCAGGCCCAGGCTGCTCAAGCACCCGTCAGTCCGCCGCCGACACCTGCCGCCGTGTCGACCAAGCGTGCGACGCAAAAAGTGGCTGAAGTCTCCGAGGAAGAACCTTCCCGTGACAGCTTCGACCCGATGGCCGGAGCCAGTTCGCAACAGGCACCTGTGCGCGCCGAGCAACGTACCGTGCAGGTCGAAGGTGCGCTCAAGCACACCAGTTACCTGAACCGCACCTTTACCTTCGAGAATTTCGTTGAAGGTAAATCCAACCAGCTGGCGCGCGCCGCTGCCTGGCAGGTGGCAGACAACCCCAAGCACGGTTACAACCCACTCTTCCTTTATGGTGGTGTCGGCCTGGGTAAAACCCACTTGATGCACGCTGTGGGTAACCATCTATTAAAGAAGAACCCGAATGCCAAGGTGGTGTACCTGCATTCCGAGCGTTTCGTGGCGGACATGGTCAAGGCCCTGCAACTGAACGCGATCAACGAGTTCAAACGCTTCTACCGTTCGGTGGATGCGTTGCTGATCGATGACATTCAGTTCTTCGCCCGCAAGGAGCGTTCCCAGGAAGAGTTTTTCCACACCTTCAACGCCTTGCTCGAAGGTGGGCAGCAGGTCATTCTCACCAGTGACCGCTACCCGAAGGAAATCGAAGGCCTTGAAGAACGCCTCAAATCCCGTTTTGGCTGGGGCCTGACCGTAGCGGTCGAGCCGCCGGAGCTGGAAACCCGCGTGGCGATTCTGATGAAGAAGGCCGATCAGGCCAAAGTCGAGTTGCCTCACGACGCCGCGTTTTTCATTGCCCAGCGCATTCGCTCCAACGTCCGTGAGCTGGAAGGTGCGCTCAAGCGCGTGATCGCCCACTCGCACTTCATGGGCCGCGATATCACCATCGAGCTGATTCGCGAATCCCTTAAGGACTTGTTGGCGTTGCAGGATAAACTGGTCTCTGTGGATAACATTCAGCGCACTGTCGCCGAGTACTACAAGATCAAGATCTCCGACTTGCTGTCCAAACGCCGTTCGCGTTCGGTCGCTCGTCCGCGTCAGGTCGCCATGGCGTTGTCCAAGGAACTGACCAACCACAGCCTGCCGGAAATCGGCGATGTGTTTGGCGGCCGCGACCATACGACGGTCTTGCACGCGTGCCGCAAGATCAACGAACTTAAGGAATCCGACGCGGACATCCGCGAGGACTACAAGAACCTGCTGCGTACACTGACCACTTGATGAACACCAGCGCAGCTAATTAAGGCAAGGGACTAGACCATGCATTTCACCATTCAACGCGAAGCCCTGTTGAAACCCCTGCAACTGGTCGCAGGCGTCGTCGAACGCCGACAGACCTTGCCGGTACTTTCCAACGTGCTGCTGGTTGTCGAAGGCCAGCAATTGTCGCTGACCGGTACCGACCTGGAAGTCGAGCTGGTCGGTCGTGTTCAACTCGAAGAGCCGGCGGATCCGGGTTCCATCACCGTGCCGGCGCGCAAGCTGATGGACATCTGCAAAAGCCTGCCGAACGATGCGCTGATCGACATCAAGGTCGACGAGCAGAAGCTTGTGGTCAAGGCTGGCCGTAGCCGCTTCACCCTGTCGACACTGCCGGCCAACGACTTCCCTACCGTGGAAGAAGGCCCGGGTTCGCTGACCTGCAGCCTGGAGCAAAGCAAGCTGCGTCGCCTGATCGAACGCACCAGCTTCGCCATGGCCCAGCAGGACGTGCGTTACTACCTCAACGGCATGTTGCTGGAAGTTTCCGCGGGCGTGATCCGCGCGGTAGCCACCGACGGTCACCGTCTGGCCATGTGCTCGATGCAGGCCGACATCGGCCAGCCGGATCGTCACCAGGTCATCGTGCCGCGCAAAGGTATCCTCGAACTGGCTCGCCTGCTCACCGAGCCGGACGGCAATGTCAGCATCGTGCTGGGTCAGCATCACATCCGCGCCACCACCGGTGAGTTCACCTTCACCTCGAAGCTGGTTGACGGAAAATTCCCGGACTACGAGCGAGTTCTGCCTAAAGGCGGCGACAAGCTGGTTCTTGGTGATCGTCAGGCTCTGCGCGAAGCGTTCAGCCGTACCGCCATTCTGTCCAACGAGAAGTACCGTGGTATCCGTCTGCAACTGGCCAGCGGTCAGCTGAAGATCCAGGCGAACAACCCGGAGCAGGAAGAGGCGGAAGAAGAAGTGGGCGTTGAATACAATGGCGGCTCTCTGGAAATCGGCTTCAACGTGAGCTACCTGCTCGACGTACTGGGCGTGATGACCACCGAGCAGGTTCGTCTGATCCTGTCCGACTCCAACAGCAGCGCGCTGGTGCAGGAATCGGATAACGACGACTCGGCCTACGTTGTCATGCCGATGCGTCTGTAATCATGTTCAGCAGAAGCTAGATGTCCTTAAGTCGCGTCTCGGTCACCGCGGTGCGCAATCTGCACCCGGTGACCTTCTCCCCCTCCCCCCGCATCAATATTCTTTACGGCGCCAACGGCAGCGGCAAAACCAGTGTTCTGGAAGCCATCCATCTGCTGGGGCTTGCCCGTTCGTTTCGCAGCACCCGTCTGTTGCCGGTCATTCAATACGAACAGCTTGCCTGTACGGTTTTTGGCCAGGTTGAACTGGCGGAGGGTGGGCATAGCGCCTTGGGCATCTCACGGGATCGCCAAGGGGAATTCCAGATCCGTATCGATGGGCAGAATGCTCGCAGCGCCGCGCAACTGGCCGAGATCTTGCCACTGCAACTGATCAATCCGGATAGCTTTCGATTGCTGGAAGGCGCGCCGAAGATTCGCCGACAGTTTCTCGACTGGGGTGTGTTCCACGTGGAACCGCGCTTCATGTCAACCTGGCAGCGCTTGCAGAAGGCCCTGCGCCAGAGAAACTCTTGGCTGCGGCATGGTACACTTGACGCCGTTTCGCAAGCGGTTTGGGACAGGGAACTGTGCCAGGCCAGCGCTGAAATCGATGAATACCGCCGCGCTTATATCAAAGCCTTGAAACCAGTCTTTGAACAAACCTTGAGCGAACTGGTTGAGCTTGAAGGCTTGACGCTCAGCTATTACCGCGGCTGGGACAAGGACCGTGAACTGAGTGCTGTGCTCGCCGGGTCTCTTCAGCGGGACCAGCAAATGGGACATACCCAGGCCGGACCACAACGCGCTGATTTGCGGCTCAGACTGGGTGCGCACAACGCCGCGGACATCTTGTCCCGAGGCCAGCAGAAGTTGGTGGTTTGCGCATTACGGATTGCCCAAGGGCACTTGGTCAGCCAGGCTCGACGCGGTCAGTGTATTTATCTGGTGGATGACTTGCCGTCCGAACTGGACGAGCACCACCGTCGCGCCCTTTGCCGCTTGTTGGAAGACTTACGCTGCCAGGTATTTATCACCTGTGTAGATCACGAATTATTGAGGGAAGGCTGGCAGACGGAAACGCCAGTCGCTCTGTTCCACGTGGAACAGGGCCGTATCACCCAGACCCACGACCATCGGGAGTGAAGGCATTGAGCGAAGAAAATACGTACGACTCAACGAGCATTAAAGTGCTGAAAGGCCTGGATGCCGTACGCAAACGTCCCGGTATGTATATTGGCGACACCGACGATGGCAGCGGTCTGCACCACATGGTGTTCGAGGTGGTCGACAACTCGATCGACGAAGCGCTCGCCGGCTACTGCGACGACATCAGCATCATCATCCACCCGGATGAGTCCATCACCGTTCGCGACAACGGCCGTGGCATCCCGGTAGACGTACACAAGGAAGAAGGCGTTTCGGCAGCCGAGGTCATCATGACCGTGCTGCACGCCGGCGGTAAATTCGACGACAACTCCTACAAGGTTTCCGGCGGTCTGCACGGTGTGGGTGTGTCGGTAGTTAACGCCCTGTCGGAAGAGCTGGTCCTGACCGTTCGCCGTAGCGGCAAGATCTGGGAACAGACTTACGTCCACGGTGTTCCGCAAGAACCGATGAAAATCGTTGGCGACAGCGAAACCACCGGTACACAGATCCACTTCAAGGCTTCCAGCGAAACCTTCAAGAACATCCACTTCAGCTGGGACATCCTGGCCAAGCGGATTCGTGAACTGTCGTTCCTCAACTCCGGTGTCGGTATCGTCCTCAAGGACGAGCGCAGCGGCAAGGAAGAACTGTTCAAATACGAAGGCGGCCTGCGTGCGTTCGTTGAATATCTGAACACCAACAAGACCCCGGTCAACCAGGTGTTCCACTTCAACGTCCAGCGTGAAGACGGCATCGGCGTGGAAATTGCCCTGCAGTGGAACGACAGCTTCAACGAGAACCTGTTGTGCTTCACCAACAACATTCCACAGCGCGACGGCGGTACTCACCTGGTGGGTTTCCGTTCCGCACTGACGCGTAACCTGAACACCTACATCGAAGCGGAAGGCCTGGCGAAGAAGCACAAAGTCGCCACTACCGGTGACGATGCCCGTGAAGGCCTGACCGCGATCATTTCGGTAAAAGTGCCGGATCCGAAGTTCAGCTCCCAGACCAAAGACAAGTTGGTGTCTTCCGAAGTGAAGACCGCGGTCGAACAGGAAATGGGCAAGTACTTCTCCGACTTCCTGCTGGAAAACCCGAACGAAGCCAAGCTGGTCGTCGGCAAGATGATCGATGCGGCCCGTGCCCGTGAAGCGGCACGTAAAGCCCGTGAGATGACCCGCCGCAAAGGCGCGCTGGACATCGCAGGCCTGCCGGGCAAACTGGCCGACTGCCAGGAAAAGGACCCTGCCCTGTCCGAACTGTACCTCGTGGAAGGTGACTCCGCGGGCGGCTCTGCCAAGCAGGGACGTAACCGCAAGACCCAGGCGATTCTACCCCTCAAGGGTAAAATCCTGAACGTCGAGAAGGCACGCTTCGACAAGATGATCTCTTCCCAGGAAGTGGGCACCTTGATCACTGCGCTGGGCTGCGGCATCGGTCGCGAAGAGTACAACATCGACAAGTTGCGCTATCACAACATCATCATCATGACCGATGCTGACGTCGACGGTTCGCACATCCGTACCCTGCTGCTGACCTTCTTCTTCCGTCAGCTGCCGGAGCTGATCGAGCGTGGCTACATCTACATCGCTCAGCCGCCGCTGTACAAAGTGAAGAAAGGCAAGCAAGAGCAATACATCAAAGACGACGACGCCATGGAAGAGTACATGACGCAGTCGGCCCTGGAAGATGCGAGCCTGCACCTGAACGAGGAGGCACCGGGTATCTCCGGCGAAGCCCTCGAGCGTCTGGTGAATGACTTCCGTCTGGTGATGAAGACCCTCAAGCGTCTGTCGCGCCTGTACCCACAGGAATTGACCGAGCACTTCATCTACCTGCCGGCTGTCAGCATGGATCAGTTGTCCGATCATGCAGCGATGCAGGACTGGCTGGCCCAGTACGAAGTGCGTCTGCGTACTGTCGAGAAGTCGGGTCTGGTCTACAAGGCCAGCCTGCGTGAAGACCGTGAGCGTGGCGTGTGGCTGCCAGAGGTCGAACTGATCTCCCACGGCCTGTCGAACTACGTCACCTTCAACCGCGACTTCTTCGGCAGCAACGACTACAAGACCGTCGTTTCCCTGGGCGCTCAACTGAGCACCCTGCTGGACGACGGCGCGTACATCCAGCGTGGCGAACGCCGTAAGTCGGTCACCGAGTTCAAGGAAGCCCTGGACTGGCTGATGGCTGAAAGCACCAAACGCCACACCATTCAGCGATACAAAGGTCTGGGCGAGATGAACCCGGACCAGCTGTGGGAAACCACCATGGACCCAAGCGTGCGTCGCATGCTGAAAGTGACTATCGAAGACGCCATTGGCGCGGACCAGATCTTCAACACCCTGATGGGTGATGCGGTCGAACCACGTCGTGACTTCATCGAAAGCAATGCCCTGGCGGTGTCCAACCTGGACTTCTGATCCCGGTCGACACCAACGAAAAGGCCAATGCATTTGCATTGGCCTTTTTTTGCCTGCGTTTTACTCGCTCGCCGGTGCCACACTCTCCAACCGATACCCATAAATCGTCAGCAACTGCCAACTGCCAACCGCGATCCGCCGTCAGCCCAAGCTTGTTGCGCAGGCGATAGATGTGAGTATCGAGCGGCCGGGACGAGGACACTTCTTCATGGGGCCAGAATCGTTCGTACAGGTAATCCCGCGACCAGGCGCTGCCCATCGCGCAGCTGAAGATCGAACTGTTCAGCCAATACTGGCGCTTTTCTTCCACCGAAGGTATCGATGGTGTGGGGTTGGGATTATCGATGGTCAAAGCCGTTGTGGATGGGCATAAAAAAACCGGCTATATCCGCCGGTTTTTTTACGTCCAAAAAAACTTATGCACGTTTTTATGGTTTTTATCATTCTAAGAAATATGTAAAAAAATCATAATGTTACGTACAAGAAACGACGCTTTTCAATGAAACGGTACACAGGTTATCCACAGAATCTCAGACAACCACCTGATCGTTTGAAACCGGCGCTTGTGGAGCCGGTGGCAGTGAGCCCATTTCCCGTTGCATCTGCTCGTTCCACGCCTGGACCCGGTCGTTCAATTCAGCAATGGCTCGTGGTCCGGTGCCTGCGGCATACATAGGCTCACCAATGATCACAGTGATGACGCCCTGCTTCTTCGCCCAACCGGTTTTCGGCCAGAACTTGCCTGCGTTGTGCGCAATCGGCAGCACCGGCAATTCGGCGTTGACCGCCAAAGCACTGCCACCGCGCGAGAACTTTCCGACGGTGCCGAAAGGAACGCGCGTGCCTTCGGGGAAGATCAACACCCAGACATTGTCCTTGAGCAACTCATCACCTTTTTGAGCCACATGCTTGAGTGCTGCTTTCGGGTTGTCGCGATCGATGGCGATCGGTCGCAGCATGGCCATGGCCCAACCGAAGAACGGCACATAGAGCAACTCACGTTTGAGCACCTGGCTCAGCGGTGAGAAGTAGGCGGAGAGAAAAAACGTCTCCCAGGTACTCTGATGGTTCGATTGAATCACGCACGGCCGTTCAGGTACGTTCTCGGCACCCTTCACTTCGTAGCGAATACCAAGGAACACTTTGCTCAGCCACAGGGCACAACGGCACCAATACACGTTGATGAAGCGATAACGTGCCTTGAAGGGCAGAAACGGCGCGATAAAAAAACTCAGGCTGCACCACAGCAAGGAGCTGGTGCCCAGCAGCAGGTAAAAGAGGAAGGTTCTGATGGCCTGCAATATCGACATGGTGACGTTTACCGTTGCGGGAATTGCCCGCCTGTATAAAGCGCACTCCTGATGGGTCCTTTATCAGGAATTTCAGAAGCACTCTAATTGTGGATAAGTTCTGCGGCAATCGCCGCCAGATCGTCAAAAATCAATGTGCCAACCGGAAGGGTCTTGCCCAAAGTCTTTTCGCCTTTCCCGGTCTTCACCAAAACTGGCTGTGAATCGACGGCTTTGGCGGCTTCCAGGTCACCAAGGCTGTCGCCGACGAACCAGAGATCGGTCAGCGACACGTTGTAATGAGCGGCGATGGTTTTCAACATCCCGGGTTTCGGCTTGCGGCAATCGCAGCCTTCGTCCGGCCCATGCGGGCAGTAGACGATCAGGCCGACTTCACCACCCTGCTCCGCCACCAACGCGCGCAAGCGCTCGTGCATGGCATTGAGGGTGGCAAGGTCGTAATAGCCGCGAGCGATGCCCGACTGGTTGGTAGCGACGGCTACCGTCCAGCCAGCCTTGCTCAACTGCGCGATGGCTTCGATCGAACCGGGGAGCGGAATCCACTCCTCCACCGACTTGATGTAAGCGTCGGAGTCGTAATTGATCACTCCGTCCCGATCGAGAATCAGCAGTTTCAACAGCAGTCCCTCAACCCAGCAGCGAAATGTCGGCAACGCCGAGGAACAACCCACGCAGACGCGCCAGCAATGCATAACGGTTGGCGCGGACCTTTGCGTCCTCCGCGTTGACCATCACGGCTTCGAAGAACGCATCCACCGGTTCGCGCAGTGCAGCCAGGCGTGCCAGTGATTCGCTGTACTGACGCGAGGCGGCCATTGGCTGTACAGCCTGGTCAGCCTGCTGGATCGCCGAGTACAGGGAGAACTCGTTGGCGTTGTCGAAGTACTTGGCTTCCACGACTGTCGGAACGGAGCCTTCGACCTTGCTCAGCAAATTCGACACGCGCTTGTTCACGGCGGCCAGGGCGGCAGCTTCCGGCAGTTTGCGGAAAGCCTGTACCGCTTGCACGCGCTGGTCGAAGTCCAGGGCCGAACCGGGTTTCAGGGCACGTACCGACAGGTAGGTCGCCACATCGACGCCTTCGTCTTCGTAACGGGCACGCAGGCGGTCGAAGATGAATTCCAGCACCGAATCGTTCAGGCCCGCAGCCTTGACCTTGGGACCGAACGCATTCACAGCGAAGGCCACGGCGTCGTTCAGGTCCAGATCCAGTTGCTTCTCGATCAGGATACGCAACACGCCCAGTGCAGCACGGCGCAGGGCGTACGGGTCTTTGCTGCCGGTCGGCAGCATGCCGATACCGAAGATTCCCACGAGGGTGTCGAGCTTGTCGGCAATGGCCACGGCCGCACCGGTCAGGGTGCTTGGCAGTTCAGCGCCGGCACCGCGCGGCATGTACTGCTCGTTCAGCGCCAGTGCGACATCTTCCGGCTCGCCATCGTTGAGGGCGTAGTAGTAACCGGCGACACCTTGCATCTCCGGGAACTCGCCGACCATCTCGGTCGACAGGTCACACTTGGACAGCAGGCCTGCACGAGCAGCCCACGAAGCGTTGCCGCCAATGCGCGCCGCGATGTAGGCGGCGAGTCTGGAAACGCGTTCGGCCTTGTCGTAGACGCTGCCGAGTTTTTCCTGGAACACCACGTTTTGCAGGCGCAGGTTGAAGTCTTCGAGCTTTTGCTTCTTGTCTTGCTTGAAGAAGAACTCGGCGTCGGTCAGGCGTGGGCGAACCACTTTCTCGTTACCGGCGATGATCTGCTGTGGGTCCTTGCTCTCGATGTTGGCCACGGTAATGAAACGTGGCAGCAACTTGCCGTCGGCGTCCAGCAGGCAGAAGTACTTCTGGTTGTCCTGCATGGTGGTGATCAGGGCTTCCTGCGGCACGTCGAGGAAGCGCTCCTCGAACGAGCACACCAGCGGCACCGGCCATTCGACCAGCGCGGTCACTTCATCGAGCAGCGCTGGAGGAACGATTGCCGTGCCTTCCTGACGGGTGGCCAGCTCTTCGGTGCGCTTGCTGATGATCTCGCGACGCTCGTTGGCGTCGGCCAAAACGTAGGCGGCACGCAGGTCGGCCAGGTAGCTGGACGGCGAACCGATGCGCACGTTTTCCGGGTGATGGAAGCGGTGACCACGGGAATCGCGGCCGGCCTTCTGGGCGAGGATGGTGCAGTCGATGACCTGGTCACCGAGCAGCATCACCAGCCACTGGGTCGGACGAACGAATTCTTCCTTGCGCGCGCCCCAACGCATGCGTTTCGGGATCGGCAGGTCGTTCAGCGAATCTTCGACGATGGTCGGCAGCAGGCTCGAAGTCGCCTTGCCGGCAATGCTCTGGCTGTAGCGCAGTTTCGGACCGCTCTGATCGATTTCGCTCAGGTCGACGCCGCACTTCTTGGCGAAGCCCAATGCTGCCTGGGTCGGGTTGCCTTCAGCATCGAACGCGGCCTGACGCGGCGGGCCGTCGAGGTTGATGCTGCGATCCGGCTGCTGGGTGGCCAGTGCGGTGATCAGCACGGCCAGGCGGCGCGGAGCGGCATAAACGGTTTTGCTCTCGTAGTTCAGGCCGGCAGCTTGCAGGCCCTTGTCGATACCGGCGAGGAACGCCTCGGCCAGGGTGTTCAGGGCTTTGGGTGGCAGTTCTTCAGTGCCCAGTTCAACCAGAAAATCCAGAGCACTCATTGTGCAGCCTCCAGCTTGGCCAGTACTTCATCACGCAGGTCCGGGGTCGCCATCGGGAAGCCCAGCTTGGCGCGAGCCAGCAGGTAGGCTTGCGCAACGGAACGCGCCAGGGTGCGTACACGCAGGATGTATTGCTGACGCGCGGTCACCGAGATCGCCCGGCGCGCATCCAGCAGGTTGAAGGTGTGGGAAGCCTTCAACACCATTTCGTAGCTCGGCAACGGCAGCGGCTGGTCGAGTTCGATCAGGCGCTTGGCTTCGCTTTCGTAGAAATCGAACAGTTCGAACAGCTTGTCGACATTGGCGTGTTCGAAGTTGTAAGTGGACTGCTCCACTTCATTCTGGTGGAACACGTCGCCGTAGGTCACTTTGCCGAACGGACCGTCAGCCCACACCAGGTCGTAGACCGAGTCCACGCCTTGCAGGTACATGGCCAGACGTTCGAGGCCGTAGGTGATCTCGCCGGTCACCGGGTAGCACTCGATGCCGCCCGCTTGCTGGAAGTAGGTGAACTGGGTCACTTCCATGCCGTTGAGCCAGACTTCCCAGCCCAGACCCCAGGCGCCGAGGGTCGGCGATTCCCAGTTGTCTTCGACGAAGCGAATGTCGTGGACCAGCGGGTCCAGGCCAACGTGCTTGAGAGAGCCCAGGTACAGTTCCTGGAAGTTGTCTGGGTTCGGCTTCAGGACCACCTGGAACTGGTAGTAGTGCTGCAGACGGTTCGGGTTTTCACCGTAACGGCCGTCAGTCGGACGGCGGCTTGGCTGCACGTAGGCGGCGTTCCAGGTTTCCGGGCCGATGGCGCGCAGGAATGTTGCGGTGTGGAAAGTGCCGGCGCCTACTTCCATATCGTAGGGCTGAAGTACCACACAACCTTGCTCGGCCCAGTATTGCTGGAGGGCGAGGATCAAGTCTTGGAAGGTACGCACGGCTGGCGTAGGCTGGCTCACGAAATTCACCTGTTTCTTGGGCTGCGATTTAAAGAGCGGGAGTATACCCGATTCATTGCTGCGCACGCCCCCTGGAGCCTTATGCCACGCTGCTTTTGGTGTTCCGAAGATCCGCTGTACATGGCTTATCACGATCAGGAGTGGGGCACGCCGCTACGGGATGCGCAGGGATTGTTCGAGTTGCTTTTGCTCGAAGGGTTCCAGGCCGGGCTCTCCTGGATCACCGTGCTGCGCAAGCGCGAGCGTTATCGCGAAGTTTTGTTCGGCTTCGACGTGCAGCGCGTGGCGCAGATGAGCGATGCCGAAATCGACGAGCTGATGCTCGATCCCGGCATCATCCGCAACCGACTCAAGCTCAACGCGGCTCGGCGCAATGCCCAGGCCTGGCTGGCGCTGGAGGATCCGGTGGCGTTTCTGTGGTCATTCGTCGGCGGCACGCCTGTGATCAATCATTTCAAGGATCGCAGCGAAGTCCCGGCCGTGACGCCGACTGCCGTGGATATGAGCAAAGGCTTGAAAAAGGCCGGTTTCACGTTCGTCGGGCCGACCATCTGCTACGCGCTGATGCAGGCCTCGGGCATGGTCATGGATCACACCCGCGATTGCGACCGCTACGCGCAGCTGGCGAACGGCGGTTAGAATGGCCGCCTCGCGCACAGCACAAGATCAGGAGTGACCTGTGGATAAGTTTAAAGGCGCCTTGCTGGTAGGCGCTCTGCGGCTGTTTGCCCTGCTTCCGTGGTGGGCCGTGCAGGCCGTGGGCTCGGCGATTGGCTGGGTTATGTGGAAAACCCCGAACCGTTCCCGCGACGTGGTACGGATCAATCTGTCCAAGTGCTTTCCGGACATGGACCCCGCAGAGCGTGAACGCCTGGTAGGCCAGAGCCTGAAAGACATCGGCAAGTCCCTGACCGAGAGTGCCTGCGCCTGGATCTGGCCGGCCCAGCGCTCCATCGACCTGGTGCGCGAAGTCGAAGGCCTTGACGTATTGAAGGACGCCCTTGCCTCCGGCAAAGGCGTGGTCGGCATCACCAGCCACCTGGGCAACTGGGAAGTGCTCAATCACTTCTATTGCAGCCAGTGCAAACCGATCATTTTCTACCGTCCGCCGAAATTGAAGGCAGTGGATGAATTGCTGCAAAAGCAGCGGGTGCAGTTGGGTAACAAGGTCGCGGCTTCCACCAAGGAAGGCATCCTCAGTGTCATCAAGGAAGTGCGCAAAGGTGGTGCAGTGGGCATTCCCGCTGACCCGGAACCGTCCGAATCCGCCGGGATCTTCGTGCCGTTCTTCGCCACTCAGGCACTGACCAGCAAGTTCGTACCGAACATGCTGGCCGGCGGCAAAGCAGTCGGCGTATTCCTGCACGCCCTGCGCCTGCCGGACGGTTCGGGCTACAAAGTGATCCTTGAAGCCGCGCCAGAGGCCATGTACAGCACCGATACGGCAGAGTCCTGTGCGGCCATGAGCCAAGTGGTCGAGCGCTATGTGCGGGCGTACCCGAGCCAGTACATGTGGAGCATGAAGCGCTTCAAGAAGCGCCCACCGGGTGAAGAGCGTTGGTATTGACTTACTTGGCACACTCTGTGGATAACCTGTAGGAGCGAGCTTGCTCGCGATGGACGTTAACGATGATGTGGGCTGCCAGGTTGAACGCGGCACCCTGGCATCCATCGCGAGCAAGCTCGCTCCTGCACGTATCCACAACCGTTCATCAGGGCGCAAAAAGATGTCCGAACACCGCAAATCATTTCGCATCAAGATCAGTCACGAAAGCATCGGCGATTGCCTGGGCCAGACGCGCAACCTGTCGACCACCGGCGTCTACGTCAAGCATCCGAAACTGTCGGCGCTGCCCCGGGGGGCGGTGGTTTACGGACAGGTGCAGGACTTACCCACAGGCGCGCCTCGCGTGCGCATGGAAGTGGTGCAGGTGGACGCCGAGGGCATCGGTTTGCGCTATCTCTGATCAGTGGGCCTGACGCTCGAGCTTCTTCAGGAACACCGTCATTTCCTTCTCCGCCTGCTTGTCGCCATGGCCGCGAGCAGCTTCCAGGCCTTGTTCCCAAGCCTGCCGCGCGGCCGCAAAGTCCGCCAGCGCCAGATGGGCCTTGCCCAGTAGTTTCCACGCCGCCGAATACTTCGGATCGAATTCGACGCAGCGCTGCAAATGCTCCGCAGCCTTGGCGTTTTCCCCCAGATCCAGATAGCCCTTGCCCAGGCCGAAGCGCAGCAAAGCGTTATCCACACCCTTGGCGAGCATTTTTTCCAGGGATTCGATCATCGGTGGATTCCTTGCCTGAGGCATGTCAGGGGTTGATTTACTGTAGGGGCGAGCTTGCTCGCGATGAAGCTGAAAGCGACGCGGGGTGTCTGGTTTCCAGCATTATCGTTGACGACCATCGCGAGCAGGGCTCGCTCCTGCAAAGGCAGGCCCCGGATCAGAAGAAGCTCAGCCCCACATGGAACAGCTTCTCTACATCGCGAATATGCTTTTTATCCACAAGGAACAGAATCACGTGGTCGCCCGCTTCGATCACGGTGTCGTCGTGGGCGATGATCACCTCTTCGTCGCGGATGATTGCACCGATGGTGGTGCCCGGCGGCAGGCCAATGTTCTCGATGGCCTTGCCGATCACCTTGCTCGATTTCGCATCGCCATGGGCAATCGCCTCGATGGCCTCCGCCGCACCCCGGCGCAGTGAATGCACACTGACGATGTCACCCCGGCGCACGTGGGCCAGCAATGTGCCGATGGTCGCCAGTTGCGGGCTGATGGCGATGTCGATGTCGCCGCCCTGGATCAGATCGACATAAGCCGGGTTGTTGATGATGGTCATCACCTTCTTCGCGCCCAGGCGCTTGGCCAGCAGCGACGACATGATGTTGGCTTCGTCGTCGTTGGTCAGGGCCAGGAAAAGGTCAGCGTCGGCGATGTTCTCTTCCATCAGCAGGTCGCGGTCCGAAGCGCTGCCCTGCAACACCACTGTGCTGTCCAGTGTGTCGGAGAGATGACGGCAACGTGCCGGATTCATCTCGATGATTTTCACCTGATAACGGCTTTCGATGGCCTCGGCCAGACGCTCGCCAATCTGCCCGCCACCGGCGATGACGATGCGTTTATAGGTTTCGTCGAGACGGCGCATTTCGCTCATCACCGCACGAATGTTCGCCTTGGCGGCGATAAAAAATACTTCGTCGTCGGCCTCGATCACCGTGTCGCCCTGGGGCAGGATCGGCCGGTCACGACGGAAAATCGCCGCAACGCGGGTTTCCACGTTCGGCATGTGTTCACGCAACTGCCGCAGTTGCTGGCCCACCAGCGGCCCGCCGTAGTACGCCCGCACCGCCACCAGTTGCGCCTTGCCTTCGGCGAAGTCGATTACTTGCAAGGCACCGGGGTGCTGGATCAGGCGCTTGATGTAGTTGGTGACCACTTGTTCCGGGCTGATCAGCACGTCCACCGGAATCGCTTCGTTCTGGAACAACTGCTCTTCGCGGGTCAGGTACGCGGCTTCGCGAACCCGGGCGATTTTGGTCGGGGTGTGGAACAGGGTATGGGCGACCTGGCAGGCGACCATGTTGGTTTCGTCGCTGTTGGTCACCGCGACCAGCATGTCGGCGTCATCGGCTCCGGCCTGGCGCAACACGGTCGGGAACGAGCCACGACCTTGTACCGTGCGGATGTCCAGGCGGTCACCAAGGTCGCGCAGGCGTTCGCCATCGGTGTCGACCACAGTAATATCGTTGGCTTCGCTGGCCAGGTGTTCCGCCAGCGAACCGCCGACTTGCCCTGCACCGAGGATGATGATTTTCATCCAGTCACTCCATTGAATCCATTTAACCGCGCGCGGCGGCGATCTTGATCAGCTTGGCGTAGTAGAAGCCATCGTGGCCACCTTCCTGGGCCAGCAACTGGCGACCATGGGGCTGCTTGATGCCGGCCGCCGTGGCGAGGTCCAGTTCACGAGCACCCGGCGTGCGGGCGAGGAAGGCTTCGATGACCTCGGTGTTCTCGGTCGGCAGCGTGGAACAGGTGGCGTACAGCAGGATGCCGCCGACCTCCAGGGTTTTCCACATTGCATCGAGCAACTCGCCCTGCAGCAGCGCCAGCGCGGCGATGTCGTCGGGTTGGCGGGTCAGTTTGATATCCGGGTGACGACGAATCACACCGGTGGCCGAACATGGCGCGTCCAGCAGGATGCGCTGGAACGGCTTGCCGTCCCACCACGCCTGAGTGTCGCGGCCGTCGGCGGCAATCAGTTCGGCGCTCAGTTTCAGGCGTTCTAGGTTTTCCCGCACCCGCACCAGCCGCTTGGCTTCCAGGTCTACCGCCACGACGCCGGCCAGTTTTGGCTCGGCTTCGAGGATGTGGCAGGTCTTGCCACCTGGTGCACAGCAAGCGTCGAGCACCCGTTGACCCGGCGCGAGGTCGAGCAGATCGGCAGCCAGTTGCGCGGCTTCGTCTTGCACGCTGATCCAGCCCTCGGCGAAACCCGGCAGGCTGCGCACATCGGCGGCGGCGTCGAGCACGATGCCGTCGCGGCTGTAGACACACGGCGTGGCGGCAATTCCCGCGTCAGTCAGCAAACCGAGGTAGGCATCACGGGTGTGATGGCGACGGTTGACCCGCAGGATCATAGGCGGATGCGCATTGTTCGCCGCGCAAATGGCTTCCCATTGATCTGGCCAGAACGCTTTCAAAGATTTCTGCAGCCAGCGTGGGTGAGCGGTGCGCACCACCGGATCACGTTCCAACTCGGCGAAAATCGTTTCGCTTTCGCGCTGAGCATTACGCAGCACAGCGTTGAGCAGCGCCTTGGCCCAGGGTTTTTTCAGCTTGTCGGCGCAACCGACGGTTTCACCAATGGCGGCATGGGCCGGGACACGGGTGTAGAGCAACTGATAGAGACCGACCAGCAACAGCGCCTCGACATCGGCGTCGGCAGCCTTGAACGGCTTCTGCAGCAGCTTGGCTGCCAGCGCCGACAAACGTGGCTGCCAGCGCGCGGTGCCGAACGCCAGGTCCTGGGTAAAGCCGCGATCACGGTCCTCGACCTTGTCCAACTGCGTAGGCAGCGAACTGTTGAGCGAGGCTTTTCCGTTCAGGACGGCAGCGAGTGCCTTGGCGGCGGCCAGACGCGGATTCATTGAGCGTCCGCCACTTGGCCGAGGACAGTGCCGGTGGCGAATTTCTCGCGACGGCTGTTGAACAGATCGCTGAAGTTCAGCGCCTTGCCGCCGGGCAATTGCAGACGGGTCAGGCACAAGGCCTGCTCGCCGCACGCGACGATAAGACCGTCCTTGCTGGCGCCGAGGATTTCACCCGGGGCGCCTTTGCCTTCGGCGAGGTTTGCGGCCAGTACTTTCAGGGCTTCGCCGTTCAAGGTGCTGTGGGTAATCGGCCACGGGTTGAAGGCACGGACCAGACGCTCCAGCTCAACCGCCGGGCGACTCCAGTCGATGCGTGCTTCGTCCTTGTTCAATTTGTGCGCATAGGTAGCGAGGCTGTCGTCCTGCACTTCGCCCTCCAGGGTTCCGGCGGCGAGGCCGGCAATCGCCTGGACTACAGCCGGCGGGCCCATTTCGGCCAGGCGATCGTGCAGGCTGCCGCCGGTATCTTCGGCGCTGATCGGCGTGGTGACCTTGAGCAGCATCGGCCCGGTGTCGAGGCCGGCTTCCATGCGCATCACGGTCACGCCACTTTCGGCGTCGCCCGCCTCCACGGCGCGCTGGATCGGCGCCGCACCCCGCCAGCGTGGCAGCAGTGAGGCGTGGCTGTTGATGCAACCCAGGCGCGGAATATCCAGCACCACTTGCGGCAGGATCAGGCCGTAGGCGACCACCACCATCAAGTCCGGCTTCAGTGCGGCCAGTTCAGCCTGAGCATCTTCGTTGCGCAGAGTGGGCGGTTGCAGCACCGGGATATTGTTCTCCAGAGCAAGCTGCTTGACCGGGCTCGGCATCAGTTTTTGCCCGCGACCGGCCGGACGATCCGGTTGGGTGTAGACCGCAACGATCTCGTAAGGGTTGTCGAGCAGGGCCTTGAGATGTTCGGCGGCGAATTCCGGGGTGCCGGCAAAGACGATGCGCAGTGGCTCAGTCATGGGTGTTCTCTATTGCAAAGCATCTTGAAAAGAAAAAGGCTTGCCGCGGCAAGCCTTTGAAGGAGGGCATCAAGCGTTTTGGCGATGCTGTTTTTCCAGCTTCTTCTTGATGCGGTCGCGTTTGAGCGTCGACAGGTAATCGACGAACAATTTGCCGTTGAGGTGGTCGCATTCATGCTGGATGCACACCGCGAGCAGGCCTTCGGCGATCAGTTCGTAGGGTTGGCCATCGCGGTCCAGCGCCTTGACCTTGACCCTTTGCGGGCGATCGACATTTTCATAGAAGCCGGGTACCGAAAGGCAGCCTTCCTGGTATTGCTCCATCTCGTCGGTCAGGGGTTCGAACTCGGGGTTGATGAACACTCGCGGTTCGGTGCGGTCTTCGGAGAGGTCCATCACGACGATACGTTTGTGCACGTTGACCTGGGTAGCGGCGAGGCCGATGCCAGGCGCTTCATACATTGTTTCAAACATGTCGTCGACCAACTGACGCACTTCGTCGTCCACTACGGCCACTGGCTTGGCGATAGTGCGCAGACGCGGATCAGGGAATTCGAGGATGTTTAAAATGGCCATAAGCTTGATAAGTGCACGTGTGAAGTAAGGTCGGGTCGATGGCCTGGCGGTCCGAAGAGGCAGGCTACCGTTGTAAAACGTAGCTCCCTTTTGTTGACAAGCAAGCCGGGAGCGAGCCACTGACGGCTCTGGCGTTTCACGCGAATGCACATAATAAAGGGATTCACCGCATGAGGAAATCACTACTCGCCCTGCTGCTCCTGGCTTCGGCAGGTTGGGCGTACGGGCAAGGGCAGCTTCGGGAAGAGATTCCCACCATAAAGCTGTCGCCTCAGGTTCGCAGCAGCCCGGTGACCGAGGCTATCCCCAGCATTGCTCTGAAGTCGATCAACAGCTTTCTGCTGAGCAACCGCATCGTCGACAAGGCCGAGGAATTCGACAAGGCGCCTTACATCGTCGCTGGTGATTCCGAACGGGTGCTCAGCGGCGCGGGTGACCGCATCTTTGCCCGTGGCCATTTCGATCCGGCACAACCAGCGTACGGTATCTTCCGCCAAGGCAAGGTCTACACCGATCCGCAGAGCAAGGAAATCCTGGGGATCAACGCCGACGATATCGGCGGCGGCGATGTCGTGGCCATCGAAGGTGACGTTGCCACCCTGGAGTTGCTGCGCACGACTCAGGAGGTCCGCCTCGGCGATCGCTTGTTCAGCGGTGAAGAGCGCGCGATCAACTCGACCTTCACGCCCAGCGCACCGAGCCACGAAATCAACGGATTGATCATCGATGTGCCGCGTGGGGTCACGCAGATTGGCGAGTTGGACGTGGTAACGCTGAACAAGGGTCAGCGCGACGGTCTGGCCGAAGGCAATCTGCTGGCGGTAATGAAAACCGGTGAAACCGTAAGGGACCGGATCACTGGCCAGCCATTGAAAATTCCCGATGAGCGCGCCGGTTTGCTGATGGTTTTCCGTACCTACGACAAGCTCAGTTACGGGCTGGTGCTCAGCGCCTCGCGCTCGCTGTCGGTGATGGACAAGGTACGAAATCCGTAAAAGTGCTTCACAAGTTACCAACAGAGTTATCCACAGCTTATTCCCGTTTGTACGGGTGCTCATAACGATCAAGGATGATCCATGTCGCTGTCTGCCGTTACACCGGTTTCCCCCGCGGAACTGGAAGCTCGTTTACGTCTGCACCGTTTGCCGGAACTCGGCCCGGCGCGTTTCAAGAAATTGCTCGAAGCCTTCGGCTCGGCATCCAAAGCCATCAGTGCGCCAGCCAGCGCCTGGCGCGCGCTGGGTTTGCCACTGGCCTGTTCCGAGGCCAGGCGTAGCACTGAGATCCGTGACGGCGCCAGTCATGCATTGGCCTGGCTGGAGCGCCCGGCCCAGCATTTACTGATGTGGGACCAACCGGACTACCCGGCACTGCTGTCACAAATCAGCGATGCACCACCGCTGTTATTTGTCGCGGGCGATCCGGGCATTCTGGAAAAACCACAACTGGCGATGGTCGGCAGCCGTCGCGCTTCCCGGCCAGGAATGGACACCGCTGCCGCGTTTTCCCGCAGCCTGGCGGGTGCCGGTTTTGTCATTACCAGCGGCCTGGCCCTGGGCATTGACGCCGCCGCGCACCAGGCCGCGCTCGACGTCGGCGGGCAAACGGTCGGTGTGCTCGGCACGGGGCTCGAGAAGTTTTATCCACAGCGAAATAGACGCCTGGCGGACGCCATGATCGCTTCGGGCAGCGCAGTGCTTTCGGAGTTTCCGCTGGATGCAGGTCCCAGCGCCAGCAACTTCCCTCGGCGCAATCGGATCATCAGTGGTTTGTCCCTCGGAGTGCTGGTGGTCGAAGCCAGTGTCGCCAGTGGTTCACTGATCACCGCGAGGCTGGCGGCGGAACAGGGGCGCGAGGTGTTTGCGATGCCCGGGTCGATCCATCACCCCGGCGCGCGCGGCTGTCATCAGTTGATTCGGGACGGTGCGGTGCTGGTGGAAACCATCGAACATATCCTCGAAGCCTTGCGCGGTTGGCAACGACTGTCGTTATCCACAGAAACCTGCACCCCTGCGATGACTCACCCACTGCTGAAACTGCTGCATGCCGCGCCTCACACCAGTGAAGCGCTGGCCGACGCAAGCGGCTGGGCCTTGCCGAAAGTGCTGGCGGCGTTGACGGAACTGGAAATGGATGGCCGCGCTGTGTGCGAAAACGGGCGCTGGTTTGCACGGGTGAGCTAGGTTTTATAAACAAGATCGGTAAACTGCGCAGAGCCTTAATCTGGAGTGTTTTTCATGGTCAACAGTTGGCGTGTGCAACAAGCCGCGCAAGCAATTCGCGCCGGGGCGGTGATTGCCTACCCAACCGAAGCAGTCTGGGGCCTGGGTTGCGACCCGTGGGACATCGATGCGGTGGAACGTTTGCTGCTGATCAAGGGCCGGTCTGTGGAAAAGGGGCTGATTCTGGTCGCCGACAACATCCGTCAGTTCGATTTCCTCTTCGAAGACTTCCCCGAGTTGTGGATGGACCGCATGGCCAGTACCTGGCCGGGTCCGAACACCTGGCTGGTGCCGCACCAGAACCTGCTGCCGGAGTGGATTACCGGCGTGCATGAAACCGTGGCGCTGCGGGTCAGCGATCACCCGCTGGTGCGGGATTTGTGCGCGCTGGTCGGGCCGCTGGTGTCGACGTCGGCCAATCCGCAGGGGCGCCCGGCGGCACGTACGCGGATTCGCGTCGAACAGTATTTCCGTGGCCAGGTGGATCTGGTGCTGGGCGGAAACCTGGGCGGACGCAAGAACCCGAGCGTGATTCGCGATCTGGCGACCGGAAAGGTTGTGCGCCCCGATTGAGACCGAGTTGACCCCTTCGCAAGCAAGCCCGCTCCCACAGGGGGGCTGTGTCGAACACAAATCCCCTGTGGGAGCGAGCTTGCTCGCGATGGCGTCAGTCAGGGCAACAGGACAACCGAACCTGTCGTGCGCCGCGCCGACAACTCGGTCTGCGCCTTCGCCGCGTCAGCCAGTGGATAACGCTGGCTGATGTCCACGGTCAGCTTGCCGCCGATGATCATCTCGAACAACTCGTCGGCCATGCGTTGCAGGTTCTCGGCGTTGTTCGCATAAGTGCCCAGGGTTGGCCGGGTCACGTACAGCGAGCCTTTCCCCGCCAGGATCCCCAGGTTCACGCCGTCGACCGCGCCGGACGCATTGCCGAAACTCACTACCAGCCCACGCGGCGCGACGCTGTCGAGTGAAGTCAGCCAGGTGTCCTTGCCAACGCCGTCGTACACCACTGGGACTTTTTTGCCGTCGGTCAATTCCAGCACACGTTGCGCGACATTTTCATGGCTGTAATCGATGGTCGCCCAGGCACCGTTGGCCTTGGCCAACGCGGCTTTCTCCGCCGAACTGACCGTACCGATCAGCTTCACGCCCAAGGCCCTGGCCCATTGGCAAGCCAGCGAGCCGACACCGCCCGCCGCGGCGTGGAACAGGATGGTTTCGCCACCCTTGAGTTCATAAGTCTGACGCAGCAGGTATTGCACGGTCAGGCCCTTGAGCATGACGCCGGCGGCCTGTTCGAAGCTGATGGCGTCCGGCAGTTTCACCAGATTGGCTTCGGGCAAGACGTGAACCTCGCTGTAGGCGCCCAGCGGCCCGCTGCCATAGGCCACGCGATCGCCGATCTTGAAGCGGGTCACGTCGCTGCCCACTGCCTCGACCACGCCCGCACCCTCTGAACCGACACCCGACGGCAGGGACGGCGGTGGATACAAACCGCTGCGGTAGTAGGTGTCGATGAAGTTCAGGCCGATGGCCTTGTTGGTCACGCGTACTTCCTTCGGACCTGGCTCGGCGGGTTGGTAATCCACATATTCGAGCACTTCGGGGCCGCCATGGGCGCGGAACTGGATACGCTTTGCCATCAGAACTCTCCATAGGTCGTTTTACCAAGCTCCCTATCGGACTCCTAAGCTTGATCTTCGTCAACTGCGGCGGGGTGACTTGCGATGGTATGCTACGCGCCCATTTGCGCAGGCTGAGCTCCAATGGAGCGCCGCGTTGTTTTGCCCGATTCAAGGTGATGACATGACGACCCGCACCGAGGCCGTAAAAGCCTACCTGCTCGACCTGCAAGACCGTATTTGCGCCGCCCTGGAAGCCGAAGACGGTGGCACGCAATTCGTCGAAGACGCCTGGACCAGGCCGGCGGGCGGTGGCGGTCGCACCCGTGTGATAGAAAACGGCGCGGTGATTGAAAAGGGTGGCGTCAACTTTTCCCATGTCTTCGGCAGTGGTCTTCCACCGTCTGCCAGCGCCCATCGACCGGAACTGGCCGGCCGCGGCTTCGAAGCCCTCGGCGTGTCGCTGGTCATCCACCCGCACAACCCGCATGTGCCGACTTCCCACGCCAACGTGCGTTTTTTCATCGCCGAAAAAGAAGGTGAAGAGCCGGTCTGGTGGTTCGGTGGCGGCTTCGACCTGACCCCGTATTACGGCAACGAAGAAGACTGCATCCACTGGCACCGCGTGGCCGAGCAGGCCTGCGCGCCGTTCGGTCCGGACGTCTACCCGCGTTACAAGGCCTGGTGCGACAGCTACTTCCACATCAAGCATCGTCACGAGCCGCGTGGCATCGGCGGCCTGTTTTTCGACGACCTGAACGAGTGGGACTTCGACACCAGCTTCGCCTTCATGCGCGCCATCGGTGATGCGTACATCGACGCTTACCTGCCCATCGTGCAGCGCCGCAAGAACGATGCGTTCACCGCCAAGCAGCGTGAGTTCCAGGAGTTCCGCCGTGGCCGCTACGTTGAATTCAACCTGGTCTACGACCGTGGCACGTTGTTTGGCCTGCAATCGGGTGGGCGTACCGAGTCGATCTTGATGTCGCTGCCGCCGCAAGTGCGCTGGGGCTACGACTGGAAAGCCGAGCCTGGCAGTGAAGAAGCGCGTCTCACCGAGTACTTCCTGCAAGACCGCGATTGGTTGGCCGAAGCCTGAACGAGGAATCCTGATGGACCGTTATGTCGTATTCGGTAACCCGATTGGTCACAGCAAGTCGCCGCTGATCCATCGACTGTTCGCCGAGCAGACCGCGCAGAAACTGGATTACAACACGCTGCTGGCGCCACTCGACGACTTTTCCACCTGTGCCCGGAGGTTTTTCCTCGAAGGACGCGGCGCCAACGTGACGGTGCCGTTCAAGGAAGAAGCCTATCGGCTGGCGAACAGCCTGACGGCGCGGGCGCAACGGGCCGGAGCGGTGAACACCCTGAGCAAACTGGCCGATGGCAGTCTGCTGGGCGACAACACCGACGGTGCCGGGCTGGTGCGGGACCTGACGGTCAACGCCGGGTTCAGCCTCAAGGGCAAACGCATCCTGCTGCTCGGTGCTGGCGGTGCGGTGCGCGGTGCTTTGGAGCCGTTGCTGGCCGAGCAACCGGCCTCGGTGATCATCGCCAACCGCACGGTGGACAAGGCCGAGCTGCTGGCGGAACTGTTCTGCGATCTGGGGCCGATCTCGGCCAGCGGCTACGACTGGTTGCAGGAGTCGGTGGACTTGATCATCAACGCGACCTCGGCGAGCCTGACCGGCGATGTGCCGCCTATTGCCCCCAGCTTGATTGAGCCTGGCAAAACGGTGTGCTACGACATGATGTACGGCAAGGAACCGACCTCGTTCTGCCGCTGGGCCAGCGAACACGGGGCGGCGGTATCGATGGATGGCTTGGGCATGCTGGCCGAGCAAGCGGCGGAAGCGTTCTTCCTGTGGCGCGGCGTGCGCCCGGATACGGCGCCGGTGCTGGCTGAGTTGCGTCGACAGTTGGCCTTGTAACCTACTGTAGGAGCGAGCTTGCTCGCGAAAAACCTGAGGGCATCTGGTTTTGCGCGTAATCGTTCACGACCTTCGCGAGCTAGCTCGCTCCTACAGAGAGCGGCGTTTCAGTCCTCAAACCGGATCGGGCATTTCTCCGCCCCTTCCAGCTTCCTCAACTCTTCCACCACCTGCGGTCGGGCCCGGCGCAAGGTGAGGCTGCGATCTTGACGCAGTAGCCGCCGGGCTTCCTGGTGCAGCATTTCCACCCCTGAGTAGTCGATGAAGTTGATCTGCTGCGCCTCGATCACCACGCGCGCGCCGTGCATGCGTTGCAGGCGTACTTGCAGGTAATGGCTGGCGCCGAAAAAAATCGAGCCCCCCACCCGCAGAATGTCTTCCTCGCCATCTCGCACATGCTGCACCCGTGGTTGCGATGTGCGTTTGAGGTAGAAAAAAAGCGAGGCCAACACGCCGGCGTAGATCGCCGTCTGCAACTCCAGCAGCAGCGTGGCGACGCAGGTCAGCGCCATGACCACAAATTCGGCGCGGCTGACCCGCAACAACGCGCGAATCCCGCGATGGTCCACCAGTCCCCAGGCGATCAACAGAATGCTGCCGGCCATGGCTGGAATCGGGATGTGCGCGATCAGGCTTGCGCCGAAGATCGCAAACAGCGCCACCCACAATGCCGAAAAAATCCCGGCCAGCGGCGAACAGGCCCCCGCTTCGTAGCTCAGGCCTGAGCGAGTGAAGGAGCCGGCCGACAGCGATCCGGAAAAAAACGCACCGACGATGTTCGACAAGCCCTGGGCGCGGACTTCCTGATTCGCGTCGAGTAATTGCTGCGAACGTGCCGAGATCGAGCGGGCGATCGACAGGCTGGTTACTAGCCCGAGCATTCCGACCGCCACCGCGCTGGGCAGCAGGCGCAGGATCAGATCCAAGTCCAGGGGCAACGGGCTGAAGGGCGGCAGTTTGCCGGTGAAGGCGCTTACCAGTTGCACATGGCCGAACATTGATGGCCAGAGCCAAACCAGCAAGCCGCCGAGAATCAGGGTGATCAAGAGCGTCGGCCAGCGTGGCAGCAGCAGTTTGAGGATCACGCCGACCACCACGGTCGCCAGACCCAGCGCCAGCGAAGGTTTGTCCATTTCGCCGAGATGGCGCAACAACGTGATGAAACTATCCAGCGCGGTGGCCTGGCTGGGCAAGTCCAGCCCCAGCAGGTTAGGCAATTGACCGATGGCAATCACCACGGCAGCACCCAGGGTGAAGCCGAGTACCACCGAGTGCGAGACGAAATTCACCAGCGCGCCGAACCGCAGCAAACCCAGCAGCCACTGAAAGATACCGGCAAGAAACGTCAGCAACAGGATCAGCATGACGTAGTCCTGCGACGCTGGAACGGCCAGAGGACTGACACTGGCATACAGGACAATGGAGATGGCGGCCGTAGGACCGCAGATCAAATGCCACGACGAACCCCAGAGGCAGGCGATCAGAACGGGGATGATTGCGGCGTACAGGCCGTATTCCGGTGGCAGGCCGGCGATCAGTGCGTAGGCAATGGATTGCGGCAACGCGAGGATCGCGCCGCTGAGGCCGACGATCAGGTCGCGCCCGACACTGGCGCGGGTTTGCCGGGGTAGCCAGGTGAGGAAGGGAAAGAGTGAATGGCGGCTTGGCAGGGCCATGGGGGCTCTCGGTGAATGACTGTAAATGCGTCAGGGTGGTGTGTCAGATGTAAGGGCGCAAGGGCATAAATCGATTCGCGAGCAGGCTCGCTCCCACAGGGACTGCGCGGACCTGTGGGAGCGAGCCTGCTCGCGAAGGCGTCCTTGAACCTTAAAGCTTGGCTTTGACCGCTGGCAAAGCATCCTTGCCATCCACTGTCTTCACCCCATCGAGCCATTTATCCAGCACTGCCGGGTTGGCCTTGATCCACGCCTTGGCCGCGTCGGCATTGCTGACCTTCTTGTTCACCACCTCGGCCATGATGCTGTTTTCCATCTCCTGAGTGAAACTCAGGTTGGTCAGCAGTTTGCCGACGTTCGGGCAGGCCTGTGCATAACCTTTTCGGGTCAGGGTATGCACGCTGCCGGTGTCACCGAAGTATTTCTCGCCACCCTTCAGATAATGCATTTTCAACTGCACGTTCATCGGGTGCGGGGTCCAGCCGAGGAAGGTCACGAATTTCTGTTTTTTCACCGCGCGGGACACTTCCGCCAGCATCGCCTGCTCGCTGGACTCGACGAGTTTCCACTGGCCCATGTCGAAATCGTTTTTCTTGATGATCTCTTGCAGCGAGATATTCGCCGGTGCACCGGAGCCGATGCCATAGATCTTGTGGTCGAACTTGTCGGCGTACTTGTTCAGGTCGGCAAAGTTATGCACACCCGCGTCCCACACGTAGTCCGGGACAGCGAGGGTGAATTCGGTGCCGTCGAGGTTCTTCGCCAGTTGCGTGACATCGCCGCTTGCGACGAATTTGTCGTAGAAGCCCTGCTGCGCCGGCATCCAGTTACCCAGGAACACATCGACCTGGCCGTCCTTCAACCCGCCAAAGGTGATCGGCACCGCGAGGGTGTCGACCTTGGCCTTGTAGCCCATGCCGTCCAGCAGAAACCCGGTGATGGCGTTGGTCGCGGCAATGTCGCTCCAGCCCGGGTCGGCCATCTTCACCGTCTCGCAACTCTGATCGGCAAACGCCGAGGCACTGCCCAGAGCCAGGAGCCCGACCGTCAGTACTGTGGATAACCTTTGCATGGACTTCCCCTTAACATTATTGGTTTTGGCAGGGTTGTGGATAACGTGCTTTACGTTCCAGATCGTCGAGGTCGATGTGGTTGCGCATGTACTGCTGACTGGCGTCCACCAGCGGCTGGTGATCCCAGCTCTTCAGCTTGCCGAGGGTCAGCGCCTCGGCCACGAAGCGTCGGCGCCGCTGGCTGGCGAGCACCTGCTGGTGAATCGCGGGAATGTTCCATTTGGCCCGCGCTTCGGCGAGAAAATCGTCGAACAACTGGCGATGTTGCGGCGAATGACTGAGTTCTTCCAGTTCGCGAGGGTCATTCTGTACGTCGAAGAGTAGGCAAGGGTCGTCTTCGCTGTAGATGAATTTATAGGCACCACGACGGATCATCATCAACGGGCTGATGGTGCCTTCAGCCATATATTCGCCAAACACCTCGTCGTGACCGCCCTGCCCTTGCAGGTGCGGAACCAGCGAGCGGCCGTCCAGCGGCAAGCCCGGTTCCAGCGAGCCGCCGGCCAGTTCGACGAATGTCGGCAACAGGTCCGCTGTGGAAACACTGGCGCTGATCCGGCCGGCGCCGAACTGCCCCGGTGCGCTGACCAACAGCGGCACCCGTGCGGCCATTTCATACCAGTGCATTTTGTACCAGAGGCCGCGCTCGCCGAGCATGTCGCCGTGGTCACCGGAAAACACGATGATGGTGTCATCGATCAACCCGGTATCTTCGAGGGTTTGCAGGAGTTTGCCGACGTTGCTGTCGATATAGCTGCACGCGCCGAAATAGGCACGACGGGCATCGCGGATCTTATCCACAGGCAGTGGCTTGTCCCACAGGTCGTAGACCTTGAGCAAACGTTGCGAGTGCGGATCGAGGTCATGCGGGTCCGGGGTTGTAGGCAGCGGGATATCGGCATCGTCGTACAAATCCCAGAAAGCCTTGGGAATGGTGTACGGATCGTGCGGGTGAGTCATCGAAACGGTCAGGCAGAACGGCTGGTCGCCATCCTCGCGGATATGGTCGAACAGGTACTGCTGGGCCTTGAACACCACCTCTTCGTCGAAATCCAGTTGATTGGTGCGTACGCACGGGCCGGCTTGCAGCACCGATGACATGTTGTGATACCAGGTCGGGCGCACGTCCGGTTCATCCCAGTTTACCGCCCAGCCATAGTCGGCCGGGTAAATGTCACTGGTCAGGCGTTCTTCGTAGCCGTGCAACTGGTCTGGCCCGCAGAAATGCATCTTGCCCGACAGGGCGGTGCGGTATCCGAGACGGCGCAGGTAATGGGCGTAGGTCGGTACGTCAGCGGGGAAATCGGCGGCGTTGTCGTAGGCGCCGATCTTGCTCGGCAACTGGCCGCTGACCAGTGTGAAACGCGATGGCGCGCACAATGGGCTGTTGCAATAGGCGGAGTCAAACACCACGCCTTGTGCGGCGAGGCGACTGAGATTGGGCAGTTTGATGGGCGATGGGCCGTAGAACGGCAACATTGGCGCGGCCATTTGATCGGCCATGATGAAAAGAATGTTCTTGCGCTTCATGTGATCGCGGCATTCCATAGTGGATGTTTATGCGAGAGTGCTGGCGTTGAGAATGAAACCCTCGCACCTTGCGGTAAAGCCCATGCGCGGCAATGACTAGGATAAGCACAGCTTATGTATGACGCCCTTGGTGACCTGTCACTGGATTTGCTTCGCGCCTTCGAAGCGGCGGCCCGTCAGCGCAGCTTCACAGCGGCGGCGGTTGAACTGGGCACCACGCAACCGGCCATCAGCCAGCAGATCAAGCGCCTGGAAGAACAACTGGCAACACGGCTATTCGACCGCATTTATCGCGGAATCGAACTGACAGAGGCTGGGCAGATTCTTTTTGAGCAGGTTCAGCTCGGTTTGCAGAATCTCGACGCAGGATTGAGCGCAATCAGCGCACAGCAACAGCATGAAGTGCTGCAGGTGGCCACGGATTTTGCCTTCGCCGCCTATTGGTTGATGCCGCGTCTGCACCGCTTTCACGCGGCCAATCCGCAGGTGGATGTCAGCCTGGTCACCAGTGAACGCAGCCATAACATGCTACGTACCGATATCGATGTGGCGGTGCTGTTCGGCGATGGCCGCTTCAAGCAGGGTGAAAGCCATTGGCTGTTCAGCGAGGAAGTGTTTCCGGTGTGCAGCCCGCAGTTGTTGAGCGAGCGTCCACTGCCCTTGCCAGCCCAGGCATTGCTGGAGTTTCCTTTGTTGCACCTGCGTGGGGAACACAGCAGTAACTGGTTCGACTGGAGTGGTGTGTTCCGCGAGCTGGGCATTACCTCGCCCCCGGCGCCCGGGCAGTTGCGCTTCGATAATTACACCTTGCTGATTCAGGCGGCGATTGGCGGCCAGGGCGTGGCCATCGGCTGGCGCCACCTTGTGGATAACTTGCTGGCGCAAGGGTTGTTGTGTCGACCGATCGGCGAAACGGTGATGTCGAGGCTGGGTTACTACGTGGTTCTGCCCCAGCGCAAAAGACGCGGAGCATTGATCCAGCAGTTTGTGGATTGGTTGATGGCGGAACAGGCCTGCAGTGCGCAATCGCTCAACGGCCTGACGCTGCCGTCCATTGCGGTTTAACTGTCGGTTGCGATGAAGTTGACGTGCTCGCCGATGTGCAGGTTCAGGTGCAATTCATCGGCAATGCCCACGGCAGTGCGGGCCAGCCGTTTGAGCGGTTCAGCCAACCCCGGTTCGGGGTTGCCACCGATGTTGGCAAAGTGTTCGATGGTCAGCCCCGGTACCCCGCGCGGTTCGTTAACCAGCGTCCACTTCAAAGGACTGCTTTGCAGTGCCTCGCGGATTTCCTCGGCGGCGTGACGTTGCAAGCTATCCTCGGTTTCCGGGTCGTCCAGCACGTCGAAATCACCCACCAGAAACAATCGGGCGATGTTTGCTGCCTGCATGCCATCGATGAGCGCATCCACTGCCAGCACCTGCTCGACCGGGCCGGGCACGATGGTTTTTTCCACGTGTTCGCTATTGAACGGTAACCCTGGTGCGTCCAGTAAGCAGATAACCACTGAACTGCCGGCCACACTCTGCTTGACCCGTTGCGCGTCGAACAGGTCGCCAGTCTTGGTGCGCAGCCCCGGACGGGGTGCCAGCGCCGTCAGGTCATCGAGAATCGCGATCACTTCATGCTGGCGTCGCAGCATTTCAGCCATCAGCGCACTGCCCAGGCTACTCATGGCACCATAAAGCACCACTTTCACGACGGGGGTTTCGGCATTTTTCATGGCTGGGCTTCCTGTTTTCCAGCGTCTGTATAACGTTTGACCCGCAGGAAACGGCGAGGGTTCGAACAACTTTCAGAGGGATTCAGATGCAGCAGATAACGGGCTACCACGCCCACGTTTATTTCGATGCCAACACGATCTCGCAGGCGCGAGCCTTATGTGAACGGGCGGCGCAATTGTTTCCATTGAAAATGGGCCGCGTGCACGAGCGCCCGGTCGGTCCGCACCCGGACTGGAGCTGCCAGTTGGCGTTCGAACCGCAGGTGCTGGGCGACGTTCTGCCGTGGCTGGCGCTGAACCGCAAGGGGCTGGTGGTGTTCCTGCACCCGGACACCGGCGACGATTTGCTTGACCACACCGAGCACGCGATCTGGATGGGTGCGATTCGGCCGCTGGAGCTGTCTGTTTTTTGATCAAAGTGTTTCTTCAGCCTCACCGGGCAAATGTTCGTCCAGATGCAGCCACGGCAAGCGGCTGTCGGTCCAGATGTGCCGTTCGGCTGGTGCTTGCTCAGGATGGTCGAGGGTGGCGATGGTCAGGTCGATGCTTTCCGGGCTTAGTTGCGTCGCTAGTGCAAGTTGCGCCCCACAGTGGCCGCAGAAATATCGCGCACAGGTGGATGAAGAGTCGTACCGCGACGGCGTCCCGACCAGCCATTGAAAGGCGGATGCCGGCACGGTTATCCAGGTAGTCACGATGCCGCCGCTGACCCGTCGGCAAATCGAACAATGGCAGTGGGCGATATCGTGCAGCGGCCCGCTGAATTGATAGCGCAGTTGCCCGCAATGGCAGCCGCCGGTGTGAATTTTGTTCATGGCATTCCTCCTGATGCGTAATTACCGACGCCTTCGCGAGCAAGCCCGCTCCCACATTGGCTTTGTGTACGACACAGATCCAGTGTGGGAGCGGGCTTGCTCGCGAAGGCCGTAACTCGGTTCACCTTCATGCCCCAGTCCGACGACCGGTTGTACTTCCGGTCAACGCGTTCATCGCCGAAAGCTGGCTGAAAGCTTCCCCGATTAGGATCGCCCCCACTACCGGCAACAGACCGGTTGGCCAATGCCAGCGTTTTATCGCTCGCACAGCCCATTTAACAACAACAATGGTGATTCTGATGTCCTCTTCCATCCGCCGCTTCGCTGCAACTCCGCCCGTACGTCTCGTGCTTCCCGTTCTGCGCTGATCCCGCCTGATCCGCCCATTCCCTAGCCGCGCTACGCCTGGAGTATTCCCATGCTGACTTTCCTTGGCTTCGCCATGGTCATCACGTTCATGTTCCTGATCATGACCAAGCGCCTGTCCGCGCTGATCGCCCTGATCATCATTCCAATCATCTTTGCCCTGTTCGGCGGTTTTTCGCCGAAGATCGGTCCGATGATGCTCGAAGGCATTACCAAGCTTGCGCCAACCGGCGTGATGCTGATGTTCGCTATCTTGTACTTCGCCCTGATGATCGACTCCGGCCTGTTCGACCCGGCCGTGCGCAAGATCCTCAAACTGGTCAAGGGCGACCCGCTGAAGGTTTCGGTCGGCACCGCCGTTCTGGCGCTCGTTGTCTCCCTCGATGGTGACGGCGCGACCACTTACATGATCTGCGTGGCCGCCATGCTGCCGCTCTACAGCCGTATCGGCATGAGCCCGCGAATCATGGCCGGCCTGATCATCCTCGCCGGTGGCGTGATGAACATGACCCCATGGGGTGGCCCGACCGCTCGCGCCGCCAGTGCGTTGCATGTGGATCCGTCCGACATCTTCGTACCGATGATTCCTGCGATGCTGGCTGGTGTGGTGGCGATCCTGGTCATTGCCTACTTCTACGGCAAGCGTGAACGTGCGCGTCTGGGTGAACTGCACCTGGTGGGCGATGAAATCGACCACAGTGAAATCAGCGTTTCGCAGTTCCCGGATGCCCGTCGTCCGAAACTGATCTGGTTCAATGGCGCCCTGACCCTGGCCCTGATGTGCACCCTGATCGCCGGCCTGCTGCCGTTGCCGGTACTGTTCATGGTGGCGTTCAGTATCGCCATGATCGTCAACTACCCTTGCCTGCAACAGCAGAAGGATCGCGTCGCGGCTCACGCCGGTAGCGTACTGGCGGTGGTCGGGTTGATCTTTGCGGCCGGTATCTTCACCGGTATCCTGACCGGCACCGGGATGGTCGACGCCATGTCGAAGAGCCTGTTGGCGGTGATTCCGGACTTCCTCGGCCCGTACCTGGCAGTGATCACGGCGCTGGTAAGCATGCCGTTCACTTTCTTCATGTCGAACGATGCATTTTATTACGGCGTGTTACCGGTACTTGCCGAAGCCGCCAGCCATTACGGTATAACCGCAGTGGAAATGGCACGTGCCTCGATCGTCGGTCAGCCCGTCCACCTGTTGAGCCCGCTGGTTCCATCGACCTACCTGTTGGTGGCCCTGGCCGGCATCGACTTCGGTGACCACCAGCGCTTCACCCTGAAGTGGGCAGTGCTGGTTTGTATCTGCATACTGATTGCTGCACTGCTGTTGGGGACTTTCCCGGTGTTCAGCACTCTATAAGCCCAAGACTCACCACTTCGGGTCCAGGCTTCGCTGTTTGAAGCCCGGGCCCGTTGTGGTTTAACAATCGCTCAAAGGAATACACATGGAATGGCTGACCAACCCTGAAATCTGGGTTGCCTTCTTCACCCTGACCGCCCTGGAAATCGTCCTGGGTATCGATAACATCATCATGATTTCGATCCTGGTCAGCCGCATGCCCAAACACATGCAGGCGCGCACCCGGATTTTCGGTCTGGCGCTGGCCATGATCACGCGAATCCTGCTTCTGCTGTCGATCACCTGGGTCATGCGCCTGACGGCGGACCTGTTCGTAGTATTCGGCCAGGGTATTTCCGGACGCGACCTGATCCTGTTCTTCGGTGGTCTGTTCCTGTTGTGGAAAAGCTCGCAAGAGATGTACCACGCGCTGGAAGGTGAAGACGAAACCAACGAAGAGCCTTCGGGCAAGGGCGGCAACTTCCTCTACACCATCATCCAGATCGCGATCATCGACATCGTGTTCTCCCTGGACTCGGTGATCACCGCAGTCGGCATGGTCTCCCACGTACCGGTCATGGTCGCGGCAATCATCGTAGCCGTACTGGTGATGATGTGGGCATCGGGCACCATCAGTGAGTTCATCGACAAGCACCCATCGCTGAAGATGCTGGCGCTGTCGTTCCTGCTGATCGTCGGTACGGTGCTGATTGCCGAATCCCTGGACGTGCACGTGCCAAAAGGCTACGTCTACTTCGCCATGGCGTTCTCGCTGGCGGTGGAAGCGATCAACATCAGGATGCGCACTGCCATCGCGAAAAAGAAGAAACAGCAGGATCCGGTAAGGCTGCGCAAGGACATTCCGGGCCAGTAACCCGGTAGCGGTAAATACGCAAAACCTGTGGGAGCGAGCTTGCTCGCGATAGCGGTCTGTCAGTCAACACCCATGTTGAACCTGATGGCCTCATCGCGAGCAAGCTCGCTCCCACAGTGCTTTGTGTGGCTGGAAGATCGCCCTTTTCATGACAGTTTTGTTTCAATCGCGTCTTTGGCTATGCGATGCTGGCGCGCAGACCGTTAGCCAACTACAGCTTAAGTACAGAACGTAGAACGTCGCGCGGTACCGTCAACTTGCTCCTTTGGGGCGCTACACCACAGGGGGTCATTATGCTCACCCTGCTCAATTTGCTTTCTGCCGTGGCCCTGCTGATCTGGGGCACGCACATCGTCCGAACCGGCATCCTGCGGGTCTACGGCACCAACTTGCGCCATGTCATCAGCCATAACATGTCCAACCGCTGGCTGGCTTTCCTCTCCGGGATCGCCGTGACGGCGATGGTCCAGAGCAGCAACGCCACCGCCATGCTGGTCACCTCCTTTGTCGGCCAGGGCCTGATGGCGCTTACGCCAGCGTTGGTCACCATGCTCGGTGCCGATGTCGGTACGGCCCTGATGGCGCGGGTGCTGACGTTCGATCTGTCGTGGTTGTCGCCGTTGCTGATTTTTGCCGGGGTGATCTTCTTTCTGTCGCGCAAACAGACCCGACTCGGACAGATGGGCCGTGTCGCCATTGGCTTGGGGTTGATCATTCTGGCGCTGCAACTGATTGTTGAAGCCGCGCACCCGATTACCCATGCCAAAGGGGTGAAGGTGATTTTCGCCTCGCTCACCGGCGATATCCTGCTCGACGCCCTGGTCGGCGCGCTGTTCGCGATGCTTTCCTATTCCAGCCTGGCCGCTGTATTGCTCACCGCGACCCTGGCGGGCGCCAACGTGATCAGCCTGCCGGTGGCCATCGGGCTCGTGATCGGCGCCAATATCGGCAGCGGCATACTCGCGTTCCTCAGCACCAGCATGCAGAACGCCGCCGGGCGCCAAGTGGCGCTGGGCAGCCTGCTGTACAAACTGATTGGTCTTTTATTGATCATTCCGGTGCTCGATCCGCTGGTGCACTGGCTCGATGGCCTGGATTTCAGCCCTCAGGAAATGGTCATTGGCTTTCACCTGCTCTACAACATCGCGCGTTGCCTGATCTTGCTGCCCAGTGTTGGGCCGATGGCCAGGTTTTGTGCCTGGGTGCTGCCGGAGCGCCCGCTAGCCAACGGTACGGCCAAGCCCCGACACCTGGACCCCACGGCGTTGGTCACCCCCGGTTTGGCGCTGGCCAACGCGGCCCGGGAAACCCTGCGCATGGGCGACCTGATCGACAACATGCTCGAAGCCATGCTCGACGTGTTACGCGGAAAGCAAACCGCCGTCACCCAGGAAATGCGGCGCCTGACCGACGATGTCGAAGCGCTCTACAGCGCGATCAAGTTGTATCTGGCGCAAATGCCCCGGGAAGATCTCAGCGATCAGGACAGCCGGCGCTGGGCGGAAATCATCGAACTGGCGATCAACCTGAAACTGGCCAGCGACTTGATCGAACGCATGCTGCGCAAGGTCCAGCAGCAGAAAACCTCGCAGCGCCGGTCGTTTTCCGAAGTGGGGCTGGACGAATTGACCGGGCTGCAAACTCAGTTGATTTCCAACCTGCGGCTCGGGATGTCGGTGTTTCTCAGTGGCGACCCGGAAAGTGCCCGCCAGCTGGTGCGTGAAAAACGTCGTTTCCGCGCACAGGAACGGCGCCTGGCTCACGCTCATGTCAGCCGCTTGCAACGTAAAATCGTGCAAAGTATCGAAACCAGTTCGTTGCACCTGGAGCTGATCGCCGACATGAAGCGTCTTAATTCGCTGTTTTGCAGCAGTGCCTACGTGGTGCTGGAAACATCGGACACAGGTGCGCTGGTGGTCGACGATTTGAGCGACATCACTCATTCACCCTGAACGTCCACAGTTGCCTGAAGTCTGTTGAATTTACGCTAGCCGTACGGAAGCTCGTTATGCGTTGTCTGTTGTTCGCCTGCCTGTTGCTAGGTTCACTCCCGTCATTCGCCCTGGATCGCTTCCAGGTCGAGGGCTACACCCTGCGCAACGGTTTGCAGTTGCTGCTCAAGCCCGGCACTGACCACGGGCATGTGGCGATCCGGCTGGTGGTCGGCGTTGGCCTGGACGATTTCAAGTGCGAAGAAAAGGAGTTGCCGCATCTGCTGGAACACTTGTTGTTCAGCGGTATCGACGCCAGCGGCGAAGGCGGCCTGGAAGAAAGCATGCAGGCTCTGGGCGGCGAGTGGAACGCGTTCACCAGTAATGCCGATACGACTTTCGTCATCGAAGCCCCGGCGAAAAACCAGCGCAAGGTTCTCGACCTGTTGCTGGCGCTGCTGACCCAGACCCGCTTCGACGACAGTGCCATCAACGCGGCCAAGCAAGTGGTCGAGCGTGAAGACGGCGGCCATTACTCGCACCTGCAACGCTGGCTCGATCGTCAGGACCTCGGCCACACGGCCAGCAAACAACTGGCCGTGGAGTTGGGCCTCAAATGCCCGGAGCGTGCGCAAGTCGATGACCTGACCCGTGAACAACTGGAGCAGGTGCGCAAAGACTGGTATGCGCCGAACAACATGACCCTGATCGTGGTCGGCGACCTCGACAAGTTGCTGCCAGCCTATCTGGAACGGGCGTATGGCGCGCTGGAGGCGATCACCCCTGGCGAGCATCCGCCGCTGCCGCAAATCCAGGCCAGCGCCACCCATGAGCGCACCTTGACCCACAGCCTGGTCGGCAACGGCGCCAAGTTGCACTGGCTGGTGCCGGAGCCGGTACTGGAGGATGGGCACGATGAAACCTTCGATTTGCTCAAGGACTATCTGGATTGGGCGCTTTATCGCCAGTTACGCCTGGCTCACGGTTTGTCCTACGGCCCGTGGGCGGAGCGCGAGGTGTTCGGCGGCGTAGGTTTCATGAGCCTCAACGCCGACCTTGAACGCGACGCCGTGGCCGATGCCGAACAAGTACTCGAGGACCTGAAGGCCGGCCTGCTCAAGGACGGCCTCAATGCCGACACCTTCAACCGCCTCAAGCAGGCCGCGATTGCCCGCCAGGCCTGGGCCGTACAAGGCAACAGCGCGTTGGCCGACTACTACTGGAGCGCCATCGGTAACTACGAGGACGGTCACTTCACCAACCCGGCCCGGGAGCTGCAAGGGGTGACCCTGGAAGAAGCGAACAAGGCCGTGCGCGAATTGCTCCTGCAACCGGGGTATTTGCGGATCGAGAAGCCTTTGTTCAGTTATGACCAGTTGATGTGGCTGGTGGTCGGTGGGGTGGGCTTGATCGTGTTGATGTTGGTGGGCTGGCGTTTGCACCGCAGGAAGTAACCATTCCATGTGTCAACGGACTGAGAGGCCTTGCCGGTTCCCTGTGGGAGCGAGCTTGCTCGCGATAGCGGATTGTCAGCCGCCGAAAATGTTGGATGTGCCGGCCTCATCGCGAACCCTCGCCACAGCGCCGCACCAGCGGTACCCTGTCGAGGTTTTTTCCTACGACGACTGTGAAACCACCGAATGCAAAACCTATCCCTTTTCGTACAGCGCATCCTAGATTTGATGAAGCGGTACCCTGGGGTCATTGCGCTCTTTGGTTTCATCTCCGGGGTGGGCAGTTTCATTCTGGTCGATCGCCAGCAAGGCCTGGCGAGCTGGATCACCACCATCATGCTGATCAGCTGGATCTGGCTGATGCTGGAAAACAGCCTGACCAAGCTGTTCACGCGCATCTTCAAGCGCGAAATACCGGAACCGTTGTTGCGTTACGCAACGCAGATGATCCATCAGGAAAGCCTGTTCTTTGTCCTGCCGTTCTTCTTCATCACCACGACGTGGAACAGCGGCCAGTTGTTTTTCACCGGGTTGCTGGGCGTGGCGGCGCTGATTTCGATCGTCGACCCGCTCTACTACAAGTGGCTGGCTCCACGGCGCTGGGCGTTTCTGGCCCTGCACACCCTGACCCTGTTCGCCGCGCTGCTCACCGCATTGCCGGTGATCATGCACCTGACCACCGCGCAAAGTTTCAAATGGGCACTGGGTATCTCGGTACTGCTGTCGTTCCCGAGCCTGGCGTCGATCTTCCCGATTCGTACCCTGCGCAATGCGCTGGCGATCTTGAGTATCACCCTGGGCATCGGCGCCGTTGGATGGGAGCTGCGCTCGTGGGTGCCGCCGGCGACGCTGTGGATGACCGACGTGGCCATCAGTACGCAAATGCAGGATCGCACACCTGGCGCCAGCCTCGACGAAGTCAGCGCCGAACAGATCCGTAATGGCGGGCTTTACGCGTACACCGCGATCAACGCCCCGCGTGGCCTGGACGAGCGGATTTATCACGTCTGGCAGTTCAACGGTAAAGAGGTCGACCGCATCCCCCTGGATATTCGTGGCGGGCGCAAGGAAGGTTACCGGGCCTGGACCCACAAGCAGAACTTCCCGGGCAACCCGGCCGGCAAATGGCAGGTTCGGGTCCTGACCGAAGATGGCCAGGTCATTGGCGTGCTTCGCTTCAAGGTCACGGACAGCACAGCGATCAAAGAAAAGTAGTCCGGTTCGTGCTATTACGTAGAGCTGCGTAATCACTGAACAAGCACGGAGCTTATGATCAGCAGCACGATGGCCGGCAACGCCCGATTGGACTCCTCGATTACCCCTGCGCGGTTGCGGGTGACGGGCGACTGGACGCTTGCCCATTACGCTGACCTCAAGCTATTGAGCGAAAAACTCCACGGCCAGTACGACGCCAACACCCCCATCGACCTCAATGGTCTCGGCGCCCTCGACACCGCCGGTGCCTCGCTGTTGGTCGAGCTGCTCGGCTCCGAGCGCCTCGGTCGTTCTGCCGAACATCCTGATTGCACACTCTCTGCTGCGGATCGGGCGTTGCTGCAAACCGTCTACTGCTCGTTGACCGATTTCTGCGTACCGATCAAGGAACCGGAAGTCAGCGTTTCCATTCAGTTGCTGACCCGCATTGGCCGCGCGGTGGACACTGTCTGGCAGGACACCCTGCAACTGCTGGGTTTCGTCGGCCTGATCATCGAAACCATCGTCCGCGGCCTGTTCCGTCCCAAGCGCTGGCGCGTCACGCCGATGATCGCCCATATCGAACAGACCGGTCTCGACGCCGCCCCCATCGTTGCGTTGCTGACTTTTCTGGTGGGCGCCGTGGTGGCGTTTCTCGGGTCGACGGTGCTGGCCACTTTCGGCGCCACCGTCTTCACCGTGGACCTGGTGGGGTTTGCCTTCCTGCGCGAATTCGGTGTGCTGCTGACCGCGATCCTGATGGCCGGGCGCACCGCCAGTGCGTTCACGGCGCAAATCGGTTCGATGAAGGCCAACGAGGAAATCGACGCTATCCGCACCCTGGGCCTCGACCCCGTGGAGTTGCTGGTGGTGCCGCGGGTCCTGGCGTTGCTGATCGCCCTGCCGATGCTGACCTTCCTGGCGATGCTGTCAGGGATTATCGGCGGTGCCGTGGTCTGCGCGGTGGCGCTGGATATCTCGCCAGCGATGTTCCTATCGCTGCTGCAAACGGACATCGGCGTTCAGCACTTTCTGGTGGGGATCGTCAAAGCGCCGGTGTTCGCCTTCCTCATCGCCGCCATCGGTTGCCTCGAAGGCTTCAAGGTCAGTGGCAGCGCTGAGTCTGTGGGCGCGCACACCACGTCGAGTGTGGTGCAGTCGATTTTCGTGGTGATCGTGATGGATGCGATCGCCGCGATGTTTTTCATGGAGATGGGTTGGTGAGTCGTATCCCCAGAGCGCCCTCCGAGGCGGTGATTGAAGTCCGTGGATTGTGCAACCGTTTTGGAAGCCAGAGCGTGCACGAGAACCTCGACCTGGACTTGTACAAGGGCGAGATCCTCGCCGTGGTCGGCGGCTCCGGCAGCGGCAAGTCGGTGCTGCTGCGCAGCATCGTCGGGTTGCGCCAGCCCAGCGAAGGCGTGGTGAAAGTTTTCGGGAAAAACCTGCCGACCTTGTCCGAGCACGAGCGTTCGCTGGTGGAGCGGCGATTCGGCGTGCTGTTCCAGAAAGGCGCGCTGTTCTCTTCACTGACGGTGACCGAGAACGTCGCCCTGCCGCTGATCGAACACGCCGGCTTGAGCCGCAACGACGCCGAGCACCTGGCGGCGGTGAAAATGGCCTTGGCCGGGTTACCGCTGTCGGCCGCAGAGAAGTACCCCTCGTCGCTGTCCGGCGGCATGATCAAGCGCGCCGCGCTGGCCCGGGCATTGGCGCTGGACCCTGACATCCTGTTTCTCGACGAACCCACCGCCGGTCTCGACCCGATCGGCGCCGCCGCGTTCGACCAATTGATCCTGACCCTGCGCGATGCTTTGGGCCTGAGTGTCTTTCTGGTGACCCACGATCTCGACACGCTCTACACCATCACTGACCGGGTAGCGGTGCTGGCGCAGAAAAAAGTGCTGGTGGCGGACGCCATCGACAAGGTTTCGCAAACCAACGATGCGTGGATTCACGAATACTTCCATGGCCCTCGTGGCCGCGCGGCATTGACGGCCGCCCAACAGCTCAACAAGGTCTGACATGGAAACCCGAGCCCATCATGTATTGATCGGCCTGTTCACCGTGATTGTGGTGACGGCCGCGCTGCTGTTCGGCCTGTGGCTGGCCAAGTCCAGTGTCGACACCGAGTTCAAGGACTACGAGGTCGTGTTCAACGAGGCGGTCAGCGGTTTGTCCCAAGGTAGTTCGGTACAGTACAGCGGGATCAAGGTCGGCGACGTGATCTCGCTGCGCCTGGACCCGAAAGACCCGCGCCGGGTGCTGGCGCGAATTCGCTTGGCCGGCGATACCCCGGTCAAGGAGGACACCCAGGCCAAACTGGCCCTGACCGGCGTCACCGGGACTTCGATCATCCAACTCAGCGGCGGCACACCACAGAGCCCGACGCTCAAGGGCAAGGACGGCAACCTGCCGACCATCGTCGCCTCGCCCTCGCCCATCGCCCGGCTGCTCAATGACAGCGAAGACCTGATGGCCGGGGTGAGTACGCTGATGCATAACGCCAACCTGATGTTCTCCACGGAAAACATCGAGCGCATCAGCAACACCCTGGAGCACCTGGAGCAAACCACCGGGGCCATTGCCGATCAGCGCGGCGATATCCGCCAGGCCATGCAGCAACTGGCCTCGGTGGGCAAGCAGGCCAACACCATGCTGGAGCAGACGACGGCGTTGATGCGCAATGCCAACGGGCTGCTCAACGAGCATGGCAAGGAAGCGCTGGGCAGCGCCGAGCAGGCGATGAAGTCGCTGCAGGAGAGCAGCGCCACCCTCAACAAACTGATCACCGCCAATCAGGATTCGCTCAACAGCGGCATGCAAGGCCTTAATGGTCTGGGCCCGGCGGTTCGTGAGATGCGCGAAACCCTGAGTTCGTTGCGCACCATTACCACACGCCTGGAAGCCAACCCCAGCGGTTACCTGCTGGGCAGTGACAAGACCAAGGAATTTACGCCATGAAGCTGATTCGGATTGCCCTCCTCGCTGGCTTCACATTGATCAGTTCGTGCTCGATCCTGCCCAAGCCAGAGCCCTTCGAGGTCTATCGATTGCCGTCGGCCCAGAGCGCATTGGCCAGCCATGGCACGCCGCAGCGCTGGTCGCTGCGCCTGAGCAAATTCCAGTCCAGCGAAGCGTTGAACAGTCCGAGCATTGCCGTAATTCCCCAGGGCGATGTGATCAGCCACTACAAGGGTTCACGCTGGAGCGACCCGGCGCCGGTGCTGGTGCGCAATCGTCTGCTGGAAGGTTTCCAGCATGACGGGCGGGTGCCGCTGCTGAGCACCGATGACAGCATTTTCCAGACCGATCTTGAATTGGGCGGCAGCCTGCAGGCGTTCCAGACTGAATACCAGGGCACGAATGCCAGCGCGGTCGTGCGTCTGGATGCATTGCTGGTGCGCAGTTACGACCAGCGCATCCTCGCCAGCCGCCGCTTTGAAGTGCGCCAGCCACTCGGCGATGTGCAGGTCCCGGCGGTGGTGGCCGGGTTCGGTCAGGCGAGCGATCAGTTGACCGTGCAGGTGGTGAGCTGGGCGGTTGAGCAAGGGCAGAGACTCGCGCCGTCGCCCAGACCTTGAGGAAGTACACCGTCCCCTGTGGGAGCGGGCTTGCTCGCGAAGAGGGAGTGTCAGTCGACAACAATGTTGCCTGATACACCGCCTTCGCGAGCAAGCCCGCTCCCACAGTTGATTTGTGTCGATCCTGTCAACGCTGTAAAAACGCCTGATGCAACTCTTCCAGCGTCTCAAAGTGATACGCCGGCGCTTCGGCACTCAACTCTTCATGGCTGCCGAACCCGTAACCTACCGCCGCCGCGTCCAGGCCATTGCTGCGCGCGCCGATCAGGTCGTGCTTGCGGTCGCCGATCATCAAAGTGTTGGCCGGGTCCAGGTTTTCTTCGGCCATCAGGTGAGCGATCAGCTCGACCTTGTTGGTCCGGGTGCCGTCCAGTTCGCTGCCGTAAATCACCTTGAAGTGTTTGGCAAAATCGAAATGCCGGGCGATTTCCCGGGCGAACACCCACGGTTTCGAGGTCGCGATGTACAGCTGTCGCCCTTGTCCGCCCAGGGTTTCCAGTAGTGGCGTGACACCATCGAACACCCGGTTTTCGTAGAGGCCGGTGACCTTGAAGCGCTCGCGGTAGAAATTCACCGCTTCCCAGGCCCTGGCTTCATCGAAGTCGTAGAACTGCATGAATGCCTGCAACAACGGCGGGCCGATGAAGTGTTCGAGTCTGGCCAGGTCCGGCTCATCGATACCCAGTTTGCCCAGGGCGAACTGGATCGAACGAGTAATGCCCTCACGTGGGTCGGTCAGGGTGCCATCGAGGTCGAACAAAACGGTTTGGTAATGCATGTCGAATCCTGAATAAGGGGCCGGGTCAAAGCTGGTCGTAGCCTTCGGCCAGATGCAGGTCCTTGAGCTTCACGTAGTTCGCCGCGCTGTAGGTGAAAAACGCGCGTTCCTTGTCAGTCAGCGGGCGGATCTGCTTCACCGGGCTGCCCACATACAGGGAGCCGCTTTGCAGATGCTTGCCCGGCGGCACCAGGCTACCGGCACCGATGATCACGTCATCGTCGACCACCGCACCGTCCATGACGATGCTGCCCATGCCGATCAACACCCGGCTGCCCACCGAACAGCCATGCAGCATGACCTTGTGGGCGATGGTCACGTCATCGCCGATCAGCAACGGAAAGCCGTCCGGGTTGAACGGCCCGGCGTGGGTGATGTGCAACACGCAGCCATCCTGCACGCTGGTGCGCGCGCCGATGCGGATTCGGTGCATGTCGCCACGGATCACTGTCAGCGGCCAGACCGAGCTGTCTTCGCCGATTTCAACGTCGCCGATCACCACCGCCGAGCCGTCGACAAAAGCGCCTTTACCCAGCAGCGGCGTGTGGTTCTGATACTTGCGAAGGTTCACGATAGGGTTTCTCTCTATTGCTGATAGCTGCGGTGAGCGTCGATTGTAATTAAGATGGCTGCATGTTTCTCCAGCCAAGGTATCAACCGTGAGCGTGAACAACCCTCTTTTGCAGTCCTATGACCTGCCGCCGTTCTCCGCCATCCGCGCCGAACACGTACAACCGGCCATTGAACAGATCCTGGCTGACAACCGTGCCGCTATCGTCGAGATCCTCAAGACCCAGGTCAAACAGCCAACGTGGGCTGGCCTGGTGCTGGCGATGGACGAACTCAACGACCGCCTGGGCGCCGCCTGGAGCCCGGTCAGCCACCTCAATGCCGTGTGCAACAGCGCCGAACTGCGTGAAGCCTACGAGTCGTGCCTGCCGGCCTTGAGCGCCTATTCCACTGAAATGGGTCAGAACCGCGAACTGTTCCAGGCTTTCGAAGCCCTGGCCAGCAGCCCGGAGGCCACCGGTTTCGACGTGGCGCAGAAAACTATCCTGGAACACTCCCTGCGTGACTTCCGTCTGTCGGGTATCGACCTGCCGGAAGCCGAACAAAAGCGTTACGCCGAAGTGCAGAGCAAGCTGTCCGAATTGGGCAGCCGTTTTTCCAACCAGTTGCTCGATGCCACTCAGGCCTGGACCAAGCACATCACCGATGAAGCCGCCCTCGCCGGCCTGACCGATTCGGCCAAAGCGCAAATGGCTGCCGCGGCTCAGGCCAAGGATCTGGACGGCTGGCTGATCACCCTGGAATTCCCGAGCTATTACGCGGTGATGACCTACGCCCAGGACCGCGCGCTGCGTGAAGAAGTCTACGCCGCGTACTGCACCCGGGCGTCGGACCAGGGGCCGAATGCCGGCCAGAACGACAACGGCCCGGTCATGGAAGAAATCCTCGATCTGCGTCAGGAACTGGCAAAACTCTTGGGGTTCAGCAGTTTCTCCGAGTTGAGCCTGGCGACCAAAATGGCCGAGTCCAGCGATCAGGTGCTGAGTTTCCTGCGCGACCTGGCCAAGCGCAGCAAACCGTTCGCTGCCCAGGATCTGGAACAGCTCAAGGCTTATGCCGCCGAACAGGGCTGCCCGGATCTGCAAAGCTGGGACAGCGGTTTCTACGGCGAAAAACTCCGTGAACAGCGTTACAGCGTCGCCCAGGAAGCCCTGCGCGCCTACTTCCCGATCGACAAGGTACTCAGCGGTCTGTTCGCCATCGTCCAGCGCCTGTACGGCATCGAGATTGCCGAGCAGAAAGGCTTCGACACCTGGCACCCGGATGTCCGCCTGTTTGAAATCAAGGAAAACGGCCAGCACGTCGGCCGCTTCTTCTTCGACCTCTATGCTCGCGCCAACAAGCGTGGCGGCGCCTGGATGGATGGCGCCCGCGACCGTCGTCGCACCGCTGGCGGTGTATTGCAAAGCCCGGTGGCCAACCTGGTGTGCAACTTCACCCCGGCCGACAGCGGCAAGCCTGCGCTGCTGACCCACGACGAAGTCACCACCCTGTTCCACGAGTTCGGTCACGGCCTGCATCACCTGTTGACCCGCGTCGAGCATGCTGGCGTGTCCGGCATCAACGGCGTGGCTTGGGATGCGGTCGAGCTGCCGAGCCAGTTCATGGAAAACTGGTGCTGGGAGCCGGAAGGCCTGGCGCTGATTTCCGGTCATTATGAAACCGGCGAACCGCTGCCTCAGGACCTGCTCGGTAAAATGCTCGCGGCAAAAAACTTCCAGTCCGGCCTGATGATGGTGCGCCAACTGGAGTTCTCGCTGTTCGACTTCGAATTGCACGCCACCCACGGCGACGGCCGCAGCGTGCTGCAAGTGCTTGAAGGCGTGCGTGACGAGGTTTCGGTGATGCGTCCGCCGGCCTACAACCGCTTCCCCAACAGCTTTGCGCACATCTTCGCTGGCGGTTACGCCGCGGGTTACTACAGCTATAAGTGGGCTGAAGTGCTGTCGGCCGATGCGTTCTCGAAGTTCGAAGAAGAAGGCGTGCTCAACGCCGACACCGGTCGTGCGTTCCGCGAAGCAATCCTGGCCCGTGGCGGCTCCCAGGAGCCGATGGTGCTGTTCGTCGACTTCCGTGGTCGTGAGCCATCAATTGACGCACTCTTGCGCCACAGCGGCCTGAGTGAGGGCGCGGCAGCATGAGTGAGGGACCTGTGATTACGAAAAAACGCTTTATCGCCGGGGCGGTCTGCCCGGCATGCAGCGAGCCGGATAAATTGATGATGTGGAATGAAGACCAGGTCCCGCACCGAGAGTGCGTGGCCTGCGGTTACTCCGACACACTCAATGAGCAAGGGCTGTCGGTGCCCAAGGAGTTGGGTACGCGGGTGAACACCAGCGTACCCAAACCTGCCGACACCAAGGTTCAGCCGGTTCAGTTCTTCCCGAATCCGAAGCTGAAGAAAAAGCCTGACGAACAAAACTGAGTGAAAAAAGCCCCCGTTGCGCAATGCAACGGGGGCTTTTTTTACTCGATGTGAGCGGACTTGAACCAGCTCTTCATTGAACACGCAGCGAATGGGCTGGTGCTGCAATCGCCATTGGCCAGGGCCGTGCGCAGTTTTTCCACGTCGGCCTGCATCATGTAGCGAATTCCGTCCTTGAAGTGGGTGCTGTCGCCAAAGCCGCCCTGGGTCATTTCGTTCAGGGCCTCCTCCTTGGTCCAGCCCTGGATGACAGCCCGGTACATGGCGGCCATCAGGCCGGTACGGTCGGAACCGTGTTTGCAGTGCATCAGCACCGGGCCTTTGGCTTCGGCGGACCGAATGGCGCGCAAGGCCTTGAGCACATCGGCGTCATCCACATGGTTGGTGCGATAAGGCAGTTGTACTTGCGTGATGCCTGGCGCGGACAACCAACTGGAGTCTGCTTCGGGCAGGAAATTGATCACAGTGCCCACCTTGAGTTTCTCCAGCAGCGGCACCGCGCCCTTGTCCGGCAAGGCGCTGCGATAGAGCGTCGGCGACATCTGGAAGAGGTTGTATTGCTTCTCTGTCTGTTGAGCCCAGTCTGCTGGACGCTGCATCACACTGTCGTCAGCAAGTGCCGGTGTCAGGTTAGCGAGCACAACCAGCGACAAGCATATTGCAGATAAAAAACGTGGAAAAAGCATGCTTGAGCGACCGTTCAGAAAGGGACGGGAAGATGGTGGCAAGGATCAGCCATGCACGGTCAAAGGCCTGTGAGCGGACTGTCAAAGAATCGTGAAGTCCGCGCTCAGGTTATAGTTTCAGTTTGATGAAGGATTTGAGCAGCTCGTTCAGTCCGACCCCATAGTTAAACACCTGTCCAGTTAAAGGGTTGCGCATGCGACCTTCAAAAGACGAGCCGGCATTCACAGATTTAGTCTCGTACACACCGCGGCTATACAGTTGATGATCATCTTCGTCAATTTCAAATTCCTCAACGTCTACTCGAAACTCGGGTGATTCAGCGGGAAGTCGATAAAGGTACGCTATGCCCTCTGGAGCAATTATTTGTTGATGATAAAAAGCGAGTGCAAGTTGTGTAAGGGCGGCAATGTCCTTTTCGTCGATGCTATTGTCTGGAGTGACATTGATATCGGACCAAGGATCAAAATCGAGCTTTGAAGTCTTGCCTTCGTCTTTTATATGGAGTGTCACTGAGGGAGCGCTTGCGAGAATATCAGAGAATTGCTCCATTGTTTTGTTCGGATACTCGCCTGCCCTTATTAGCTTGATAATTACCTGCACACCTTTCGTCGTTTCTATTTGCTGTAGATAAACACCGGTTTTTATGAGCATTGACATTTTTATCCTCCAGGCTGTCTGGAATGCATGCGGGAGCCCGCATGCATTCGGCAATAGCACTTTCCAGTGATCGGAAAGTCAGGGCTCAGGGATTGACGATACTGGCATAAGCCTTTGCCAGCGCCTGTAACTTGGCTTTGTCGTCGGCACCGATGGTCCCGTCTCCATCGACATCCTTGCCCACGGTCCGGATGCTGAAAGAGTTGCCAAGGTCGGTGGAAGTGGCTGTGTAGTAAGTTGAGTCGATCAGCTTTTCAATTTGCATTTCATTTTCCTCATCCCAACTCAATTCTTTGCGAGCCAGTTGCAAAGAAACCAGGGTGTTGGGTTCCGAAGGGCTTGGTTGCATGAGTTGAAGGAAAATACCGCGCTGATTAAAGAAAGACATTAATAAATCCTTTTATTTGATTGCTGTTGAGAGTATTGCCTGTTGGGTTGAATATACGGGTGGGTATTGAATCCAACCACTGACTATATGTTTCCTTAGTTTTCTGATTATTAATGAACAAGTAAGCATCATGATGCCCCCTTGTCAGATGAAGGGCTGAGCGGTACTGGTAGACAGGCAGTGGGTCGGTTACTGTATGGATATACAGATCAAGGAGTCCGCCGATGGTCAGCTCTCTGCCTCCCCGCGGTCGCGGCAGCGCAACCAACCCGCACAACCGCTTTGCCCCCAGCCATTCGGTGGTTGAGGACGACGGCTGGTATCAGGAAGTACCGCTCACCCAGGGCACCGAGGTGAGCATTGAAACGGCGAAAACCATCATTACCCGCAACACGTCGCCGGACTTGCCCTTCGATCGATCGATCAATCCCTATCGCGGTTGCGAGCATGGCTGCATCTACTGCTACGCGCGGCCAAGCCATGCCTATTGGGACCTGTCGCCCGGGCTGGATTTCGAGACAAAGCTGATCGCCAAGACCAACGCTGTGGATGTGTTGGAGCAACAACTGTCCAAACGCGGCTATCAATGTGCGCCGATCAACCTCGGCTCCAACACCGACCCCTATCAGCCGATCGAGCGTGAGTACAGGATCACCCGGCAAACCCTCGAAGTACTGCTGCGATATCGTCATCCCGTGACCATCGTCACCAAAGGCTCGCTGATCCTTCGCGATTTGGACCTGCTGACCGAACTTGCACAGCAAAACCTGGTGGCGGTGATGATCAGCCTGACCACCCTGGACGACGAACTCAAACGCATCCTTGAACCCCGCGCCGCAGCGCCCAAGGCCCGGTTGCGGGCGATCAGGGTCATGCGCGAGGCGGGCATTCCGGTGGGCGTCCTGTGTTCACCGATGATTCCGATGATCAACGACAGCGAACTCGAAAGCCTGCTCGCCGAGGCTCACGGCGCCGGAGCACAAAGCGCCGCCTACATGATGCTGCGTCTGCCGCTGGAAGTGGCGCCGCTGTTCGAAGAATGGCTGGGCGCCCACTATCCGCAACGGGCGGCGCATGTGCTGAGCCTGATTCGCCAGAGCCGTGGCGGTGAACTCTACGACAGCCGCTTTGGTGCTCGAATGCGCGGCGAAGGTCCCTTCGCCGAGCTGCTGGCACAGCGTTTTGCCAAAGCCATCAAGCGCCTGGGGCTCAATCGCCGGGAAGGCTTTGACCTGGACTGCAATGCCTTTTGTCCGCCCGGTCGCCAAATGTCGTTGATTTGAGGACAATTGGCCTATGGTTGAGTACTGAAGATCGCGCTCGCGTCTTAGGCTGGTCACGTTTTTTGTGACCTGTAACACGCATTCTAGAGCGTTTTATTCAGTTTCAATTAAGATTCGGCCGCTACCTTGTTCATCGAGTGACTGATGGGTCGAGATGTTTGGCCTGGATGTTTTTTAACCAGCCACTGGCTTCACACCGGACCACACGGGATGACTCCCTGAGCCCGCCAATGAGGATGAATTGATGAGTGACAAGGATAAACAGCCGTTGGCTGCGTCGGCTTCAGCCCAACCCGAGGCCGAAACCGCCGATGCAGCGTTGCAGCATATCGTTGACGGCTTTTTGCATTTTCATCATGAGATCTTTCCTCAACAGGAAGAGCTCTTCAAGAAACTCGCCACGGCCCAGCGGCCACGAGCGATGTTCATCGCCTGCGCCGATTCGCGCATCGTTCCCGAGTTGATTACCCAGAGCTCCCCCGGCGACCTGTTCGTGACCCGTAACGTCGGCAACGTCGTGCCGCCTTACGGGCAAATGAACGGTGGTGTTTCCACGGCCATCGAGTACGCCGTACTGGCTCTGGGGGTGCATCACATCATCATTTGCGGGCATTCCGACTGCGGCGCCATGCGCGCGGTGCTCAATCCGGACAGTCTGGAAAAAATGCCCACGGTCAAAGCCTGGCTGCGTCATGCCGAAGTGGCCAAAACCATGGTGCAAGAGAACTGCAACTGCTCTAGCGAAAGCGAAAGCATGCACATCCTCACTGAAGAGAATGTGATCGCCCAGTTGCAGCATCTGCGCACCCATCCGTCGGTGGCTTCGCGCATGGCCAACGGTCAGCTATTTATTCATGGCTGGGTCTACAACATCGAAACCAGCGAAATCAAAGCGTACGACGCTGATCAAGGCTGTTTCCTGCCGCTCAATGGCAGCCTGCCAATTCCCGTGGCGACGCCCAAAGCGCGCTTCTAAATCCTCCTAAATCGTTGTGTGGTTCAGCCGAGGCTGCCGTTCAGGCAGCCTGGCTTTGCCATGCCTGAAGAAAAACTTCGGGAGACTCACCATGCGTGCTGCTCGACTCAAAGCTGTTCTGCCACGGGAGCTGCTGGCTTCGGTGGTTGTGTTTCTGGTCGCCCTGCCTCTGTGCATGGGCATCGCGATTGCTTCGGGGCTGCCGCCGGCCAAAGGCCTGATCACCGGCATCATCGGTGGTCTGGTGGTCGGCTGGTTGGCCGGTTCGCCACTGCAAGTCAGCGGCCCGGCGGCGGGCCTGGCCGTTCTGGTATTCGAGTTGGTCCGCCAGCACGGCATCGCCATGCTCGGGCCGATACTGTTGTTGGCGGGTTTGCTGCAACTGGTGGCTGGCCGATTGAAGCTGGGCTGCTGGTTTCGAGTGACGGCACCCGCGGTGGTGTACGGCATGCTGGCCGGGATTGGCGTGCTGATCATCCTGTCTCAGGTGCATGTGATGCTGGATGCCGTGCCCAAACCTTCGGGTCTGGATAACCTGGCGGCCTTCCCGGCGGCGCTGTCTCTGGCGTTGCCCACGTTTGGCTGGCAAGCCGGGTTGCTCGGTTTGTCGACAATCGCCGTCATGTGGCTGTGGGATAAATTCCGTCCGCAATCCCTGCGCTTCGTTCCTGGCGCGCTACTTGGCGTCGGTCTGGCCACGCTTGCCAGCCTGATGCTGGCGTTGCAGGTCAAACGGGTTGAGGTTCCGGCCAACCTGACGGAGGCCATCGACTGGCTCAAGCCAGCGGATCTGCTCAACCTGGCTGATCCGACCTTGCTGATCGCGGCGTTTGCCGTGGCTTTCATTGCTAGCGCCGAAACCTTGCTCTCAGCCGCCGCGGTTGATCGTATGCACAGCGGTCAGCGCTCGGACTTCGACCGGGAATTGTCGGCGCAAGGTATCGGCAACATGCTGTGTGGCCTGCTTGGAGCGTTGCCGATGACCGGCGTTATCGTACGCAGTTCGGCGAATGTTCAGGCTGGCGCAACCACGCGGTTTTCGACCATTTTCCACGGCCTGTGGTTGTTGGCGTTCGTACTGTTGCTATCCAGCGTGCTGCAAAGCATTCCGGTGGCGAGCCTGGCGGGCGTGCTGGTGTACACCGGTTTCAAGCTGGTGGATCTCAAGGTATTCCGTGGTTTGGGCCGGTATGGTCGGGCGCCGATGTTCACCTATGCGGCAACCGCGCTCGCCATCGTATTCACGGACCTGCTGACTGGCGTATTGATTGGCTTCGGCCTGACGCTGGTGAAACTGGCGCTGAAAGCTTCGCGATTGAAAATCAGCCTGATCGACCTGCCTCAGGAAGGGGAAATGGAATTGCGCCTGGTGGGCGCGGCGACCTTCCTCAAAGTGCCGGCGCTGACCCAGGTGCTGGGTAGTATTCCACCAGGCGCGACGGTGCATGTGCCGCTTAACAACCTGAGCTACATCGATCACTCGTGTCTGGAGCTTCTGGAGGAGTGGGGCCGGGCGAATGCGGCCAAGGGTTCGAAGCTGTTGATTGAATCGCGGGGGCTGAAGCGCAGGCTCGAGGGGCGGGTGCGAACGAATACCGGCATAGGGGCGGCCGGGTAGATAACAGTGTGGGAGCGGGCTTGCTCGCGAAGGCGGTGGATCAGTCAATATATTTGCTGAATGGTTAGCCGCATTCGCGAGCAAGCCCGCTCCCACAGGGGATTGTTTTTACCGGTGGATCAAGCCGCCGGTTGATCCAGTTCCAGGCCTACGCCCAAACGGCGGGACATGCACGGCCAGCGTTTCCACGCGGCGCCGGTGTCCGGGCTGTTGAGCTTCTCGCGGTAGGCTTCCACGGACTCCAGTGCGAAGGTTTCGTCGTTGAGCATCTCGTCGATGGCGTGATGCACCACTTCGTCCAGTTGGTTGGCGAACGTCTCACCGATCAATTGGTGAGCAATCAGGTTGGCGACAGTCATGTCCAAGGGGATCAGTGGCTGGCCAAGATGCTTGATGTACAGGTCGTTGACCTCTTCGACAAACCGGTGCGCCAGATAGGCTTCATCCAGCAGACTGTCGAGCCCGGCATGGCCGGCCATGATGGCTGGCGGCTGGAGGAAGTACTGCTCGGCGATTTTCAGCACAGGTTTGATCTGTGACTCAATGCCCGCTTCCCTGGCGACTTCATTGGCTGCATCCAGCAGATCAGGCACTTCTTCGATGTAGGCGGCGACAAATCGCGTCAGTACGCCTTTGGTATCGGCCTCCGGCAATTGGATCGCCGGGTGCAGATGAGCCAGTTTGCTTTCCAGTTGACGCGTCAGCAGACCGGTCTCGGCTTCGTGTTGTTGGGCTGTTTGGATCTGCTCGCGCAATGCGGCGGTGTTCATGAAAACTCCAGGAAACAAGGCAATGAAATAGGGAAGACATAACTTAGCTGGCTTACGAAAAATGCTAAGACGCATTTGTCATAATTATTTCATCCTTGAGACGGTCCCGTTATATCGATTTGCCACCACTCGTCTGCATCCTTCTCCATTCGTGCCCTGCAACGCAAGTTAATGCTGTTTCAGATCATTTACGCCTTCGCATTGCGAGGTGAGAGTCGCTGTCTATACTCGGGGTGGAATGGAGTTAGCTGATGACGCCCGACTGCATATGCAGCAAGGCCCGGTGCTCAAGTTCGTAGTCTGATGCAGCCGCTCCCTTGCCGCAGGTGAAAGCCGGCGGGATAACAAGAACGATAAGGGGAACCCGCAATGATGCGACATCCACATGTCTGGATGGGCCTCCTGTTGTGGTCGATTTTCAGTCAGGCGCAAGCGGCCTGGACTGTGAATATGGCGCCTGGAGCGACTGAAATCAGTCACGCAGTATTCGACCTGCACATGATCATTTTCTGGATCTGTGTGGTGATCGGCATCATCGTATTTGGTGCCATGTTCTGGTCGATGATTCTCCACCGCCGCTCGACCGGGCAGGTGGCCGCCAAATTTCATGAAAGCACCACCGTCGAAATCCTCTGGACCATTGTGCCCTTCCTGATCCTGGTGGCCATGGCGGTTCCTGCTACCGCGACCCTGATCAAGATGTACGACGCCAGTGAGCCGGATATCGACATCCAGATCACCGGTTACCAGTGGAAGTGGCACTACAAATACCTGGGCCAGGACGTCGAGTTTTTCAGCAACCTGACCACCCCCCAGGATCAGATCCACAACAAGGAAGCCAAGGGCGAGCACTATCTGCTCGAAGTCGACAAGCCATTGGTGCTGCCGGTCGGTGCCAAGGTGCGCTTCCTTGTGACCTCCGCCGACGTGATCCACTCCTGGTGGGTGCCGGCGTTCGCGGTCAAGCGCGATGCGATTCCCGGGTTCGTCAATGAAGCCTGGACCCGTATCGACAAGCCCGGCATCTACCGTGGCCAGTGCGCCGAGTTGTGCGGCAAGGATCACGGCTTCATGCCGACCGTGGTCGAGGTCAAGGAAAAGGCCGATTACGAAAAATGGCTGGCCGATCGCAAGGCCGAGGCCGCGCAGCTCAAAGAGCTGACCAGCAAGGAATGGACGCTCGAGGAGCTCAAGGAACGCGGCGACAAGGTCTATCACACCACCTGCGTGGCCTGTCACCAGGCCGAAGGCCAGGGTCTGCCGCCGATGTTCCCGGCACTCAAGGGCTCGAAAATCGCCACCGGACCGAAAGACGCACACCTGAGCATTGTTTTCCATGGCAAGCCTGGCACTTCCATGGCCGCATTCGGCAAGCAACTCTCGGAGGTCGATATCGCGGCGGTCGTGACCTATGAACGTAACGCCTGGGGCAACAACAAGGGCGACATGGTCACGCCTAAAGAAGTGCTGGAGCTGAAACAGGCGGAAAGCAAATGACCCGGTCTATTGCGCACGTAAGGAACCGGTCGGGGCTACGCACCCCGGCCTGCCCAGTCCATCTGTTTGCAGGAGACAGGACATGACTGCTGTAATCGATGAGCATGTTCATACCGCCACCGACCACGCCCATGGCCCCGCAAAAGGCCTGATGCGCTGGGTGCTGACCACCAACCACAAGGACATCGGTACGTTGTACCTGTGGTTTGCGTTCTCCATGTTCCTGCTTGGCGGTTCGTTCGCGATGGTGATTCGCGCCGAGCTGTTCCAGCCGGGGCTGCAGATCGTCCAGCCGGAATTTTTCAACCAGATGACCACCATGCACGGTCTGGTGATGGTCTTCGGTGCGGTGATGCCGGCCTTCGTCGGCCTCGCCAACTGGATGATCCCGCTGATGATCGGCGCGCCGGACATGGCCCTGCCGCGCATGAACAACTTCAGCTTCTGGCTGTTGCCGGCGGCGTTCCTGATGCTGGTGTCGACCCTGTTCACTGCCGGTGGCGGGCCGAACTTCGGCTGGACGTTCTATGCGCCGCTGTCGACGACCTATGCGCCGGAAAGCGTGACTTTCTTCATTTTCGCCATCCACTTGATGGGGATCAGTTCGATCATGGGCGCGATCAACGTGATCGCCACCATCCTCAACCTGCGCGCCCCCGGCATGACGCTGATGAAAATGCCGTTGTTCGTCTGGACCTGGCTGATCACCGCGTTCCTGCTGATTGCGGTGATGCCGGTACTGGCCGGTTGCGTGACGATGATGCTGATGGACATCCACTTCGGCACCAGTTTCTTCAGTGCCGCCGGTGGCGGAGACCCGGTGCTGTTCCAGCATGTGTTCTGGTTCTTCGGTCACCCCGAGGTGTACATCATGATCCTGCCGGCGTTCGGCGCCGTCAGCTCGATCATTCCGGCCTTTTCGCGCAAGCCATTGTTCGGCTACACCTCGATGGTCTACGCCACGGCGAGTATCGCGTTCCTGTCGTTCATCGTCTGGGCGCACCACATGTTCGTGGTCGGCATTCCGCTGGTGGGCGAGTTGTTCTTCATGTACGCCACGTTGCTGATTGCGGTGCCGACGGGCGTGAAGGTGTTCAACTGGGCCAGCACCATGTGGCAGGGCTCGCTGACGTTCGAGACGCCGATGCTGTTTGCCGTGGCGTTCGTGATCCTGTTCTCCATCGGCGGTTTCTCCGGGTTGATGCTGGCCATCGCCCCGGCGGACTTCCAGTACCAGGACACCTACTTCGTGGTCGCGCACTTCCATTACGTGCTGGTGCCGGGGGCGATCTTCGGGATCTTCGCCTCGGCCTACTACTGGCTGCCGAAATGGACCGGCCACATGTACGACGAAACCCTCGGCAAGCTGCATTTCTGGCTGTCGTTCATCGGCATGAACCTGGCCTTCTTCCCGATGCACTTTGTGGGGCTGGCGGGCATGCCACGACGGATTCCGGACTACAACCTGCAGTTCGCCGACTTCAACATGGTGTCGTCGATCGGCGCATTCATGTTCGGCGCCACGCAGATCTTCTTCCTGTTCATCGTGATCAAGACCATTCGCGGCGGCGCGCCGGCACCGGCCAAGCCGTGGGATGGGGCTGAAGGTCTGGAGTGGAGCATCCCGTCGCCGGCGCCGTATCACACCTTCACCACGCCGCCGGAAGTGAAATGAACGCCTGGCCCTTTGTAGGAGCGAGCTCGCTCGCGATGGTCGTCAACGATGACGCTGGAAGCCTGATACACCACGGCGCTCTCAAGTTTTTCGCGAGCAAGCTCGCTCCTGCAGGGGTGTGCGGAAATCATGGCTGACTCGATTTCGATGAAGAAACTGGTCACGCGCCTGCTGACCGTGGTGGTGGCAATGTTTGTGTTCGGCTTTGCCCTGGTGCCGATCTACGACGTGATGTGCAAGGCCTTCGGCATTAATGGCAAGACCGGTGGGCAGTACGAGGGTGAGCAAACGGTCGACACCTCGCGGCAGGTACGCGTGCAGTTTCTGTCGACCAACACCGCCGACATGCCGTGGGACTTTTATCCCAAACATGACGAATTGACCGCGAACCCGGGGGCGGTGAACGAGATGATCTTCATCGCCCACAACCCCACCGATAAACCGATGAGCGCCCAAGCCGTGCCGAGTATCGCGCCCAGCAATGCGGCGGCGTACTTCCACAAGACCGAATGTTTCTGCTTTACCCAGCAAGTGCTGCAGCCCGGTCAGCGGATCGAAATGCCGGTACGTTTCATCGTTGATCGTGACATGCCCAAGGATGTGAAGCACCTGACGCTGTCCTACACGCTGTTCGATATCACCGCCCGACATCCACCGGTAGCTGTAAACACTGGCGGCTGAGCGTGCCCGATAAGGAGAACAATAAATGGCAACTCATGAACATTATTACGTCCCGGCCCAGAGCAAATGGCCGATCATCGCCACGGTCGGGATGTTCGTCACGGTGTTTGGCCTGGCCACCTGGTTCAATGATCTGAAAGCAGCGCGTCCGGAATCCCACGGGCCGCTGATCTTTTTCGTCGGCGGGCTGTTGCTGGCCTACATGCTGTTTGGCTGGTTCGGCACGGTGATCAAGGAAAGTCGCGGCGGCTTGTACAGCGCACAGATGGATCGCTCGTTCCGCTGGGGCATGAGCTGGTTCATCTTCTCGGAGGTGATGTTCTTCATCGCCTTTTTTGGCGCGCTGTTTTATGTGCGTCAAATCTCCGGACCGGCGCTCGGTGGTGAGGGTGCCAAAGGCATGGCGCACATGCTGTGGCCGAACTTCCAGTTCACCTGGCCGTTGCTGAGCAACCCCGACTCGAAACTGTTTCCGCCGCCCAAGGAAGTCATTAGCCCCTGGGGCCTGCCGCTACTCAATACCGTGTTGCTGGTCAGTTCCAGCGTGACCGTGACCATCGCCCACCATGCCTTGAAAAAGGGCCATCGCGGCGCACTGAAACTCTGGCTGGCGCTCACTGTATTGCTCGGCAGTGCGTTCCTCATCTTCCAGGCCGAAGAGTACATGCACGCCTACCGCGAACTGGGCCTGACCCTGGGCTCGGGCATCTACGGCGCGACCTTCTTCATGCTCACCGGGTTCCACGGCGCCCACGTCACCATCGGCACCATCATCCTGTTCGTGATGCTGGTGCGGATCATGCGCGGGCACTTCGACAACGAGCACCAGTTCGGTTTCGAAGCGGCGACCTGGTACTGGCACTTCGTGGATGTGGTCTGGATCGGGCTGTTTGTTTTCGTCTATGTGCTTTAAAGCAGCAGTTACCAGGGCGCATTGGAAACCAACTGGCCGCTGAAAAAGCCCCAGGCAATCAAGCCAAGGGTAAGGGCGGCCAGGGTCACACGCACACTCAAGGCAATGACGAGGCGGTTTGAGCGGCTGTCGTCCTTGACCAGAAAAAACAGGCCGCTGAACAGGCTGACAACCGTGGCAATCAGCATCAGGACGATGGCTGCTTTGAGCATGGTGAGACTCCGGGGGAACAAGCGATGCACTTGAGTATAGCTATCGCGATGACCGATTTTCTGGCAATGCCATGAAGTGCTTTCGGCCAGGTATCGTGCCAACGCTGGTGGTGGCGTTGTTGCTGCCACTACTGGTGTCCCTGGGGTTCTGGCAGTTGAGCCGGGGCGCGGAGAAAAGCGCGCTGCTGCAAAGCTACACCGAGCGCCGGGCCGCCGAGCCGATGGCCAGCACCGAACTGCAACACACGACAGACCCGGCCTTCCGTCGGGTTCACCTGTACGGCCAGTTCGATGCCGAACACAGCCTGCTGCTGGATAACAGTCAACGCAACGGCAGGGTTGGCGTCGAGCTGTTGCAACCCTTTCACGATCAGGCCACCGGGCTTTGGCTGCTGGTCAATCGCGGCTGGTTGCCTTGGCCGGAGCGCCGCACACCACCGCAATTCAAGACACCCACCGAGGCGGTAAGCCTCGACGCGTGGGTCTACGTCTCCCCTGGGGCGACGTTCCAATTGCACGCAGATCCCACAACGTTGACATGGCCGAAGCTGATTACGGCCGTTGAACCAGACAAGCTCTGGACAGCACTGAATCGCGAAGGCTTTGCCTACGAACTACGTGCCGAAACCGGCCCCGCCACCTATCAGGCCGACTGGCCCGTAGTCGCCATGGGCCCGGAAAAACACATCGCTTATGCCGTGCAGTGGTTCGCCATGGCGATCGTCCTGTTCGGACTTTATCTCTATCTCGGCTGGCACAACGCAAAGGAGAAACACCATGGGAGCGGCCATGAATCCACCCAGCATGTCTGAGGCGAAACCGTTGGTGAATCGGCGCAAGGGTCGTATGCAACTGCTGCTGATCCTGCTCGGGGTGATCGGTCCGATGATCCTCGCCACCGGCATGTACAAGCTGAATTTCTGGGTGCCCGAGGGCCGCAGTTATCACGGCGAACTGATCGGCAACGGTCAGACCCGCGCGGACATCGGCGTGCAGGCCCAGGAAGAGCGTTGGCAGATACTGGTGACCGCGCCCAAGGATTGCGCGGTGGACTGCCAGCAACTGGTGTATCTGGCGCGGCAAATCCAGATCGGCCTGGGCCGCGATGCGTCCCGCGCCAGCCATGCATTGGCCACCGCGCAGACGCTGAACAGCGATTACGAGACTAAACTTCAACGCGAGTACCCGCAGTTGCAACGTTATTCACTGGACTTGCCTGCCTACACAAAAGGCGCTCAGAGCAATGACGTGCCGCACCTGTGGATCATCGACCCCCACGGCAATCTGGTTCTGCGCTACGACCCGTCGGTGAAGGGCAAGGACTTGCTCAACGATCTGCGCCACCTGCTGAAACTGTCGAACATCGGATAAGGGCATCGTCATGGCCAAGCCTGGATTTCGCCTCGCGTTGTTTGCCACCTTGCTGGCACTGATTGTGGTGTTGCTCGGCGCCTACACGCGCCTGACCCACGCCGGCCTCGGCTGCCCGGACTGGCCCGGCTGCTATGGCTTCATCAGCGTGCCGAAAAGCGAAGCCCAACTGGCCCATGCCGAATTGCATTTCCCGGACGCTCCGGTCGAGGCCCATAAGGGCTGGAACGAGATGATCCACCGCTACTCCGCCGGCACGCTGGGGCTGTTGATCGCGGTGTTGGCGGGTCGTGCGTGGGTGCATCGCCGCCATCCCGGACAGCCGGTGAAGCTGCCGTTGTTCCTGTTGGCGGTGGTTGTTGGCCAGGCCGCGTTCGGCATGTGGACGGTAACGCTCAAGCTCTGGCCGCAGGTGGTCACCGGGCATTTGCTGGGCGGCTTCGCGACCTTGAGCCTGTTGTTTCTGCTGACCTTGCGCCTGTCCGGCGTACTGCCGGCGCTGACGGTGCCACGACGTTTGCAGCACTGGGCGACGGCAGGGCTGTTGCTGGTGATCGGGCAAATCGCCCTCGGGGGCTGGGTCAGTTCCAATTACGCCGCCGTGGCCTGCATCGACTTTCCGACCTGTCACGGCCAGTGGTTGCCAGCGGCGGACTTCGCCAATGGCTTTCACCTGACCCAGCACATCGGCCCGAACTACCTCGGCGGGCAACTGGACAGCGATGCCCGTACGGCCATTCACCTGACTCATCGCATAGGCGCGTTACTGGTCACCCTGGTATTGCTCGGTCTGGCCTGGCAACTGAAGGCGGTTGGCATGACGCGCCTGGCAGGCCTGGTGCTGATCGCCCTCGGCGCACAAATCACCCTGGGCATCAGCAACGTGCTGTTCCATCTGCCGCTGCCGGTGGCCGTCGCGCATAACGCGGGCGGCGCGGCGCTGTTGCTGACCATGGTGCTGGTCAATTACCACGCCCGAACCAGTCTGGTCCGGGTCAAGCAAGCGCGCTGGCACTTCAGCCCGCGTAAACACTCAGCCGGGCCCATAACAATAAAAGGAGAAATGCCATGGCGATTCTGATCGGCGAACGTCCCAGTCAGGCGATCTGGCGTGACTACCTGGAACTGACCAAGCCCAAAGTCGTGGTGCTGATGCTCATCACTTCGCTGGTGGGAATGTTCCTCGCGACCCGCGCCGGGGTGCCGTGGACGGTGCTGATTTTCGGCAACCTGGGCATCGCCCTGTGTGCCGGTGGCGCGGCGGCGGTCAATCATGTGGTGGACCGGCGCATCGACGCGGTGATGGCGCGCACCCACAAACGGCCGCTCGCCGAAGGCCGGGTTTCGCCGACCGCCGCGCTGACGTTCGCGCTGGTATTGGCGGTCCTCGGGCAAGCCATGCTGCTGGCGTTCACCAACCCGCTGACCGCGTGGCTGACCCTCGCCTCGTTGCTCGGCTACGCGGTGGTCTACACCGGATTTCTCAAGCGCGCGACCCCGCAGAACATCGTCATCGGTGGTCTGGCCGGTGCCGCGCCGCCATTGCTCGGCTGGACCGCCGCCACCGGTCACGTCAGCGCCGAACCGCTGCTGCTGGTGCTGATCATCTTCGCCTGGACCCCGCCGCACTTCTGGGCGCTGGCGATCCATCGCAAGGAGGAATACGCCAAGGCCGACATCCCGATGTTGCCGGTCACCCATGGCGAGCACTACACCAAGATTCACATCCTGCTTTATACCTTCGCATTGCTTGCCGTCAGCCTGATGCCTTATGTGATCCACATGAGCGGCACGCTCTACCTGATCTGCGCGCTCGGGCTGGGCGCGCGGTTTCTGCAATGGGCCGTGGTGCTGTACCGTGGCACTCGGCCGCACGCGGCGATCAACACGTTCAAGTACTCTATTTACTACTTGTTCCTGCTGTTTATCGCCCTGCTCGTAGACCACTACCTATTGTTGAACCTATGACTCGAACCCAGAAAACCGTCTTCATACTAGTCGCCCTGGTCGCACTGATCCTGGGCCTGACCGTCAACAAGGTGCTGTCCGGGAAAAACCAGGGCGATCCGACGGCGCTGATCGACGCCGGCATCATCCTGCTGCCGCAGAGCCGTAATCTGCCGGACGTGATGATGACCAATCAGGACGGCCAGCCGGTCGCGATCAATGAATTGAAAGGCAAGTGGAGCCTGCTGTTCTTCGGCTACACCTTCTGCCCGGACATCTGCCCGACCACCCTCGCCCAGTTGCGGCAGATCAAGAGCGAGTTGCCGCCCGAGGCTGTGGATAAATTGCAGATTGTGCTGGTCAGCGTCGACCCGAACCGCGATACGCCCAAGCAGCTCAAGCAGTACCTGGGCTACTTCGACCCGCAGTTCATCGGCCTGACCCCGGCGTCGACCGATGAACTGCAAACGATCGCCAACGCAGTGAGCATTCCGTTCATTCCGGCGGACACGAGCAAGCCGAACTACACCGTTGATCACAGCGGCAACCTCGCGGTGATCGGGCCGGATGGGACACAGCGTGGGTTCATTCGGGCGCCGTTGAACAATGCGAAGCTGGTGGCGCAGTTGCCGGTGATGCTCAGGCGCAATTAAACAACACAAAACCCTTGTAGGAGCGAGCTTGCTCGCGATGGAGTGTCAGTCGACACCTATGCAGCTGACACACCTTCGCGAGCAAGCTCGCTCCTACAAGGGGTGGTGGTTCGGGCACAAAAAAGGGGCGCATTCAATGCGCCCCTTTTTCGTTTACGTCAGCTGATCAGAACGCCGGCACCACCGCGCCTTTGTACTTCTCGAGAATGAAGGCCTTCACTTCCGGGCTGTGCAGGGCAGCCACCAGCTTCTTCATCGCATCGGTGTCCTTGTCGTCTGGACGGGCAACGAGGATGTTCACGTAAGGCGAGTCGCTGCCTTCGATGAACAGCGCGTCCTTGGCCGGATCAAGCTTGGCTTCCAGCGCGTAGTTGGTGTTGATCAGCGCCAGGTCGACCTGAGTCAGCACGCGCGGGATGGTCGCGGCTTCCAGTTCGCGGATTTTCAGATCCTTGGTGTTCTCGGTGATGTCCTTGACGGTCGACAGGATGTTGTTTGAATCCTTCAACTTGATCAGGCCGGCCTTGGCCATCAGCAACAGCGCACGGCCGCCGTTGGTAGCGTCGTTCGGGATGACCACGTTGGCACCGCCAGGCAGTTCAGCGATGGTCTTGTACTTGCTGGAGTAAGCGCCCAGGGGCTCCAGATGCACGCCAGCCACAGAAACCAGATGGGTGCCCTTGGCCTTGTTGAACTCATCCAGGTACGGCTGGTGCTGGAAGAAGTTGGCGTCCAGGCGTTTTTCCGCGACCTGCACGTTTGGCTGGATGTAGTCGGTAAATACCTTGACCTTCAGGTCCACGCCTTCTTTGGCCAGGGCCGGCTTCACGAATTCGAGGATCTCGGCGTGCGGAACCGGAGTGGCCGCGACGGTCAGGGTTTCAGCGTGGGCAGAGAATGCCGCAACGGCCGCGAAGGCCACGAGTAGTTTTTTCATTCAGCTAACTCCATGTGAGGCGCCCGTTTGGCGCCTGCCAGCGAATGGCCGGCTCATGTCTTACTTACGGGAAAAGTGGACGACCAATTTGTCGCCAACGGTTTGCAGTACCTGGACCAGTACCAGCAGCAACACCACTGTCACCACCATCACATCGGTCTGGAAACGCTGGTAACCGAAACGGATCGCCAAGTCACCCAGACCACCAGCGCCAACGACACCGGCCATCGCCGTGTAGGACACCAGTGTAATGGCGGTCACCGTAATCGCCGCGAAGATGCCCGGACGAGCCTCAGGCAGCAAGGCATTGGTGATGATCTGTCGTGTAGTCGCGCCCATGGCCTGGGTCGCTTCGATGATGCCGCGATCCACTTCACGCAGGGCGGTTTCCACCAGGCGCGCGAAAAACGGCGTGGCACCCACTACCAGCGGCGGAATTGCACCGGCGACACCAAGGGAGGTACCGGTGATCAACACGGTGAACGGAATCATCACGATCAGCAGGATGATGAACGGCAGCGAGCGCAGGATGTTCACCACCAGCGACAACATCGCGTAGATGCCTTTGGCTTCCAGCAACTGGCGCGGGCTGCACAGGAACAGCAGCACACCCAGCGGCAGGCCAAGCAGTACGGTGAATAACAGCGAACCACCCAGCATCAGCAAGGTGTCACCGGTGGCCAGCCAGATTTCGAACCAGTCGATATTGGCGAAGAAACTTGTCAGGGCTTCCATTAGCGCAGCACCTCCATGTGGACGTCGGCTGCGGTGAAGCGGGCGAAGGCTGCTTCCATGTCACCGCCGGTCACGGCCAGGGTCAGTTGCCCGTAGGGGATGTCTTTGATGCGGTCGATGCGACCGGCCAGGATGCTGTAGTCCACACCGGTTTCCCGGGCGACGGTGCCCAGCAACGGCGCGTAGGTCGCGTCGCCCTGGAAGGTCAGACGCACGATGCGGCCTGGCACGTGAGCGAAGTCGTCACGCTGTTCGCTTTCGTCGATCTGCTCGTCTTCCTGCACGAAGCGCTTGGTGGTCGGGTGCTTCGGATGCAGGAACACTTCGGCCACCGAGCCTTGCTCGACGATCACGCCGGCGTCCATCACGGCTACCTGGTCGCAGACCCGGCGGATCACGTCCATCTCGTGGGTGATCAACACGATGGTCAGTTTCAGCTCGCGATTGATCTCGGCCAGCAATTGCAGGACCGATGCGGTGGTTTGCGGGTCGAGGGCGCTGGTGGCTTCGTCGCACAGCAGGATTTTTGGCTTGGTCGCCAGCGCACGGGCAATGCCGACACGCTGCTTCTGCCCGCCGGACAATTGCGCCGGGTACTTTTTCGCGTGGTCGGACAAGCCGACCCGCGCCAGCAACTCGGCCACGCGCGAATCGATCTCGCTGCGCGACAATTCGCCGGCCAGGGTCAGAGGCAGCGAGACGTTGTCGGCGACAGTCTTGGAGGCCAGCAGGTTGAAGTGCTGGAAAATCATCCCGACCTGCTGACGGAAGCGGCGCAGGCCGTTGGCGTCGAGTGCAGTGACTTCTTCACCGTCGACGGTGATCTTGCCGCCACTGGCGTTTTCCAGGCGATTGATCAGACGCAGCAGGGTACTTTTCCCTGCGCCGGAATGACCGATCAAGCCGTAAACCTGCCCGTTCTCAATCGTCAGACTGGTCGGATGCAGGGCGGGGATTTCCTTACCGGCGACGCGGTAGGTTTTATGGACGTTTTGAAACTCGATCACGTAGCGAACCTTGTGGGGCGCGTTAGAAAAGGATCAGCGGTTAGCCGGGCGCGCATTTTAGCCTGTCCGTATAGAGGTTCTTAGCATTTATTTCGTATTTGTCCTGTCATTTGGCAATAACGCGATCAAAGGTCAGAAAAAAGGAACGGCTGAAGAAACTCACCCAAGGCCGAAGGCAACTTCGACATGGTGGGCAGCATCGGGTTTGGGACAGGGAGGCGAAGGCCAAGGCGATTCCGGCCTGAAGATCTGCGGAGCCAGGGAGACCGCCATCGCGAGCAAGCTCGCTCCTACAGTAGAGAAGTGTTGGTCACAAAATGTGTGGGCAACCCGAAACCCTGTGGGAGCGAGCGTGCTCGCGATGCTTTTAAGATTTACGAGGCGTTAGAACCATCTGCGCCGGGACGCTGCGCAAAATCTGCCGCTCCAGCTTCAGGTCAAACTCAGGATCGAGTTTCTTCACCCGTTTGGTCAGCAAGTTGGCCAGCCAAGGGTAATCATTAGTGCGTGGAGCCTGAATGCTCACGTCGCACTGAAAATTCACCACATCGGCGGCAATGGCATCCAGTTGGCGACGCAGTTTGCCCATATCGTTGATATTGAGCACGACCGTGGTGCTTTCAGCCGTCAGGTCGATAACCTTGGCTTTTGGCTTGGCTTCGGCAGCCTTGAGGGCGGCTTCGGCTCTTTCCAGTTCGGCCTTGCGCGCCTGGGCAATCGAGCCGTTGACTCCGCCGGTCAGTGCCGGAGCCTTGGGCATCAACGCGCGGGCACGGCTCAGGGCAGTTGCTGCGGCATCCACGTCACCCTTTTGCAGCACGATCTGGCTGCGGCGCAGATAGGCTTCGGCCAGCTGCCGCTGGTATTGCTCAAGGGAAGCATCGTTGGGTGATTCGGCCTGCAAGGCTGCCAATTGATCTTCGGCGATGGCCAGTTCATCGCTGGCGATGTTTTGTTCCAGCTGTACGATGGCCGCGGCCCGCGCATCGGCGGCCTCGGTGGCCGCCGGTGGCGTGCTTTGGCAGGCGCCCAGCAGCAAAGAAAATGCGACAAGGAGCAGATAACGGGAGGCGAACGACTTCATTCCTGCGACTCTCTATTTGCGCAAAAAACGAGCAAGTCTACACCCCTCGACGGGGCAGAACAAAACTCAGCAGAAATAGCGCGGCGGCCGTCACCACAATCGACGGGCCGGCCGGGGTGTCCTTGAACCAGGACAGCGCCAGCCCGCCACACACGGCGAGTATGCCCAGCAGGCTCGCGCCCAGTGCCATCTGTTCCGGCGAGCGAGCATGACGTTGTGCCGCAGCCGCCGGGATGATCAGCAACGAAGTGATCAGCAACACGCCGACGATTTTCATCGCCACGGCAATTACCACGGCGATCAACAGCATTAACGCCAGGCGCAATCCCGCCACGGGCAAACCTTCGACCCTGGCCAGTTCTTCATGCACCGTGATCGCCAGCAATGGGCGCCACAACGTAACCAGCAAGACCAGTACCGCCGCGCTGCCGCCAAGAATCCAGGCCAGATCGGTCGGGCTGATCGCCAGCAGGTCACCGAACAGATAGGCCATCAGGTCGATCCGCACTTCGTGCATGAAGCTTAGTACCACCAGGCCCAGAGAGAGCGTGCTGGGTGCGAGAATTCCCAAAAGTGTGTCGGATGCCAGCGGCTGGCGTTGTTGCAACGTCACCAGCATCACCGCCAACAGCAAGCAGCCAACAGTGACGGCAACGGTCGGGCTGACATCCAGCAGAAAACCCAGGGCCACGCCGAGCAATGCCGCGTGGGACAGGGTGTCGCCGAAATAGGCCATGCGCCGCCAGACCACGAAAGACCCCAGCGGGCCTGCGACGACGGCCAGGGCCAGGCCTGCAAGCAGGGCGTAGAGCAGAAAATCAGCCATGCTTGCAGCTATCTCCGTGAACATGGGGTTGGCCCGACGCGGGCGCCTTGACCACCGAGCCATGCAAGTCGTGGGCGTGGTCGTGATGGTGGTGATAAATCGCCAGGCTTTGTGCGTTCTTTCCGAACAGCTCGACAAAAGCCGGATCGCCGCTGACCTGCTCGGGGTGGCCGGAACAGCATATGTGACGATTGAGGCAAACCACCTGGTCCGTGGTGCTCATCACCAGATGCAAATCGTGGGAGACCATCAGCACACCGCAACCATGACGGTCACGCAGGCGGGTGATCAGGCTGTACAGCTCGGCCTGGCCGGCCACGTCGACACCCTGTACCGGTTCGTCGAGTACCAGCAGTTCCGGTTCGCGCAACAAGGCACGGGCCAGCAACACACGTTGCATTTCGCCACCGGAAACGCTTTGCACCGGGCTGTCGATCACCTGTTCGGCGCCGACTTCCTTGAGTGCAGCCAAGGCCATCGCACGGTCCACCCCCGGTACCAGGCGCAGGAAACGCAGGACCGACAGCGGGAGGGTCGGATCGACATGGAGTTTTTGCGGCATGTAACCGACCCGCAGTTTCGGCTTGCGCCAGACGCTGCCGCTGTCCGGTTTCAACAGGCCGAGCACGGCACGCACCAGGGTGGTTTTGCCTGCGCCGTTGGGGCCGATCAGGGTAACGATCTGCCCCGGCTCGACGCTCAGTTCTATGTTGTCCAGCACCGGTTGCCCGGCGAACGTGACGGCAACCTGCTCAAGACGGATCAGCGCGTTGCTCATCAAGCCCCCTGGCAACCGGAGCAGAGACCGACCACTTCAACGGTCTGGCCTTCGACGACAAACCCGACATCCCTGGCGCTGGCGATGATCGCGTCGCTGATGGATTTTTGCTCAAGTTCGATCGCGGCGTGGCACACACGGCAGATCAGGAACTGACCCTGGTGAGCATGTTCCGGGTGGTTGCAGCCGATGAAGGCGTTGAGCGAGGAAATCCGATGGACCAGGCCGTTTTCCAGCAGGAAATCCAGCGCGCGGTACACCGTCGGCGGTGCGGCGCGACGACCGTCCTGCTCGCTGAGGACCGCGAGAATGTCGTAGGCACCCAAAGGCTTGTGGCTTTGCCACACCAGCTCCAGCACTCGCCGGCGCAACGCGGTCAGGCGCAGACCTTGACGTGCGCACAGGGCATCGGCCTCGGACAAAGCGCTGTGAACGCAATGTGAGTGGTCGTGGGGACGGCTGGCGATCGGTGTTTTTAGCATGAGCGGCGACGAGGTTTGTGAGAGACGTTATTATGTTACCCGTTCTCGCCTCTTCGAGTGGTCATCGTGTCCCGACTTTTTTCTGTTTTTGTCGCATTTATCGCAAGTTTTCTGCTGATCGGTTCGGCGCAGGCCGAGGTCAAGGTCCTTACCAGCATCAAGCCTCTGCAACTGATCGCCGCGGCGGTGCAGGATGGCGTGGCGATCCCCGAGGTTTTGCTGCCACCGGGTGCCTCACCGCATAACTATGCGTTGCGCCCTTCCGACGTACGCAAGGTGCAATCGGTGGACCTGCTGTACTGGATCGGCCCGGACATGGAGGGCTTCCTGCCACGTGTGCTCAATGGTCGTACGTTGCCCAACGTCGCCGTGCAGGATTTGCCGGGCATGAAACTGCGTCACTTTGCCGAAGATAACCACTCCCACGCTGAAGAAGCCGACGAACACGACCACGATCACCGTCCGGGCAGCCTGGATGCGCACTTGTGGCTGTCGCCGGTCAACGCCCGGGTCATCGCCACGAAAATGGCGGCTGACCTGAGTGCCGCAGATCCTGCAAATGCCGCGCGCTATCAGAGCAATCTGAAAGCCTTCGACGAGCGTCTCGATGCACTGGATGCGCGCCTGAAGAAGCGCCTGGCCGATGTTCAGGGCAAACCCTACTTCGTTTTCCACGAAGCCTTCGACTACTTCGAAGACGCCTACGGCCTCAAGCACGTGGGTGTGTTCAGCGTCGCGGCCGAAGTGCAACCCGGTGCCCAGCATGTCGCGGCGATGCGCGCGCGATTGCAGGAAGTCGGCAAGACCTGCGTGTTCAGCGAACCTCCGCTGCGGCCCCGTCTGGCGGAAACTCTGGTGGCGGGTTTGCCGGTGAAACTGGCTGAACTGGATGCGCTGGGCGGGTACACGCCGGCGACTGGCCAGGGCTATGAGCAGGTGTTGGAGAAATTGGGGAATGATCTGGCGGGGTGCCTGGAGTCACTGTAACCGACACCAGACCCTGTGGGAGCGAGCTTGCTCGCGAAGGCGGCATTACATCAACATCAATGTTGACTGACCCGACGCTATCGCGAGCAAGCTCGCTCCCACAGGTCAAAGCCTTTAAAGGGCGAAAGGCAAAGGCGTGTTGACTGTCTGTCGCTGTGCCAATCGCAATTGAAATTCCATCGGATCGTGAATCAACACATCCTGTCCGGCAAACGACTCCGCCGCGATCAGGCGTGACAACCAGAACCGTACGCAAGCCACCCGCAGCATGGTCGGCCACAACTCGGCTTCAGCGGCGGTGAACGGTCGCAAGGCCGCGTAAGCGCCCAGCAAGGCCCGCGCTCGCGGTCCATCGATTACGCCATCGTCGTCCGAGCACCAGTCGTTCAAGGCAATCGCCACGTCGTAGAGCATCGGCCCGGAGCAGGCGTTGTAGAAGTCGATCAGCCCGGTCAGGTGCGTGCCTTCGAACATCGCGTTGTCGCGGAACAGGTCGGCGTGAATGTTCGCCCGCGGCAGTGCCAGGATTTTTTCCTTCTGCCGGGTGATTTCTTCCAGCGCCCGTTGCAGCAGGTCTTTCTGTTCGGCACCGAGGTGCGACAGGAATTGCGTGCCCTCCTCCAGCATCCAGTCCAGGCCGCGATCGGTTTTGCGCTTGATCATATTGGCCTGGGTCGCCAGGTGCAGATGGCCGAGCAATTCACCCACCTGCGCGCAATGTTGCGCGTTGGCTTGCTTGATGTGCTTGCCGGCCAGGCGCGGTTGCAGCAACGCAGGTTTGCCCGCCAGCTCTCGCAAGGCCACGCCGTCTGTGGTGCGCAAGGCGTAAGGCACCGGCAGGTCGGCGCCGTGCAGTACGTCGAGCAGTTCGATGAAGAATGGCATCTCCTGAACCGGACCGCGCTCGACCAGGGTCAGGACAAATTCGCCCTGCTCCAGGCTGATAAAGAAATTGGTATTTTCGCTACCGGCGGCAATCCCCTGGAAATCAAGCAGGCGGCCGAGGCCATAAGGGGCGAGAAAAGCTTCCAGCTCGGGCCGAGCCAGGGGGGTGAACACAGACATGTTTAAGCTGCCAGTACGGGCGCCGCTGTTGAGCCGGCGCCGATTAAAGTTAAGGACGACTTACCACTTAAAAATTTCCCACGCCGGAATCAGCATATCCGGGTAGTCGGAGCGGACGAAGTTTCCCTCCGAGCCATCCGCGCGCACCAGGAAATACGGTTTGCCAACCTTTGGGGTGACCTTGATGGCGTACAAAAAGCCGTTTTGCCGGTATTCCTGAATGAGTTTATCGCCTTCCGTGCGAATGGTGACATCCGGGTCCGCCGATGGCGCATCGTCCGCCGCCATCACGGCCGATGGTGCGATTGCAAACAAGCCAGCCAGCAACAGGCGATTTAGTGTGCGCATGATAACCTTGTCCCTTTGTCGTCAACGGTCCCGCTATTCTAGCGCCGGACCCGCCGAAAAGGTTGATCCTGCTCATGAGCCAAGCCCCCCTCGTCCTGGTGGACGGTTCTTCTTACCTGTACCGCGCCTTTCACGCGCTGCCACCGCTGACCACGTCCAAAGGCCTGCCGACCGGTGCGGTCAAGGGCGTGCTGAACATGCTCAAGAGCCTGCGCAAGCAATATCCGGACAGTCCGTTCGCCGTGGTGTTCGACGCCAAGGGTGGGACTTTTCGCGATGAGATGTTCGCCGAATACAAGGCCAACCGTCCGAGCATGCCCGACGATATGCGCGTGCAGATCGAGCCGCTGCACCAGAGCGTGATCGCCCTGGGCTTCCCGCTGCTGTGCGTCGAAGGCGTCGAGGCCGATGACGTGATCGGCACCCTGGCCCGCAGCAGCGCGGCGGCGGATCGTCCGGTGATCATCTCCACCGGTGACAAGGACATGGCGCAACTGGTCGACGGTCACATTACCTTGGTCAACACCATGACCGGTAGCAGCATGGACGTGGAGGGCGTGAAGGAGAAATTCGGCGTCGCTCCGGAGCAGATCATCGATTATCTGGCGCTCATGGGCGATTCTTCCGACAACATTCCGGGTGTTCCAGGCATCGGTCCGAAGACGGCTTCCGGTCTGCTGGTCGGTGTGAACGGCGGTCTGACCGAGCTCTATGCGCAACTCGACATCGTACCGACCCTGCCGATTCGCGGCGCCAAGACCCTGCCGGCCAAGCTTGAAGAGCACAAGGAAATGGCCTTCCTGTCCTATCAGCTGGCGACCATCAAGGTTGACGTGCCACTGGACGTTGGCCTCGACGACCTGAAAATGGGCGCGGAAGATCCTGCGAAACTCTACGAGTTGTACTCCCTGCTGGAGTTCAAGAGCTGGCTGAACGACCTTGATCGCGACGCCAAACGCCTGGAACTGAGCGCTGCCGCCGAGCCAGCACCGGCCGCCGATCTGTTCAGCGAACCAGAGGCCGAAGCACCGGCCGTCGCTGCTGAAGCCGCCTATGAAACCATCCTCGATCAAGCGCGGTTCGATGCCTGGCTGGAAAAACTGAACAACGCCAAACTGTTTGCCTTCGACACCGAAACCACCGGCATCGATGCGCAGCAGGCGCAACTGGTGGGCCTGTCGTTCGCGGTTCAGGCTAACGAAGCGGCCTACATCCCGTTGACCCATTCCTACATCGGTGTGCCGCAGCAACTGGATCGTGACACGGTCCTGCGCGCGCTCAAGCCGATTCTGGAAGATCCGAACAAGCTCAAGGTCGGCCAACACGCCAAGTTCGACATGAACATCCTGGCCAATTGCGCCATCGGCGGCGATCAGGACAACGGCATTACCGTGCGTGGCATCGCCTTCGACACCATGCTTGAGTCCTACGTGCTCAACTCCACGGCCACCCGCCATGACATGGACAGCCTGGCGCAGAAGTATCTGGACCACACCACGGTGAGCTTCCAGGACATCGCCGGCAAAGGCGTGAAACAGCTGACGTTCGACCAGATCGCCCTGGAGCAGGCCGGGCCTTACGCCGCCGAAGATGCAGATATCACCTTGCGTCTGCACCATGCCCTGTTCGAAAAACTCTCGGCTATTCCGAGCCTGGCCGGCGTACTGACCGACATCGAAATCCCGTTGGTGCCGGTATTGGCGCGTATCGAGCGCCAGGGCGCATTGGTCGACGCCGCCTTGCTGGGCGTGCAAAGCATCGAACTGGGCGACAAGATGGTGGCGCTGGAGCGTGAAGCCTTCGAGATTGCCGGCGAGGAATTCAACCTCGGTTCGCCCAAGCAACTTGGCGTGATCCTTTACGAGAAGCTCGGCCTGCCGGTACTGAAGAAAACCGCCAAGGGCCAGCCATCAACCGCCGAAGAAGTGCTGGCCAAACTGGCAGAAGACGACTATCGATTGCCGAAAGTGCTCATGGAATATCGCTCCATGAGCAAGCTGAAAAGCACCTATACCGACCGTCTGCCGGAGCAGATCAACCCGCGTACCGGGCGGATCCATACCTCGTATCATCAGGCGGTGGCGTCCACCGGGCGGCTGTCCTCCAGCGATCCGAACCTGCAGAACATCCCGGTGCGCACCGCCGAAGGGCGTCGCATCCGCCAGGCCTTCGTGGCCCCGGTCGGTTACAAGCTGCTGGCTGCGGACTATTCGCAGATCGAACTGCGGATCATGGCGCACCTGTCCCGGGATGAAGGGCTGATGAACGCCTTCCGCCACAATCTGGACGTACACACCGCGACCGCCGCCGAAGTGTTCAAGGTCGAACTGGCCGAAGTGACCTCCAACCAGCGCCGCAGCGCCAAAGCGATCAACTTCGGCCTGATCTACGGCATGGGCGCGCAGAAGCTCGGCAAGGACATCGGCGTCGACACCAAGACCGCCAAGGCCTACATCGATACCTACTTTGCCCGGTACCCCGGCGTTCGCCAGTACATGGATCGCACGCGTGCCCAGGCCGCCGAGCAAGGTTATGTCGAGACGTTCTTCGGCCGTCGCCTGTACCTGCCGGACATCAACTCCAACAAGCCGCAAGAGCGCGCCGCTGCCGAGCGCACGGCAATCAACGCACCGATGCAAGGCACCGCTGCGGACATCATCAAGAAAGCCATGGTCGCGGTGGATAACTGGCTGACCGCGTCGGGCCTCGACGCCAAAGTCATCTTGCAGGTGCACGATGAACTGGTGCTCGAGGTGCGTGAAGACCTGGTCGACCAGGTTCGCGATGAAATTCGCGTACACATGAGCGAGGCGGCGAAGCTGGATGTGCCGTTGCTGGTCGAAGTGGGTGTTGGAAATAACTGGGATGAGGCTCACTGAGCCTTCTTGTAGGAGCGAGCTTGCTCGCGATGGAATTTCAGTCGAAATCGATGTGTCTGACACTCCATCGCGAGCAAGCTCGCTCCTACAGAAAATTGTCGAGTTCTGCTGCGGCATAGTGCCGCGGCAGAAGGGCGCAAAAAAACAGCTTGGTCCGGAGGGCTATCAGAGTAATTTCAAAGCTATCTGAAAAAAATCTGAACTAATCTTGCGCACCACCACTCAGAGTTACTGAATGGCTGGTGAAGCCCTTCGATGCTCCTATGTTGTGTTAAGTGTTGGCAGATATCTGGACCCCGCCCTAGCGGTCTAGAGCTTCAACCCCGGAACTTCTCCCTCCCCATATGAAGCCCGGGGTTTTTTTTGCCCCGAGAAAAACTGTCTGTGATGCGCTCAGGCTGCGTTAAAAGCGCGGCTCGAAATGCTCATTTAGGCCCCTAAACTCCGCTTTCGAGCCGCGCTTTTGCCTTGCCTGAGCGCACCACAAACAGTTTTTGATATTTATTGAATCTCTGCTGCGGCACCCTTGTCCGCCAGCTCCATCCAGCCAGCCAGTACGGTGTAGGCATCTTCCAGGCCCATGCGTTTGGGGGCCGAAAACAGCTGGATTGTCACCAGATCGCCCCAACCCTTGCGGATTTCCGCCTGAACCTTGAGCAGGGTGTTCTTGGCCGCGCCATAGGTCAGCTTGTCCGCTTTGGTCAGCAGAATGTGCATCGGCATCCCGGCAGCCACGGCCCAGTCGAGCATCAGCAGGTCGAAATCGGTCATCGGATGGCGGATGTCCATCATCAGGATCAGACCCTTCAAACTCTCGCGACCACCCAGATATGCCTCCAGGTGACGCTGCCAGTGTTGCTTGAGCGGGATCGGTACTTTTGCATAACCGTAGCCCGGCAGGTCGACCAGACGGCGTTCATCGTCTAGCTTGAAGAAGTTCAACAGCTGCGTGCGTCCCGGGGTTTTCGAGGTGCGCGCCAGGCTGGCGTGGGTCAGGGTGTTCAAGGCACTCGACTTGCCGGCGTTGGAACGCCCGGCGAAGGCGACTTCGAAGCCCTCGTCATCCGGACATTGATCGACTTTGGCGGCGCTGAGCATGAAGGTGGACTGTTGGCACAGACCGAGGATGGGATTCTTGAGTTGCATGGGATTTCCGATGTGGGCGGCGCCAGGAATGGGTGCGGCAAGCAGTGTCGCTTCCGTTTCAGTGACGCCAGTATATAATGCCGCAGATTTTGTGTGCGCTTTGTCCCAGCGTAGGACGAAGTTCACGAGAGCGACAGACCTTGATTGCGCACTAGAACGCAGCTCGCTCTCAACCCTGAAAAGGTCGTTTTATGACGAAATGGCTGCTAGCTGCCGGTGTATTGATGCCGCTTTACAGCGCTCAGGCTACACAGGATCCGGAAGCTGTGTACAACCGTGTTTGTGGTGCCTGTCATTCCGGCCAACTCCCCATGGCGCCGAAAAAAGGCGATCAGGAAGCTTGGACGCCGAGGTTGGCGAAAGGTATGGAGACGCTGGTGCAACACGTGACCCAGGGTTTCAAGGCGATGCCGCCGCGTGGTTTGTGCATGGACTGCAGTGCCGAGGATTACCAAGCCATCATCCTTTGGATGAGCGAGTAAGCCCGGTCCATAACTCTTAACCCTTAGCCGTAGTTGGATTAGCTGATGAAGAAATTGATCGTGAGTCTGCTGTTGACCGTGGGCATCTCCGGCATGGCCCATGCTGCAGGTGAGGCAGTACAACCGGGTGATGCAAAAGCCGGCCAGGCCAAAGCCGCCGTCTGTGGCGCCTGCCACGGCCCGGATGGCAACAGCATGGCGCCAAACTTTCCGAAACTGGCAGGTCAGGGTGAACGCTACCTGACCAAGCAATTGCACGACATCAAGTCGGGCAAGCGCACCGTTCTGGAAATGACCGGCCTGCTGACCAACCTGAGCGATCAGGACCTGGCGGACATCTCTGCCTACTTCGCCAGCCAGAAAGGCAGCGTCGGTGCCGCCGATCCGAAGATCGTCGCTCGCGGTGAGGCCCTGTTCCGTGGTGGTGACCTGGCCAAGGGCCTGCCAGCCTGCACCGGTTGCCACTCGCCAAATGGCGCAGGTAACGCGGCTGCCGGTTTCCCGCACCTGGGTGGCCAGCACGCTCAATACGTCGGCAAGCAACTGGTCGATTTCCGCAAGGAAGAAGGTGGCCGCACCAACGACGGCGATACCAAACCGATGCAGAGCATTGCCAAGAAGCTGAGCGACGAAGACATCGCCGCGGTGTCCAGCTACATTCAAGGCCTGCACTAAGGCCGGTGGATCGGGCGTTGAACGGCGTGCTGATCGCCTGCAACGTTAACGCTCGATTAATCCGTCTCGGCAAGTATAAAAAGGGTGGCCTTGGCCGCCCTTTTTTGTGGCCGCTGCCGTTACACTACAGAACTCAAGCCCGCCAGGATCTGTCTGAAAACAATCGCGCGCGGCGAAAAAATTTGTCCAGGAGTAAAGCATGCGTAATCTGATCATCAGTGCCGTTTTTGCCGCTGCCAGCCTGTTTGGCATGACTGCCCAGGCCGCCGACGCCCCAGCCGCCCCTTATGTCGAGCTGACCAATCCGGTTCCGGTTGCCGTGCCTGGCAAGATCGAAGTGGTGGAGCTGTTCTGGTACGGCTGTCCGCATTGCTATCATTTTGAACCGACAATCAATCCTTGGGCTGAAAAGCTGCCATCCGATGTGAATTTCAAGCGTATTCCGGCCATGTTCGGCGGAGCTTGGGATGCTCATGGCCAAATGTTCTTGACCCTTGAGTCCATGGGTGTTGAGCATAAGGTTCATGCCGCGGTATTCGACGCGATCCAGAACAAAAAAATGAAGCTGATCGACAAGAATGACATGGCTGACTTCCTGGCTACCCAGGGCGTAGACAAGGATAAATTCCTGGCCACCTTCGACTCCTTTGCTATCAAGGGCCAGGTTGTTCAAGCCCGTGAGCTGGCCAAAAAGTATGAAATCTCCGGCGTTCCAACCCTGGTCGTCAACGGCAAGTATCGCTTCGACGTGGGTTCTGCCGGCGGTGCCGAACAGGCCCTGCAACTGGCCGACAAACTGATCGACAAAGAGCGAGCGGCTAACAAGGCTGCCGCCAACTAAGGGCAGTCACTGCCATGCGCCGATGGGGTACTGAACGCATCGTTGGCCTGCATGATCCGCGGGTCAACGAGCATCATCTGGAGTCCACGGGCCTGCCCGCAGACAGTCGTCTGCGCTTGCTCAGTTTCAATATCCAGGTCGGCATCAGTACCGAGCGCTATCGGCATTACCTGACCCGGGGCTGGCAGCACCTGCTGCCGCACACGGGGCGTGCCGATAACCTGCAGAAAATCGGCAATCTGCTGGGCGACTTCGATCTGGTTGCCTTGCAAGAGGCCGATGGCGGCAGCCTGCGATCAGGCTACGTCAATCAGGTCGAACACCTGGCCCAGCTCGGCGCCTTTCCCTACTGGTATCAACAACTCAATCGTAATCTCGGTCGCCTGGCCCAGCACAGCAATGGCGTGCTCAGCCGATTGCGTCCGTGGGCAATTGAGGATCATCCGTTGCCGGGACCAAAGGGTCGCGGAGCCATTCTGGTACGGTTCGGCGAAGGCCCGGAAGCGCTGGTGGTGGTCATGATGCACCTGGCGTTGGGCGCCCGGGCACGCAGTCTGCAATTGGCCTATATCCGCGAGTTGATCGGCGACTACAAGCATCAGGTGCTGATGGGCGACATGAACACCCATGCCAGCGACCTGCTGCAACATTCCCCGTTGCGCGATCTCGGCCTGCTCGCGCCGCAACTGGAAGCGACGTTTCCCAGCTGGCGCCCACAGCGCTGCCTGGACCATATCCTGCTGAGCCCGAGCCTGACCCTGGAAAAGGTTGAGGTGCTGGCACAGCCCATTTCCGATCACCTGCCGGTCGCGGTAGAGATTCGTTTGCCGGGTTCGCTCACGGCCGATGCATTGCCCGCGTTGAGTCCTGCCCCTCGCGGATCCCATGAATGAGCGACGAAGCACAGCGCTGGAAAGAGAAGTACCTCAAAAGCATCGAACAACAGGAAAAGCTCGAACGTCGCTGGGACGCGCGGCTCGACTTGCTGCGTCGCGGGCTGGTGCGCAGCACCCTGGCAGCGGAAGGTACGGACCGCGCCGTTGACCAATGCATGAAGGAAATGCGCGAAGTCGTGCGCACCGATGACATGGACGCCGGCCTGGCTGCGCTGATTCCACGCCTGGAAAAAGCCGTGCTCGACTCCGAACAGCGTCGGGAAACCCGAGTCAACCAGACCAGTGCCGCCTTGACTGCGCTGGTTACGCAACTGCAAACATTGCCATTGCCACGGGATGTGAGTCGGCCACTCAAGAATTTCGCCAAGCACCTGGATGCGCGGGTCAGTCAGGCGCGCGAGATACCCTTGCTGCTCAGCGAGCTGAGTGGCTTGCAGGGCAAGGCCCTGAGCCAGCTGGAGAACCCAACGGAGAACGGCCGGCCGGGTTTGCTGCAGCGGTTGTTCGGCGGTCGTGAAGCGCAGGAGGCGGAAGCATCGACGGCCGCTGCTCCTGCGCTGGCTGCCCCTGTAGCCGAGAGCCCTGCGGCAAGCTGCGAGGTACCCGCTGTTGAGCGAGTCGAAGACGAGTTCGCGCCAACCGAGCCAGCCGTGGCTTTTGCACCTCCGGCTGCGGAGCCTCAACCACCCAGTGCAGCCGCGGCGGAAATCGAATCGGCCGAGAAACCGACCCCGGAAACCATCGCGACATCACCTGAGTCGCAAGCGAACCCCGACGAGCTGACCGCTCAAGCATCACCCGATAGCTTGCCCTTACCTCCGATTCCGATGCAGGACGTGCCCGTCGATCAGGCGCCATCCGAACACGACATTCTCTACGCACTTCCGGATTCTCCCGAGCCCTCCTACAGCTCGGTGGCCAGCCACATCGAAGACACGTTGCTGGGGCTGCTCGACGACCTGACACTGCCCGAGCGTCATCGTCCACAAGCCGAATCCATGCGCGATCGTCTGAAAAACGGTCTGAACTGGTACGAATTGCTGCCGATACTCGACGACTTCGCCACATTGATGCTGGCCATTACCGACAGCGGCCAGCATGAGTTCGAAGCTTATCTGCAACGACTGAACGAGCGTCTCGAATCGTTCCAGAGCAACTTGCAGGCCGCCACCGCGGGACACGCCGACAACCGTTCGGCTGCGCGACAGATGGACACGCAGATCCGCGAACAGGTCGATGGCCTGCAAAGCAGCATGCAGGAAGCCGCAGATCTGGAAGATCTCAAGCACGTACTGGAAAACCATCTCGAAGGCTTGCTGGGCACCATGGACCAGCACCAGAAACAGCGCGATGAGCGCGAGCAGGAGGTCGCTGCGCGCCTGCACAGCCTGGCCGAGCGGGTCGCCCATATGGAGCAGGAGGCCCAGGGTTACCGCGAGCACCTTGAAGAGCAACGACAGAAGGCATTGGTCGACCCGTTGACCGGGCTGCCCAACCGCGCGGCCTGGAGCGAGCGCCTGGGTCATGAAGTCACACAATGGCAACAACATGGCAACACGCTGTTGCTGGCCATGCTCGACCTCGATCATTTCAAGCGCATCAATGACAACTACGGGCACCTGGCCGGTGACAAAGTGCTGAAAATCATCGCCAGCGTGTTGCGCAAGCGGCTGCGCGGAACGGATTTCATTGCACGGTTTGGCGGCGAGGAGTTTGTGCTGTTAATGCCATCCACGGTGCCGGCGGCGGGGCTGAAGATGCTGGAAAGCTTGCGGGCCTCCATTGAAGCCTGTCCGTTCCACTTCAAGGGAGAGCCGGTGACCATCACCGTGTCTATCGGAATGACGGCGTTCAGGCCGGGTGAACATAGCGATCAGGTACTTAAAAGAGCCGATCAAGCGCTGTATCGCGCAAAAAATGCCGGCCGTAATCGAGTGGAACCGAGCTGACGGTGATCTGTTCCATTTTGTTTAATTCGATGGGATTGCCGTCCGCCCGCAAGGCATTACGTTACACTGTTGCATTATTGTCTTGCGTGTACTGCCTTTCGCCATGAAATATTTTGCTCTGATCTTATCGCTGATTGTGCTTGCCGGCTGTGCCAGCGGTCCCCGTTTCAACACCAGCCACTCTTCGGCCAATTACGACAGCCGCGTGCAATTTGTGGTGGTGCATTACACCAATGCTTCGCTGGAGCGTTCGTTGCAATTGCTGACCCACGGTGAGGTCAGCAGCCATTACCTGATCGGCGACGACAAGGGCGCCACCATCTACAAGCTGATGGATGAAAATGTGCGGGCCTGGCACGCCGGGGAGAGTGAGTGGAATGGCCGCACCTGGCTGAACTCCAGTTCCATCGGTATCGAAATCGTCAACCCGGGCTTCGAGGACACCCCGACCGGACGCGTGTGGTATCCCTACACCGAAGACCAGGTCCAGTCGCTGATCGTGTTGCTCAAGGACATTAGCAAACGTCACGGCATAAAACCTCGCGAGATCATTGGCCATAGTGATATTGCACCCTTGCGCAAGCTGGACCCGGGGCCGCTGTTCCCCTGGAAGCGTCTGGCCGCCGAAGGCTTGGGCATCTGGCCGAATGAACAGTCGGTGGCGCGCCAGCAAATGTTGTTCGCCGAGCAGTTGCCGAGCATCAGTTGGTTTCAGGCGCAGTTGGCCCGCCTGGGTTATGCCTCGCCACAGACCGGCGAGCTCGATGTCGCGACACGACATGTGATAGCGGCATTTCAGATGCATTTCCGTCCGGCGCGTTTCGATGGCACTCCGGATGCGCAAACCGCCGCGCTACTGTGGGTGTTGAACCAGACAAAATAATGACGCCCGCCCGACGGTCAGGGCTTTTTTCCAATCAGCAGCTATAACTCATTGGTAATACATCGGATATTGCACAATGACTGCTGCTCGAGAGACCTTCCGTAGTTGGTTCCATCGCCCCTGGTTCCTGGGGCTGATGTCTACTGTCTTGAGCGCAACATTATTGATGGCCGGCAGCCTGTTCGTCGCCATACACCAGGTCGAGCAAAGCGAAAGCGAAGAAATGAATGCTCAGGGCGAACGCTTCCTCGCCCGCCTCGAACAGCTCTTCGGGCAACTGCGTGAAAGCCTTGATGACCTTGAAGCGCAACCGTTGCGCGGCTGCGATGCTGAAATGATCGCGACCTTGCAACAGGTTACGTTCAATTATCGCTTCGTCTACGAAGCCGCCTACATGGACTCCTCGCGAATCTGCTCCAATCGCCCTCGTCAGGAAGGGCTGTCGCTGAGTCGATCGCCAGACATCAAAGGCCCGACCTACAGCTATTGGCTCAACACCACCACCGAACCCGATGAAAACCGCGCCGCGCTGATGCTCGGGCGCGGGAATTTCCGGGTGGCGACCTCTCGCGGGCATTTGACCGATATGGTCGACCTGTCGCCGGGCAGCAGCCTGCTGGTGGTCCTGGACCATGGCGCGCGCGCGATTCCGGTGCTGGGCGCTTCTCAGGTCTGGCCGCCGGCCGAGGCCTGGCCACCGAAAAACCGTGATGCGCTGCAGATCACCCAGGCACGCCTGATATACCGGATGCCCACCGACAACCCGGAATATCAGTTGGTGTTGATCAGCCCACGCACCGGCATGCATATCCCGGCGGTCTGGTGGTGGTTGCTGCCGGCCAGCCTCGCGCTGGGCATATGCGTTGGGTTCCTGGTGTTTCTGCTGGTGCGCCAGCGGCAGTCGCTGGACGCCGAACTGGCCGGCGCGATTCGCCGTGGCGAGTTGCAGGTGCTGTATCAACCAATTTTCGACCTCGATAGCCGCAACTGTGTCGGGGCTGAAGCGCTGCTGCGCTGGCGCAGGCCGGACGGTACCCTGACCAGTCCCGATCTGTTCATTCCGATGGCGGAGAACACCGGGCAGATTCGCCAGATGACGGACTTCGTCTTGCAGCGCCTGCTCGAGCAACTCGGCCAGTTGCTGCGTGCGAACCCGCAGCTGTACATCTCGGTCAATCTCGCGGCGTGTGATGTGATGGTTCCGCGGATTGGCCAGGTGATGGCGCGGCTGCTGACCCTGCATCGCGTCGCTGCGCGGCAAATTGCTTTTGAAGTCACCGAGCGCGGGCTGGTCGATGTGGTGGTGGCCCGGGAAAACCTGCAAGCGCTACGGGATGTCGGGCATCAGGTGTTGATCGATGATTTTGGCACGGGTTATTGCAGCCTCGCCTATTTGCAAACCCTGCCGGTCGATTGCCTGAAAATCGACAAGGCGTTCATTGATGCGCTGGGCCATGACGCCGCCAGCAGCGGCGTGGCGCCGCATATCATTCATATGGCCCAGTCGCTGCACCTGAAGGTGATTGCCGAGGGCATCGAACATGAGGCCCAGGCCGCGTTCCTGTGCAGTGAAGGCGTGAAGTTCGGCCAGGGCTGGCTGTTCGCCCGAGCGTTGAGCGCAGTGCAGTTCACTGAATTGATTACCCGGGGACGGCGTCGAGCCGGCCGGCGCCTGGATGACGAAGCGTGAGGGTGACCTAAACGGTCAGCGTCATGTAGAACTGAGTACCTTGCCCCGGCCGTGAATAGACACCCATCCGTCCGCCATGCAATTGTACGATTTCCTTGCACAAGGCCAGGCCGAGCCCGGCCCCGCCCTTCTTGCGTCCAACCTGCACGAAGGGCTCGAAGATCCGCCCCTGCTGACCGTAGGCAATACCTTCGCCGTTGTCCTCGACACTGATGATGACCCGGTCACCGTGACGCCGGGCCTGCAAGCGTATCCGCCCGCCGGAGCCGGTGTGACGTAAGGCGTTGTCGAGCAAATTGTCGAGTACCCGCTCCAGTTGTGGCTGATCGGCCTGCAACCGCGGCAAAGGCCCCTGCACTTCCACCAGCAGATTGATTTCCTTCTCTTCGGCCGATGTGGCAAAACGTGACCGAGCCTGTTCCAGCAACGCCTCGATGGAACACGGCGTCAGGGTGAGTTTCTGCAAACCGTTCTGGTAACGGGAGAAATTCAGCAGGTCATTGATCAACTGCATCAGCCGCTGCATCTCTTCGTTAACGGTATCGAGCAGGTCGGCTTCCCGGGAATCCGGGGCAAAGTGAGCGCGCTCACGGAACAATCCGAAGGCCATGTGCATGCCGGTGACCGGTGTGCGTAATTCATGGGAGGCTCGCAATACGAATTCGCTGCGTACCCGTTCGAACGCTCGTTGCTCCGTGACGTCATGCAGCACCATCACGGCACCCAGAATATGGCCCTGGGTATGGCTGACCGGGGTCAGGCTGTAGGTGAGCAGTCTCGACTCACCATCGACTTCGACACTCAAGTCTTCCGGAGCCCGCTCCAGCGTGCCGCCGCGCAGCACCAGTTGCAGCTGCTCATCGAGCTCGGGGCGCTCCAGCGCCGTACCCAGCCCCTGACCCAGACGATCGGACTCCCAGCCCAACTGACGCTGGGCTACAGGGTTAAGGTGTTCCAGATGGCCCTGACGGTCGATCATCAGCAGTCCGTCGTCGATGCTGTCGAGCACGGCCTGCAAGCGCTGCTGACCGGCCAGCAGCTCATCTACGTTGGTGGCCTGATGTTCACGCAGCGCCTGGGCCATGATCCCGAAACGCCGGGTCAGCTGGTTCAGTTCCACCGCCGAAGAAATCGGCAGGGTGACATCGAAATTGCCTTGGCCGATATTGTCCGCCGCCTTGGCCAAGGCCTCGATGGGCTCCCCGAAACGCCGGGCGATGGCTTGTGCGGTCACGAAGCCGATGATCAGCACCGCCAGCCCCACCAAGCCAAGCAACCCGGCAAACAGCAGCGCCTGCTCCCGGGCCTGGCGCTCGGTATCGCTAATGTTATCAAGCGCGCGCTTGTGCTCGGCGATCAGGCCATTGCGTAGCGCATTGAATTTTTCCGTCAGGTTGTCGTGGCTGCTGAGCACCTTCGACGGGTCCGGGGACGCTTCATAAGCCTGGATAAAGCGCTCGTAGTCGGCCTTGGCTTTTCTGAAACCGTGCTCGCTTCCGGTTTCCTCCGGTTCCTGGGCGATGCCTTCCTCCAGCAGTTCGAAGTAACGCTGCTTCGAGGCGGCGAAAGCGGCGGAGTCAGGCTTCTCGCTGAGCATGATGATCAGTTGATCACCCAGGGTCTGACGCAGCTTGAGCCCCAGGTCCAGGGTGATGAAGTTACTGCGGATCAGTGCTTCCTGGCTGCCGGCCATCTGCATCACGCTGACCAGCCCGAGCAAGAGCCCGAGCAACGCGACGGTGATCAGTGCGGAGATGCTCAGGAAAAGTCGGGTCCGCAATTTCATCGCCAGTTTCATCGGCGATTGCTCACAAGTTGTACTGCTTGCGTTTGCGGTACAGCGTCGAGGCGTCGATGCCCAGGGTTTTCGCCGCTTGATCCAGGGTATCGGCGGTGGCCAGGACCGCGCCGATGTGGGCCTTCTCCAGCTCATCCAGGCTCAGTGCCGCGCCGATGCGAGGTGCATTGTTGACCGGGGTTTCAGCCATGCCCAGATGACTGATCTCGACCCGCTCCTGCGGACAGATGATGCTCGCCCGTTCGATCACGTTGCGCAGTTCACGGATGTTGCCCGGCCAGCGATAGCCCAGCAGTGCTTCCCGGGCCTCGTCGCTGAAGACGCGCGCGGGACGGGCGTACTCCTTGACGAAGCGTGCCAGGAAACGGTCGGCCAGGTTGAGAATATCTTCGCGGCGTTCGCGTAGCGGTGGCAGGTGCAAGGTAATGACATTCAGGCGATAGAGCAGGTCTTCACGGAAACGACCGTCGCGCACCATGTCCTCAAGGTTGAGGTTGGTGGCCGCAAGGATGCGCACATCGGCACGGCGGGTCACCGGATCACCGACGCGCTCATATTCCTTGTCCTGAATAAAACGCAGCAACTTCGGCTGCAATGTCAGGGGAAAGTCGCCGATCTCGTCGAGAAACAGCGTTCCGCCGTCAGCTTGGTTGACTCGGCCCAAGGTGCTTTCGCTGGCGCCGGTGAAGGCGCCGCGGCTGTGGCCGAAGAGTTCGCTTTCCATGAGCTCGGCGGTCAGCGACGGGCAGTTGATCGTGACGCAGGATTTCTTCGCGCGTTTGCTCCAGCCGTGAATGGCTTGGGACAGTTCGCCCTTGCCGGTACCGGATTCACCCAGAATCAGGATATTGGCATCGGTCGTGGCAACCTGGCGGGCGGTTTCGAGTACCACTTTCATGGCCGGGCTGTGGGAGTCCAGACCATCCATGGGCTTGCGTACCTCGCCTTCCAGGGCTTCCAGTCGCGCCGACAATTGCCGCACTTCCAGTTGCTTGGCGGTTGCCAGCCGCAATTGATCGGGGCTGCACGGTTTGACCAGATAGTCGGCGGCGCCAGCCTGAATCGCATCCACCGCCGTGTCGACGGCAGAGTGCGCAGTGACGATCACCACCCGCATCCAGGGCGCCTGGATACGCATCTGGGCCAGCACATCGAGGCCGTTGTCTTCACCCAGGCGCAAGTCGAGGAAGCACAGGTCGAAAACCTGACGTTGCAACAGGGCTTCTGCCTGCGCGGCGCTGGTGGCGGTGGCCACGCTGTAGCCTTCGTCTTCGAGGCAATAACGGAAAGTACGCAGGATGGCGGATTCGTCATCCACCAGCAGAATGCGGCCTTGATGCTCAGTGGCGGACTCCATTTTCCTACGCTCCTTAATGAATGATCGTTATGTCCCGGAGAAATCGGGCAAGTTGCATGATTGATTCTGAGCCATTCCTGTCATGGCAGGGTAGCTTTCATCCCATGTATCGCTTAGCCGGCTAATTTCGTGCGTCTTAAATGGATGCCCGGTTTCCTGCAAAGGCCAGCGTGTATTTCTGACATCCGCGCCCTTCTCTCAATTCAAAAAATTTACGTCTTCCTTCAAACCAATCGTGCAATACGCACGACTGAACAAGAGGCATCGTGCAGGATGCGTGCGAAGTGAATTTTTTTATGCTCATAAAGCATTGATATAAAAAGAAATTATTCAAAATAAAAGCTGGCATGCAGGCTGCAATTGTCTGGTTAACCAGGGCATTCAAAAACAAACGCCCGCAATCGAATACCGACCCCAGTGGTAGGAGCTCCAGGATGAACCGTCAACGTGCCGCCCACCTGCACCTCTCGCCTGTGTCTGTCCAGCAAGGGTTGTTTGCCGTTCTGGCACTGTTGATCACCCTGATCGGCGGCCAGCAGTTTCTGCGCTGGGAGCAGAGCCAGCAGCCGGAAGCGCCACGCTTGTCGATTCCGCATCCGACCCAAACCCATTTCAGCGCTGTCAGCAGCGGTCAGGCCGATAGCCCCCCGATGCGCATGATGGATGTCGACCAGGCCGGGCCTGTGGGTGAGATACGTCATCAAGAGCGTTGGGTGTTCTAGGCAAAACTTCCGCCGCACCCCATGCGCCGGGAAACGCAGCACCTTTAAACAGAAGCGTAAGGAGAATCACCATGTTGAGCTGGGCAATCACATTCCTGATCATCGCCATCATCGCTGCTGTACTGGGCTTCGGTGGTATCGCGGGCACCGCCACGGGTATCGCCAAGATTTTGTTTGTCGTGTTCCTGGTGATGTTCATTGTCTCCTTCTTCTTGGGCCGTCGCGGTCGAGGCTGATATGAGAGGGTTGTTCAAGACTTGGCAGCCGCCCAGCTGTTGGGCGGTAGTGCCATGGCATGCGGGCTGGCGTTTCCCCGATATGCCTGACCTGCCCATGCAGGCTTGTTGACCGGACAGAATTTGTACACGAAGGAGGCCACAGCGCCTCTTTCCACCTGCGCCACCTGAGGAAGGCCGGCGCATGACCAAGGGGTCGGGACGTTCTGCCTGTTTCAGGGGCGGAGTGACCTACGGGTACAGGGAGTACCTGCGCAAGGGCCGGGTCAGGAAAAGCTGCTGCGCAAGTTCGTCGGACCGCCAAGGCTCGACGGACTTGCCAAGGGCTTGATCAAGCAACACATTGAAATAGAGCGCTCGTCTCGATTTCATCAGTGTTATCCCGTCCTTGTCCGTGTTACGTCGGAAAATACTTTTCTCGGTGTTTCATCTGCGACCGTATATCGAGAAAAATCACCTTTCTTTGGCCGCGATTTTTCCCTTCGTCCTGCGGGATTTTGCCGAAAAATCAACGCTCGGCCACTGCTCGAAAAATACTCAATCTGCTCTGTGATGACCGGTTCACGGCACTTATGCCTGCCGAAATGTCGTATTCGAACCGGTTGGGACGCGCGTTTCGGTAAAAAAACCTCATGCCGATTCGGCATGGGGTAGGCGTTTACGGCATTAGACGGCGCTTCCTTGCATCGGAATAGTTGCGCCTTTTTTCGCCTGCCAGAGAGCCGTAAACACGCGTTCCGGGGCACCTTATACGGGGGGCAGATGCACTGGACTTTTTCGCCACAAGCGTTCCAGTTCGCGCATCTCCCTGAGTCAAACAACAAGTAAGGGTAAAGATATGAAGAAGGCAAAGCTTAGCCTCGCCTGGCAGATCCTCATCGGTCTGGTATTGGGGATTGCAATCGGTGCGCTGCTCAACCATTTCAGTGCCGAAAAAGCCTGGTGGATCAGCAACGTCCTGCAACCGGCAGGCGATATCTTTATCCGTCTGATCAAGATGATCGTGATCCCGATCGTCATTTCCTCTTTGATCGTCGGCATTGCCGGCGTCGGTGACGCCAAGAAGCTGGGGCGCATCGGCTTCAAGACCATCATCTACTTCGAAATCGTCACCACCATCGCCATCGTGGTCGGTCTGCTGCTGGCCAACCTGTTCCATCCGGGTGCCGGCATCGACATGAGCACCCTGGGCACTGTGGACATTTCCAAGTACCAGGCCACGGCGGCCGAGGTTCAGCATGAACATGCGTTCATCGAAACCATCCTCAACCTGATCCCGTCGAACATCTTTGCGGCCATGGTTCGCGGCGAAATGCTGCCGATCATCTTCTTCTCTGTATTGTTCGGTCTCGGTTTGTCGAGCCTGCAGGCGGACCTGCGCGAGCCGCTGGTGAAGATGTTCCAGGGCGTTTCGGAAAGCATGTTCAAGGTCACTCACATGATCATGAACTACGCTCCGATCGGCGTGTTCGCACTGATCGCGGTGACCGTTGCCAACTTCGGCTTCGCGTCGCTGATACCGCTGGCCAAACTGGTGATCCTGGTTTACGTCGCCATCGCCTTCTTCGCTTTTGTGATCCTGGGCCTGATCGCTCGCCTGTTCGGCTTCTCTGTGATCAAGCTGATGCGCATCTTCAAGGATGAGCTGGTACTGGCCTACTCCACCGCCAGCTCCGAAACCGTGCTGCCGCGCGTGATCGAGAAGATGGAAGCCTACGGCGCGCCGAAAGCCATTTGCAGTTTCGTGGTGCCGACCGGTTACTCCTTCAACCTCGACGGTTCGACCCTGTACCAAAGCATCGCGGCGATCTTCATTGCCCAGCTGTATGGCATCGACCTGTCGATCAGCCAGCAACTGCTGCTGGTACTGACGTTGATGGTCACCTCCAAAGGCATCGCCGGCGTACCGGGTGTGTCCTTCGTGGTACTGCTGGCCACCCTGGGCAGCGTCGGTATTCCTCTGGAAGGCCTGGCGTTCATCGCCGGTGTCGACCGCGTCATGGACATGGCTCGTACCGCACTGAACGTGATCGGCAACGCCCTGGCCGTTCTGGTTATCGCTCGTTGGGAAGGCATGTACGACGACGCCAAGGGCCAGCGCTACTGGAACTCCCTGCCGCACTGGCGCAGCAAGGAAAAACTGCCGGCGGGTGAAACCTCCAGCAATTGATGCAAAACCTGTGGGAGCGAGCTTGCTCGCGATGGTGTCAGGGGCACCGGGCTTATCCAGAATGCCCGCATCATCATTGACATCCATCGCGAGCAAGCTCGCTCCTACAACAAACCCCGGAGAAATCCGGGGTTTGTCGTTTCTGGCTACCCCGCTATCATTCGCGGATCTTTTGGGGGGATTTGACTGATGCTCAATGGCCTGTGGCTTGGCTTCTTCATCGTGGCAGCTGTATCGGCGCTGGCCCAGTGGCTGATCGGTGGCAACGCCGGGATATTCGCGGCGATGGTGGAAAGCATTTTTGCCATGGCCAAGCTGTCGGTCGAAGTCATGGTGCTGCTGTTCGGCACCCTGACCCTCTGGCTGGGTTTTCTGCGCATTGCCGAGAAAGCCGGGATCGTCGAATGGCTGGCAAGGGCCCTGGGGCCACTGTTTTTGCGCCTGATGCCTGAAGTCCCGCCGGGTCATCCAGCCATCGGCCTGATCACCCTTAACTTCGCAGCCAACGGCTTGGGCCTGGACAACGCCGCCACGCCGATCGGCCTCAAGGCCATGAAGGCACTGCAAGAACTCAATCCCAGCGCTACCGTCGCCAGCAATGCACAGATCCTGTTCCTGGTGCTCAACGCCTCCTCGCTGACCCTGCTGCCGGTGACCATCTTCATGTATCGCGCCCAGCAAGGCGCGCCGGACCCGACGCTGGTGTTCCTGCCGATCCTGCTGGCGACCAGTTGCTCGACCATTGTCGGCTTCCTGTCAGTGGCGTTCATGCAGCGCTTGCGCGTCTGGGACCCCGTGGTGCTGGCCTACCTGATCCCCGGCGCTCTCGCCCTCGGTGGCTTCATGGCGTTGCTGGCAACCCTTTCGGCGACCGCTCTGGCCGGCCTGTCATCGATCCTCGGCAACCTGACGCTGTTTGGCCTGATCATGCTGTTTTTAGTGATCGGCGCGCTGCGCCAAGTGAAGGTCTACGAGGCTTTCGTTGAAGGTGCCAAAGAGGGTTTCGATGTCGCCAAGAACTTGCTGCCCTACCTGGTGGCGATGCTCTGCGCGGTGGGTGTCCTGCGGGCATCCGGGGCACTGGACTTCGGTCTGGACGGGATCCGTCATCTGGTGGAATGGGCCGGTTGGGACACGCGTTTCGTCGATGCGCTGCCGACGGCGATGGTCAAACCCTTCTCGGGAAGCGCCGCCCGGGCGATGCTGATTGAAACCATGAAGACCTCGGGCGTGGACAGCTTCCCGGCGCTGGTGGCAGCAACAATCCAGGGCAGTACGGAAACGACGTTCTATGTGCTGGCGGTGTACTTCGGTGCCGTGGGCATCCAGCGCGCACGCCATGCGGTTGGCTGCGCATTGCTGGCGGAGCTTGCCGGGGTGCTGGGGGCTATCGGGGTTTGCTACTGGTTCTTTGGTTGATCGACCCCGCCAGCCAACACTTTCAGCGCGGCCTTGCGCTCGCCCGTCGGCAAGGCGCCGAGCTTTTCCACGGCGGTGTAAAATTTGAGCCAGTCGCCACCCTCCTGATGGAACAGCGCGGCAAAAGCCGGCACCCATTGGTCGTACAAACCAAACGGCAATAACCGGGCGTTGTTCATGGGGGCATGGATCCACGCGTCGTAGCGTTTGTCTGCGGCCCACTGACTGTCACGCAATTGCCGGTATTCGCTGCGCAAGCGTTCGAACTCGGCCGCCTTGCGCTGGCGCATTTGTTCGGTTGGCAACGGCAAGGTATAGAGCTTTTCCAGTCGGGTGCGGGTCTTGAGTACCAACTCAGTGAACTGGTCGCGCTGACGTGCCTGCGCATTGTTATCCGGTGGCATGTGGCGGTAGGCGCGCCATTGGCGAGTACCTTCCTGCTCGACGAAGGTGGCGAAGGATTCGTTGAACTCCGTGTCGTCCTTCACATAGAAACGCTGATGGGCGAGCTCGTGAAAGATCAGCGTGGCCAGTCGCTCATCCCCCCAGCCCATCATCGAACTGATGATCGGGTCGTTGAACCAGCCAAGTGTCGAATAGGCCTCGACGCCGCCAATCGACACGTCCATGCCTTGCAAGCGTTGCAAAGCCGCTGCACCGCGGGCTGCGCTCTGGCTGTAGTAACCGCGATAAGCAACACAACCGGCGATGGGGAAGCAGTGGTTTACGGGCTTGAGGGAAAATTCCGGTGTGGCGAAGACATTCCAGACGACGAACGGACGCCCAATGTCCGCGTACAGGCGGTAGCTCTGGTTATCCGGCAGGTGCAATTGCTGGCTGGCGAAGGTTCGGGCCTTTTGCGATTGCTCCAGGTGTGTACGCAGTTTTTGATCGCGCGCCGGGTCGGCAATCACGCTGGAAACTGGCTCCCTCGCCCGCAGCAACTGCAGTTGGCCGCTAGCCAGTTGGCTGTAATAGCTGGTGCTGGTGCAGCCGTTGAGCAACAAAAACAGCAGGCTCGGAAACAAAACGCGAAAAACGCGATCAAGTAACCCAAGGCTAGGAAGCGGCCTGATCACAATAATTCTTCCTTGGAGAGTCTTTCCACAAGACTATCCCGCCAGACTGGAGCTCCGCTATGCGCATGTTGATACTGTCAGGAGGCTTGCTGATGCTGGCCGGCTGTGCTGGTTTCGGAATACCCCGCCATGATCCTGCGCAAGCCTGGATCGACCTTGATTCGAAGCAGGAAGATACGGCGCTGCAGGCGCTGGAGGTCGATGACAAAATCACCGACGATAAACGCTATTTCCAGGTTCATCCCGGTAGCCATGAGTTGACGGTCCGCTACCAATTCGCGGTCCAGCCCACCAATATCGGCCCGGACGCCGAGCCGTTGTGGCGCGATTGTCAGTTGAGCGTGAAATTCAGCGACTTCAACGCGGGTGAGCGTTATCAACTACAGGCGGGGAACATCGGTTTTCGGCCTTGGGCGAAACTCTACGATCAACAGCGCAAAGTGATTGGCCAAGGCACACCGGCAGGCTGTCAACACACCTGATCGGCGTTATGCTGGATGCATATCCCTTGGGACATCCATCATGCGCAGGTTGATGCTGTTACTCGCAGCCAGTGTTGTCGCGGGCTGCCAAAGCCCGATGCCGACACCCAATCCACAAATGGCCTGGGTAGAGTTTTCGACGCCCTTCCCTAACGACAAATTGTTGATGGCCGAACGACTGGATAAACAACGCCTGCGCGACGGGCGTTTTTTCGAGGTCACGCCGGGAAGCCATGAACTGATCGTGCGTTTCGACTTTGAAGTACCTGGTGGCGGATTGGGCATGATGGGCGGCCCCTCGGAGCGGCTGTGCTACCTGACCATCAAATACGATCATTTCGAAGCCGGTCAGCGTTATGTGCTCGAAGGCCGTTCCATCGCCTTTACCCCCGGTGCCCGGCTGTACAATGCCAAGCGCGAAATCGTTGCTGAAGACCGGGAATCCTACTGCCTGATGTGAGCGGTCAGCGGTCGTTTTTCTGGTAAATGATTTTCCTGGTGCCGTTTTCGCACGAACCCACAACCATGTTCTGGTCATGGACCTCGTCGTTGGTGACGATTTCAAGCGTGTAGGAAGTGACGCCGCTGGCCTGGATCTTGGCTTCGATCTCGGTCTTGAGCTCTTCGCAGGGTTTCGGTGCCGCCAAGGCCGAAGTGGCCAGTGCGCAACAGATAACCGCCAAGGCAAAACGTTTCATGGTTGAAGCTCCTTTGAGGCAGCACGCACAATCGTGGTTTTCGCTGCTGTCATTTATTCGACCACAGTTTTAGCGGGCGAGTCTGTCGCGACGCAAAAAAGATCGCAGCCTTGAGCACCTTTTGCCAAATGATCCCGGCAGGTTGCGCAAGGCTGCGATCTTTTCGTTTCAATTAAAATCTAGCCGACCAATGTTGCCTCCAGGCTGATCTTCGCATTCAGCACTTTGGATACCGGGCAGCCCTCTTTGGCCTTGTTGCTGAGTTCTTCGAACTGCGCCTGCGTCGCCCCGGGGATTTTCGCTTTCAGAATCAATTTCACTGCGGTGATCGCAAAACCGCCGTCCACTTGATCCAGAGTGACTTCTGCCTGGGTGTCGATGCTATCGGCCTTCAGGCCGGCATCACCGAGAATCATGGAAAACGCCATGGAGAAACAGCCGGCGTGGGCCGCGCCGATCAACTCTTCCGGGTTGGTGCCCCGGCCGCCCTCGAAGCGCGCCTTGAAGCCATAGGGAGCTTCCCGGAGCACGCCGGTTTCTGTGGAAATCGAGCCGATGCCGGTTTTCAGATCACCTTCCCAATGGGCCGATGCTTTCTTAACGATAGCCATGCCTGTCTCCTCAAGATTGGCGCGAAACGTCGCGCCTTCGTGGTTTTCACTTGCCAGGGTTGTGAGGATAGACAGTGGCGCAAAGTTCATCTCGCCCGATCAGTCTGCTTTTTTCGCGGGATTTTTTACCGGGCTATTGAAACTCGGGTATATGCCCACATTGCATGAATACGCTTTTGGATTCGGCAGGTTTGCGTTCGCAAGAACAAACCTGCGCCCTCAATTGGAGAAGCAGGTTTATGAAACGACTGTCCGATATCAAGTTCTCGACCCTCGATCTGGTGCCCGTTCGCGAGAACGGCAGCGCGGCCCAATCGCTGCGCAACTCGCTGGACCTGGCGCAGCATGTCGAGAAGTTCGGTTACAACCGCTTCTGGGTGGCTGAGCACCACAACATGGATGGCATCGCCAGTTCCGCGACTTCGGTGCTACTCGGTTACCTGGCCGGTGGCACGTCGACCATTCGAGTCGGTTCGGGCGGGGTAATGTTGCCCAACCACGCACCGTTGGTGATCGCCGAACAGTTCGGCACTCTGGAAAGCCTTTATCCGGGCCGGATCGATCTGGGCCTGGGGCGTGCCCCCGGTTCCGACCAGATGACCGCACGTGCGCTGCGCCGCGAACGCTCCGGCAGCGCCGACGATTTCCCGGAAGACGTGGCGGAACTGGTGCGCTACCTTGGGCCACGTACCCCGGACCAACGAATCATCGCCATGCCGGGGACCGGGACCAATGTGCCGGTCTGGTTGTTGGGGTCGAGCCTGTTCAGTGCGCAACTGGCCGGTGAGCGCGGTTTGCCCTACGCCTTCGCATCGCATTTTGCACCGCGCTACATGCATGAAGCGATTCGGGTCTACCGCAATCACTTCAAGCCGTCAGCCGTTTTGGACAAGCCCTACGTGATGCTCGGCGTGCCATTGGTGGCAGCCGATACCGACGAGCAGGCCGATTTCCTGGCGACCTCGGTGTTTCAGCGGATTCTCGCCCTGATGCGTGGCCAAAGCCTGGTACAGCGTCCACCGGTGAAGACCATGGACGGCCTGTGGCTGCCCCATGAGAAAGATGCCGTGCACGATTTCCTTGGCCTGGCGATGATCGGCAGCCCGCAGAAAATCCGCGCCAAACTCGAGGTCCTGATCGAACAGACCCAGGCTGACGAGCTGATTTTCACCTGTGACCTGTACGAACATGCCGATCGCGTGCATTCCTACGAACTGCTGGCGCAGGTCATGCGGGGTTGATGCTCAAACGGCAGGCATAAAAAAGCCGGCGCCACGGCGTCGGCTTTTTCATTCGGGCGAGAATCGGCCTACTTTTTATAGACGATCACTTTGGCACCCGCTTCGCATTTGCCAACAACTTTTCCGCCGCCTGCGGCACCTTTGTCGACAATCTCCAGCGAGTAACCGGAAACGCCCTTGGCATCAAGTTTCGCTGCGATTTCGGCTTTCAGCTCTTCGCATGGCTTGCCGCCCGCCAACGCGCTCCCCGCAAGGCTCAACAAACCTACTGCCAACATAAACTTCTTCATCGGTTGCATTCCCTGGTCGGATCATAGGGGGTAACCAGCCGTCAGCCGGACGCACTCATGTAGTGCTTTGCCATTCCCTATGGCATTCGACCGGCGTGCAAGTTCAGAAGACTAGCCCAAAGTCAGCTGCTGGCAATCCGGAACCCGACTTTCAAGGTCACTTGAAAGTGCGCAGCCTTGCCGTCCCTTATGTGCCCACGGGTCTCGGTCACTTCAAACCATTCCATGTACTTGATGCTTTTGCTGGCTTCGGCCAGCGCGTTGTTGATCGCATCTTCGATACTGCTGGTGGACGAGCCGATCAGCTCGATTTTCTTGTAGGTGTGATGGTCAGACATGGCGTTCTCCTCGGCGTGTGAATTACAGACTAGCAGTGATTTTTCCTATTTCTTCTGTTGGTCGTTCTGAGGGTGAAGTTCAGATTTTCTGCACTTTCTCGAACCCATGAAGTCCCAACCAACACACGCCACTCATCACCAATGCAGGAGAGCCACCATGGCCAACACCTCGTTACGCAAAGCCTCATTGCAAAGCATGGAAGCCGAGATCGAGAGTCTGCTCAAGTCTTTGGAAAGCCTGAAGGACGACGCCTCGGACGAGTCGCGTAAAACCCTCAAGACCCTGAAAAGCAACGCCGAGAATGCGTTGAAACACTCGCGCCATTTGCTTGGCGATGCCTATGAAGAGGTCAAGGTCAAAACCCGTGAAACCAGGATTGCCACCCGGGACTACGCCCATGAACATCCTTGGACAACAGCTGGTGTCGCCGTGGGTGCATTAGGCTTGCTGGCTGCTTATCTGTTGTGCAAGCGTGATTAATCCGCGCGACGCAGCTCGTTCTTGAGCCACTGCGCCAGTTGCCGGGCGCGCCCGTCCGCGGCGCGCTTGGGTAGCCACAACGCCAGTTGCGCCGGGGTTTCACTGAAGCCCCAAGGCGCAATCAGGCGGCCGGCCTTCAAGTCCTCCGTCACCAAGGGTTCGGGGGCAATCGCCACGCCCAGACCTGCGACGGCGGCTTCCAGCAAGTAATACAAATGTTCAAATCCCTGGCCGTACTTCAGCGCCCTGGCGTCGAGCCCGCGTGGTTGCGCCCAGTTCGGCCAGGCTTGCGGGCGTGACGTGGTGTGCAGCAAGGCTTCGTTCAGCAGTGCAGTTTCCGGCGCCTTCTTGAGCCGTTCATAGCCGGCGAACCGCGGGCTCATGACCGGGCCGATACGTTCGCTGGCCAGCTCAAAAACCTGCATGTCCGCCGGCCAGGGTGGCTCGGCAAATACGAGCAAGGCATCCAGCCCCGGTCTTCGCGGATCCAGATCGCCCTCTCCGGCCGACAGGTGCAAGCGCAAGTCCGGCAGGTCGGCATTGAGTCTCCCCAGTCTTGGAATAAACCAGCGCGCCAGCAGACTTCCAGAGCAACCGAGCACGAATGGCGCATCGGCGGAGCTTTGTGTGAGTTCGGCGCAAACGCTGCGCAGGCGCTCGAAGGCTTCGCTGCTGGCGTCACGCAGGCGCAACCCGGCATCTGTGAGTTTCAGGCCGCGACCGTCCTTGATGAACAGGCTTACGCCGAGGTGTTCTTCAAGTAACTTGAGTTGCCGACTGACTGCGCCGTGGGTGACGTGCAGCTGTTCGGCCGCCTGACTGACGCTGTTCAAGCGGGCAGTGGCTTCGAAGGCGCGAAGCGCGTTCAGCGGAGGAAGGTCATGGCTCATTTGATCTGTGAGTTTTCCTGACAGGTTGTGGCGATCTTATCGGTTTTCAGGCCGGGGCGTCAGGGGTAGAGTGAAGCCCACTATCTCTTTATGCATCACTTCATGCATTCAACTGGAGCGCCCCATGACCCAGACTAATCTGCGCAACGGCCCTGATGCCAACGGCCTGTTTGGCGCGTTCGGCGGCCGCTACGTTGCCGAAACCCTGATGCCGTTGATCCTCGACCTGGCCCGCGAATATGAGTTGGCCAAGGAAGATCCTGCATTCAAGGAAGAACTGGCCTACTTCCAGCGCGACTACGTCGGACGTCCAAGCCCGCTGTACTTCGCCGAACGTCTGACCGAGTTCTGCGGCGGCGCGAAGATCTACCTCAAGCGTGAAGAGCTGAACCACACCGGCGCGCACAAGATCAACAACTGCATCGGCCAGATCCTGCTGGCGCGGCGCATGGGCAAGAAGCGCATCATCGCCGAGACCGGCGCCGGCATGCACGGTGTAGCCACGGCCACTGTTGCTGCACGTTTCGGTCTGGATTGCGTGATCTACATGGGCACCACTGACATCGAGCGTCAGCAGGCCAACGTGTTCCGCATGAAGCTGCTGGGTGCCGAAGTGATCCCGGTGGTAGCCGGTACCGGCACGCTGAAAGACGCGATGAACGAAGCCCTGCGTGACTGGGTGACCAACGTCGACAGCACCTTCTACCTGATCGGCACCGTGGCTGGTCCGCACCCTTACCCGGCGATGGTTCGCGACTTCCAGGCCGTGATCGGCAAGGAAACCCGCGAGCAGCTGCAAGCCCAGGAAGGTCGCCTGCCGGACAGCCTGGTGGCGTGCATCGGCGGTGGTTCCAACGCCATGGGCCTGTTCCACCCGTTCCTCGACGACAAGAGTGTCGAGATCATCGGCGTCGAAGCCGCCGGCTATGGCATCGAGACCGGCAAGCATGCGGCCAGCCTGAACGGCGGCGTACCCGGTGTGTTGCACGGCAACCGCACCTTCCTGCTGCAGGACGACGATGGCCAGATCATCGATGCCCACTCGATCTCCGCCGGCCTGGACTACCCGGGCATCGGCCCGGAACACGCCTGGTTGCATGACATCGGCCGCGTTCAGTACACCTCGGTGACCGACAACGAAGCCCTCGCTGCATTCCACCAGTGCTGCCGCCTGGAAGGGATCATCCCTGCCCTGGAAAGCGCCCATGCCCTGGCTGAAGTATTCAAGCGCGCCCCGACCTTGCCAAAGGATCACCTGATGGTGGTCAACCTGTCCGGCCGTGGCGATAAAGACATGCAGACCGTGATGCACCACATGGAACAATCAAAGCAGGAGAAACACTGATGAGCCGCCTGCAAACGCGTTTTGCCGAACTCAAGGAACAGAACCGTGCCGCTCTGGTGACCTTCGTGACCGCCGGCGACCCGGGCTATGACACGTCCCTGGCTATCCTCAAGGGCTTGCCGGCGGCTGGCGCCGATGTGATCGAGCTGGGCATGCCCTTCACCGATCCGATGGCTGACGGCCCGGCAATCCAGCTCGCCAACATCCGTGCGTTGGGTGCCAAGCAGAATCTGGCGAAAACTCTGCAAATGGTTCGCGAGTTCCGCCAGGACAACAACGAAACACCGCTGGTGCTGATGGGGTACTTCAACCCGATCCACATGTACGGCGTACCGCGCTTCATCGCCGAAGCCAAGGAGGCCGGCGTTGACGGCCTGATCGTGGTCGACCTGCCGCCAGAGCATAACGGCGAACTGTGCGACCCGGCGCAGGCCGCGGGCCTGGACTTCATTCGCCTGACCACGCCAACCACCGACGATGTGCGCCTGCCGACCGTACTCAACGGCAGCTCCGGCTTCGTCTACTACGTATCGGTGGCCGGTGTGACCGGCGCCGGCGCTGCCACACTGGAACACGTCGAGGAAGCGGTCGCCCGTCTGCGTCGCCATACCGACCTGCCGATCAGCATCGGTTTCGGTATCCGGACTCCGGAACAGGCGGCGTCCATCGCGCGTCTGGCCGACGGTGTTGTGGTGGGCTCGGCGTTGATCGATCACATCGCCAATGCCACCTCCCCGGAACAAGCCGTGGATGGCGTGCTGAGCCTGTGCTCTGCGTTGGCCGAAGGCGTGCGTAAGGCCCGCGTCAGCTGAGGGTAAAGTGCCTGAGACAGTGGAATTAGAGCCGCGCGGCACAGGCTGAACAGCAAAAAGGGCTTCAGGACTGAGTTCTGAAGCCCTTTTGCTATGTGTGGCTAAACGCTGTGAATCTTGTGGGAGCGAGCTCGTTCCCACAGGTTGCGGTATCAAGGCAACTCTATCCCGCCTGATGCCTTGTGCAGTTTGCGCAGGTGTTCACCAATCTGCTTCACGTTGGCCTCGTTGGCGGCCATTTCGGCGGCGCGGCCCGGTTCAAGCAATGCCCTCACTTCCTTGTCCAGATCCCCGGACAGCGCCAGGAGCTGCTTCTGGCGCTGGCTGCTTTCCGATTCCAGATGCTCCCACTCGCTCGGTTGCGGCAGGCCATAACCCTTGGTGCCCAGCAGTTCTGCCGGCCGACTGAGGAAACCACTGTTGGCCAGAATGTCCTTGAGCGTCTCGTTGGCCTTGTCCATGCCGCCATTCTTTAGTTCTCGGGCGCCCAGATAGCGCTGCTTCACTTCATCCTGGGCCAGCAGCAACTGCTGACGGAAGCTGGCCTGTTCCAATAGCAGCAATGCCGCGCTGGTGCGCAAATCGGCCTGCTCGAACCATTGCCGACGCTCTGCCGCTTTCAATTCGAGCCAGTCTTCGACGGTTTCCTGTTTGATCGGCAATTGCTTTTTCAGTATCTCGAACATGGCCTGATAGCGATCGCGGAAGGAGTCGAAACGATAGCCCAGGCGCAAGGCCTCTCGCGGATCGTCCAGCACGCTGGTGTCCGCCAGTCCGCGGCCCTTCAGCACTTCCAGCAAACCGTTGGGCATGATGTTGTCGAGTCCCACCAGTTGCGGGTTGTTGGTGCCGCCGCGCAGTAATTTCAGTTCTTCCACTGCGCAGTTGTTTGACAGGAAGAAGTAGTTGCCGTCGTAGCTCCAGTGCATCTCGGCGGCACGTCCGACCACGTCTTCAATCTCTCTGCGCGACAGGTTCAGGGGCACGGAGGCCAGGCTGCGCAGTTCGGTCTTGGTGTATTCGTCGATGACCTGGGATAGCGGCAGGATAAACAGTCGCGACGGGTATTTACCGACCAGGCCATCCCAGCTCGACAGCTGCACGTCGCCGACGAAGGCGCGGTAAGACAGCACCAGATGCTGGTCCAGATCCAATCGGCAATCCGGTCCGCGTGGTCGGCCTGGCGCGCAGATCACCAGGCGCAACATGCTGTGACCCCAGCGGCTGAACAGGTTCTGGTTGGCCTCGGCCAGCAGATAGTCAACGGCATAGACTCGCTCCGGATCGACCTGGCCCAAAGGTGTCTTGGCGAAGTCGCTGCCGGCATTGAGGAACGCGAAGGTCTTGCTACAGGTGTCTTTGGCGGCAGGCGCCCAGCCGAAATGCTCCTGGTAGTAGCGATATAGCGAGGGACGGCGGCAGGCGTAGCTCGGGTCGAGGAGGAAATACTCCATGTTGACCGCGACGAACTCCTTTGGACTGCTGGTCTCGTAGATGTCCGGGCTGCGGGCAATCTGGCGATTGTGCTGTTCGCGTTCACCGCGACGGCCTACGTATTGCTGCCAGCCGGCGAGGTCGAGCAGACGCGGATCGTCACTGAGGGTAAAACGCCGATCGGACTGGCCCCGGCATTGGTCGGGAATGCCAACCAGCCCTGAGCTGTTGTTGCGCTGGGTGCAGCGCTGAATCAGCTTGCGTTCGGCATCCGGCCACAGGCGCGAGCGATCGTAGATGTGAGTCAGCTCGTGCACTACCGTGGCCAGCATTTCCCGGCGCACGGTGCCATGGGGGCGATGGGTTTTCTTGGTCGCGGCGCTGCCATCGGTGAGGCTGGCCAGCAGGTTGCGGTTCAGATCGAGTTCGGACACCAGTGACGCCTGACCGTAGGCGTTGCCCGGCATGTCATCCGTCCAGTCGACGTCGATCCGTCGATCGAGTTGCTCGATAAAGCGTGGCGGCAGTGCCTGCATGGCTTCATCGAGCAACGCCTGGCTGGCTTGCTGTTGGGCGGGAGTCAGACCTTCGGTCTTGAGCTGTAATTGAAGGCCAGCGTGGGCCGTGTTGCCGAGCAGCAACATGGCCCCGGCCAGCAGCCAGGCACCTTGACGCTTCACAGTGCGAGGATGGCTTCGGCGAGATCCTGGTCACTGGCGTCACGAGCTTCCGGCACACGGGTACGCAGTAAATCGAAGGCGGATTCCAGGTGAGCGCCACGAATGTCGCCATTGCTGGCAACGAAACTGGCGGCATCGTCCTGGGCTTCGCGCACGATTTTCGAATCGCGAATGGACGTAGTGGTGTCGGAGGTGAAATCGAGGGTGCGCTGGGTAGCACGGATCAGAATATTACTGGTGGCAACCAGAGTATGTGCCTGGGCCACATCGGCCAACAGCAGCAGACCTAAGGTGGCAGCAATCAGCGGGTTACGCATGGAATGACTCCAGAAAAAACAGGGATAACTATTGGACGAGAATTGCTTGTGCCAGTTCAAGGTCGTTGGCATGAAGTTTTGCCTGGGTTCGACGCAGATACCGCAAGGCCGCCTCCAGTCGTGCGCCTCTCAGTTGGCCGTCACTGGCAATGAATGCCGCGGCGTCATCATGGGCAGCGAGCAGCAGTTTATGGTCGAAGGGGGCGGAGGTCACCAAACTTGTGGCGTAACCGCTGGCGACGATGCCTTGGGTGGACAGGTTGAAGGCGTCATAAGCGTGGGCCGATCCGCAGTAACCAAGGGTAAGAAAGGCTGGAGCGATCAAGAAACTTGAAGGAAAACGCATGAGACTCGACAGTTGAAAGTGAGTCCCAAGGCTAGCGCAAGGCCCGTTCTAGAGCCAGCGCCGAAACATTGGGGCACGTCGGGCGTGCCCCATGCCTTATGCAGTCGTTTAGATCGTCAGGATCGCCTGCGCCAGTTGTGCGTCGGTTGCGTTCAGCTGTGGCGCCTGGCGGTGAATGTGGTCGATGGCGCTTTCCAGTTTCACTCCGCGAATGGAACCTTCGCTGGCGACGAAGCTGGCAGCGTCATCACGGGCCGCGAGGACGATCTTGTCATCCTTGAAGGACGACGATATGACGTCGGAGGTCGCATCGGATGTGGCTTTGAGCGCGTTAACTACAGCGTCGGTGGTCACGATGAAGCTGGTTGCGCTGGCATTGGCTGCCACGGCAAACAGGGCTGCAGCGCTGAGCAGGCGGAGACGGGACATGGGTAACTCCTTTGGGTAAACCAGTTGAAAAATGGCGCAGTGTCTGCAAAGTCAGACGCCAGGCGCTTGGCGCTCGCCACGTTCTGACTTGATATTAGGCCTGAGTGTGTCAGTTCGAACAGCCCGTCATGCAAACAGGCAGTCAGCGCCAGAACGGTTTATCCAATTCATTGATGCGCTCAGCGTGGCTGATGCCAAGATCCGATAGCTGACGATCATCGAGTTGAGCCAGTAAACGTCGTGTTCTCGCCCTTTCCAGGCTAGCGAAGAATCCTGTCAGCAGATCTCTGACCCAGTGCAGGCAAGGTCTTGATCGAAATGATGGGGTCGAAACATCCTGTAAAGAACTCATGGCGCGTTCCCTGTCCTGATAAGTGGAGGCTCCATGCTGACACCGGTCGAATATCCATTGCAGACACACTGCGACGATATTGTACTCATCCAGTTTGTAGTTTTTGCAAACTGTACTGGTGCTCAGGGTTCCCTACTGTAAAAGTGGATTTGACAGGCCAAAACGACAAAACCCGTCGTGGCTTCCCACGACGGGTTTTGTTTTTTCAATTCGGGTTGCTGGCGGTGGACCTTCAGGTCAGAGCCAGCGACGCTAACTTAGCGCCAGAACGGCTTGCTCAGCTCTTCGTAGCGTTGTGCTTCGCTAATCCCGGCGTCAGCCAGCAGACGCGAATCCAGACGAGCCAGTTGATGGCGGCTGGTGATGCGGCGCTGCCACAGCATCAAGTTGGCGATAACGCGCAGAGGCAGGGAAGCCTGGGTTTTTGCAGCGGTGTCTTCGAAGAACAGTTCGGAACTGAGTGTACGTTCCATGGTTTTCATCCTTCCGCTTATGGCGGGATTAGGTAGTGGCTTAACTGGTGCCCATGATCCTCTCGTTTGCCTAGTCTCTGTAGATACAGTTCACCTGTATTGTGCGAGCTCAGTTAACTGTTTATAGGGGGTGTACTGGTCGAATTTGAGGTAACTGTACCTGTCTGCACTGTTAAGGTGCAAATCTGCTGTTTTGACTCGACGAGGTAGGAGTTTTCCTTAGGAAATGACCGGTACAGTAGTACAGTTTTTTTCATAATGTGAAGCAGCAGGAGCAAGCTGACGAAACTGTGTTTGCGTCAGCTGCTATCTGTACAAATTACTTGTTCAGCATTTGCCCGGTTTCTTCCAGGTTGATGTGCCAGCTCAGGGCATCACGCAGGATGTGCGGGGTGTGCCCGCCGATGGCGCACGCGGTGGTGAAGTAATCATTCAGCGCCTGGCGGTAATCCGGGTGCACGCACTTGTCGATGATGACCCGGGCACGCTCCCGAGGCGCCAGGCCTCGCAAGTCTGCCAGGCCCACTTCGGTCACGAGGATGTCGACGTCATGTTCGGTGTGGTCAACATGGCTGACCATCGGCACCACGCTGGAGATCGCACCGCCCTTGGCGATCGACTTGGTCACAAACACGGACAGGTGTGCGTTGCGCGCGAAGTCGCCCGAGCCGCCGATGCCGTTCATCATCCGCGTGCCGCAGACGTGAGTGGAGTTGACGTTGCCATAGATGTCGAACTCCAGTGCCGTGTTGATGCCGATGATGCCAAGGCGGCGCACGACTTCAGGGTGGTTGGAGATCTCCTGCGGACGCAGAACCAGTTTGTCCTTGTAGCGCTCCAGATTGCCGAACACGTCGGCATTGCGCCGGCTCGACAGGGTGATCGAACTGCCCGAGGCAAAACTCAGCTTGCCCGCGTCGATCAGGTCAAAGGTCGAGTCCTGCAGCACCTCGGAATACATTGTCAGGTCTTCGAACGGCGAGTCGATCAGGCCACACATCACCGAGTTGGCGATGGTGCCGATACCGGCTTGTAGCGGGCCGAGCTTGTTGGTCATGCGCCCGGCTGCCACTTCCTGTTTGAAGAAGTCGATCAGGTGGTCGGCAATGGCTTGGGTCTCGACGTCCGGCGCCAGCACAGTGGAGGGCGAGTCAGCCTGGTTGGTGACCACGATGGCGACGATTTTTTCCGGTGGAATCGGGATGGCGGTGCTGCCAATGCGATCGTCGACCTTGACCAGCGGAATCGGTGTACGGGTCGGGCGGTAGGTCGGAATGTAGATGTCGTGCAGACCTTCGAGATTCGGGTTGTGCGCCATGTTGATTTCGACGATCACGTGCTTGGCGAAAATCGCGAAGCTGGCCGAGTTGCCGACCGAGGTGGTTGGCACGATATGCCCTTGCTCGGTGATCGCCACGGCTTCAATCACGGCAATGTCCGGCAGCTTCAATTGCTGGTTGCGCAATTGCTCCACGGTTTCCGACAAGTGCTGGTCGATGAACATGACTTCGCCGGCATTGATCGCCTTGCGCAGAGTGCTGTCGACCTGAAACGGCATGCGCCGCGACAGCACGCCAGCTTCGGTCAACTGCTTGTCGAGGTCGTTGCCCAGGCTTGCGCCGGTCATCAGGCTGATCTTGAGCGGCGTGACCTTGGCACGCTCGGCCAGCGCCTGGGGGACGGCCTTGGCTTCGCCTGCGCGAGTAAAGCCACTCATGCCGACGGTCATGCCGTCCTCAATCAGAGCGGCAGCGTCGGCAGCGCTCATCACTTTGTCCAACAACGAAGGCAGGCGAATACGGTCACGGTACATGGATTGTTATCTCGGGTAACAGGTAGCAGGACGTGCAGTCTAGTGAATTGCGCCGGCTTCTGTCCCGCTACCAAGGTCGCAATCGAGGCGTCTATTCCGGGCCTTTCAAGCAAAACACCGTTACCGGATCGGTAACAAAAGGATAGTTTGTCCGACGATTTGCGCAAACAAAAACGCCCCGACGAGTCGGGGCGTTCCGTGTGCCGCAGAGGGTTACTCGACGGCTTTGACCATGTCTTCGATGACCTTTTTAGCGTCGCCGAACACCATCATGGTCTTGTCCAGGTAGAACAGTTCGTTGTCCAGGCCGGCGTAGCCGCTGGCCATCGAGCGCTTGTTGACGATGATGGTCTTGGCCTTGAACGCTTCGAGGATCGGCATGCCGGCAATCGGCGATTTCGGATCGTTCTTCGCGGCCGGGTTGACCACGTCGTTGGCGCCCAACACCAGTACCACGTCGGCCTGGCCGAACTCGGAGTTGATGTCGTCCATCTCGAACACCTGGTCGTAAGGCACTTCGGCCTCGGCCAGCAACACGTTCATGTGGCCGGGCATACGACCGGCAACCGGGTGGATCGCATACTTCACGGTCACGCCGCGATGGGTCAGCTTCTCGGTCAGCTCTTTCAGCGCGTGCTGCGCACGTGCCACTGCCAGACCGTAGCCCGGCACGATGATCACGGTGTCGGCGTTGGTCAGCAGGAAGGTCGCGTCGTCGGCCGAACCGGACTTCACCGGACGGGCTTCTTTCGAACTCGCCGGGCCGGCCGCGTCCGCCGTATTGCCGAAGCCACCGAGCAGCACATTAAAGAAGGAGCGGTTCATCGCCTTGCACATGATGTACGAGAGGATTGCACCGGACGAACCTACCAGCGAGCCGGCGATGATCAGCATCGAGTTGTTCAGCGAGAAGCCGATGCCCGCCGCTGCCCAGCCGGAGTAGCTGTTGAGCATCGACACGACCACGGGCATGTCCGCGCCGCCGATCGGGATGATGATCAGCACGCCGAGCACGAAGGCCAACGCCAGCATCACGCCGAAAGCGGTGTAGTCGCCGGTGAGCATGAACGTCACGCCCAGGCCCAGTGTGGCCAGGCCCAGCAGCAGGTTCAGCTTGTGCTGGCCACTGAACTGTACCGGTGCGCCCTGGAACAGGCGGAACTTGTACTTGCCGGACAGCTTGCCGAAGGCGATCACCGAGCCGGAGAAGGTGATTGCACCGATGGCGGCACCGAGGAACAGTTCCAGGCGGTTACCGGCCGGGATCGCGTCACCGAGTTGCTTGACGATGCCCAGCGACTGCGGCTCGACCACGGCAGCCACGGCGATGAACACCGCGGCCAGGCCGATCATGCTGTGCATGAAGGCGACCAGCTCCGGCATCTTGGTCATTTCAACGCGTTTGGCCATGATCGAACCGGCGGTGCCGCCGATCAGCAGGCCGACGATGACGTAGACGATACCGTCCTGGGCCAGTTCGGAGCCCAACTTGTAGATCAGGCCGACCGTGGTGAGGATCGCCAGGCCCATGCCGAGCATGCCGAACAGGTTGCCACGGCGCGACGTGGTGGGGTGCGAGAGGCCCTTGAGCGCCTGGATGAAGCAGACCGAGGCGATCAAATACAGGGACGTAACCAGGTTCATGCTCATGCTTGCTGCACCTCAGCCTTGACTGCTTCAGCTTTGGCGGCCGGAGCTTTTGCCGGCGCTTTCTTCTTGAACATTTCCAGCATGCGGCGGGTGACCAAAAAGCCACCGAATACGTTGACCGCGGCCAGGGCCACGGCCAGGGTGCCCATGGTCTTGCCCAGTGGCGTCACGGTGAGGGCCGCGGCCAGCATGGCACCGACGATCACGATCGCCGAGATCGCGTTGGTCACCGCCATCAACGGGGTGTGCAGCGCAGGCGTGACGTTCCAGACCACGTGGTAACCGACATAGATCGCCAGCACGAAGATGATCAGGTTGTAGATACCGTCAGAGATCAGCATGTCTTCCATTGTTTTTATCCTCAGCCGTTCTTGCGCACGATCTGGCCGTCGCGGCACATCAGGCACGCGGCGACGATATCGTCTTCAAGGTTGATCACCAGTTGTCCTTCTTTATCGAACAACAGTTTCATGAAGTCCAGCAGGTTGCGGGCGTACAGCGCCGAAGCGTCAGCCGCCACGGCGCTGGCCAGGTTGGTCGGGCCCACGATGGTCACGCCATTTTCGACGACCACCTGGTCGGCCACGGTCAGCGGGCAGTTGCCGCCCTGGGCTGCCGCGAGATCGATGACCACTGACCCCGGTTTCATCTGGGCCACGGTTTGCGCGCTGAGCAGCGTCGGTGCCTTGCGGCCGGGAATCAGCGCGGTGGTGATAACGATGTCCGCCTGCTTGGCGCGTTCGTGCACGGCCGCGGCCTGGCGCTGCATCCAGCTGGCCGGCATCGGGCGGGCGTAACCGCCGACACCGACGGCGCATTCGCGCTCTTCATCGGTCTCGTAGGGCACGTCGACGAACTTGGCGCCGAGGGATTCGATCTGTTCTTTTACCGCAGGACGCACGTCAGACGCTTCGATCACTGCCCCCAGGCGCTTGGCGGTAGCGATGGCCTGCAAACCGGCCACACCGGCACCCAGAATCAGCACGCGCGCCGCTTTCACGGTGCCCGCAGCGGTCATCAGCATTGGCATGAAACGCGGGTAGTAGTGCGCGGCCAGCAACACAGCCTTGTAGCCGGCGATGTTGGCTTGCGACGACAGTACGTCCAGGCTTTGGGCGCGGGAGGTGCGCGGCGCGGCTTCCAGGGCAAAGGCGGTAATGCCGCATTCGGCCATTTTGGCGATGGTTTCATTGCTGAACGGATTGAGCATGCCCACCACTACGGTGCCGCTCTTGATCAGGGCGAGCTCGCTGTCGCTGGGGGCGACGACTTTGAGAATCAGCTCGGCACCAAACGCATCGTTGGCGCTGCCAATGCTTGCGCCTGCCGCTTCATAGGCACTGTCGACAACGCTGGCATTAATGCCGGCGCCGCTTTGTACAGTGACCTTATGGCCCTGGCCGATCAGCTTCTTGATGGTTTCCGGGGTTGCAGCAACCCGTGTTTCACCGGTCTGGGTTTCGAGAGGAACACCAATGTGCACGTCAAATCTCCTGCGTGATCTTATTGAGTAAACCCATGCACTACGGATGGTGCGGCTGGGGCGGCCGATCAGCACGATCCCGCCAAATCAGGGCGGGGCGCGGCATTTTGCAGGCGAACTTTGTGCCCTTCAAGGGATTATGACGGGTGACGGAAAATTAACTACAAGTCACCCCGTGACCGAATGTCGCAACCAACCGGCTCAATCCCTTGCAGACCGTGCTTTTCAAGGATTCTGGCCGAAATTGAAGAATTTACACATCGGCCGTATGAATGATGCGGCATTGCCTCGAAATAGTGGCGCAAAGCCGCGTCATCAGGCGCTTGTGGGACGTTTGTACGACTTGTCGATACAGTTTGCTGCTATGCGACAAATACGTATATCTGTAGGGCTTTTGTTTTGCTGACTACGGGGTCAAATAACATTGTAGAGCCTTTATCCCTCTAGGCTGTAGCTGTACGCCTGATTTACCAGCCAGTCACGAAATGCCTTTAAAGACGCGGATTCGACCTTTCGCTCAGGAATCATCAGGTAGTAAGCCTTGATACTGGACAGTGCTTGGGGGTTGGCGATCACCAGGCGTTTCTCTTTCAGCTCCCTTTGAATCAGGAACGGTGGAATCAGGGCAATGCCCATGTCGTGCATGGCTGCCTGGGCGAGCATGGAGAATAGCTCGTAGCGGGGGCCCGTCATGTCTCGCGGGACATTCAGGTGTTGGGAGTCGAACCATTGGCGCCAGGCATAGGGGCGAGTGGTTTGTTGCAGAAGAGGCAAGTCGGCGATTTCCCCGGGCGTCAGACTGGTCTTGTTTCCGAGCAGGTTGGGGCTGCAAACGGGCATCGGATTTTCACCCATCAGCCTGTGGGATTCTGTACCCGACCAATCCGCGTCGCCGAAGTAGATGGCGGCATCAAAATCCGTGTCGGCGAACAGGAACGGCCGCGTGCGGTTGGTCAGGTTGACCGTCACTTCCGGGTGTTTCTGCTGGAAATCCTTGAGTCGCGGCAGCAGCCATTGGGTGCCGAAGGTCGGAACTACGGCCAGTTCGATCACGTTGGTGCCCTGCTGGCCCATCACGGACAAGGTGTCGCGCTCAACGGCATCGAGCTGAGTGGCCACCCGACGGCTGTAGGAGAGTCCGGCTTCCGTCAGCTTGACCCCGCGCCGCGAGCGTCGGAACAGTTCCACACTGAGGAACTCTTCAAGGCTGGCAATCTGTCGGCAAATCGCTCCCTGGGTCAGCGAAAGCTCCTGGGCGGCCTTGGTGAAGCTCTCGTGGCGCGCCGCGGCCTCGAAGCTGATCAGGGCGGTGGTGCTGGGTATCTTTCTGCGCATGTACGTCAACCTCACTAATACATCGCATAAAAGCTCTTTTGCGACGTTTCGGAGTGAGAAATTAGCACAACAGTATGCAAAATCCTCGTTTGCCGTCGCGCCGATCCGGGCCTAGGATCAGCCTACGTTATTTGACCCGATTCGAGAGGACACACTCATGGGCGGTAAAGCTAGCTTCAACTGGATCGATCCCCTGCTGCTGGATCAACAGCTCACTGAAGAAGAACGAATGATTCGCGACACGGCTGCGCAATTCGCTCAGCAAAGCCTTGCGCCGCGCATCCTCGAAGCTTTCCGTCATGAGAAGACCGATCCGGCGATCTTCCGCGAAATGGGCGAGGTCGGCCTGTTGGGCGCAACCATCCCCGAGCAATACGGTGGCAGCGGCCTGAACTATGTCAGCTATGGCCTGATCGCCCGTGAAGTCGAGCGCATCGACTCCGGCTATCGTTCGATGATGAGTGTGCAGTCCTCGCTGGTGATGGTGCCAATCAATGAATTCGGTACCGAAGCGCAAAAGCAGAAGTACCTGCCGAAACTGGCGTCGGGCGAGTGGATCGGCTGCTTCGGCCTGACCGAGCCTAACCACGGCTCCGACCCGGGCGCGATGATCAGTCGTGCGCGCAAAGTGGAAGGCGGCTACAGCCTTACCGGCAGCAAGATGTGGATCACCAACAGCCCGATCGCCGATGTGTTCGTGGTCTGGGCCAAGGACGATGCCGGTGACATTCGCGGCTTCGTTCTGGAGAAAGGCTGGAAAGGTCTGAGCGCTCCGGCGATTCACGGCAAGGTGGGCCTGCGGGCATCGATCACCGGTGAAATCGTGATGGACAACGTGTTCGTTCCGGAAGAGAACATCTTCCCGGACGTCCGTGGTCTGAAAGGTCCTTTCACTTGCCTCAACTCGGCACGTTACGGCATCTCCTGGGGTGCGCTGGGTGCAGCCGAGTTCTGCTGGCACACTGCTCGCCAGTACACCCTGGATCGTCAACAGTTCGGTCGCCCACTGGCCGCTACCCAGTTGATCCAGAAGAAGCTGGCCGACATGCAGACTGAAATCACCATGGCGCTGCAAGGCTGCCTGCGACTGGGTCGTATGAAGGACGAAGGTACCGCTGCGGTCGAAATTACCTCGATGATGAAGCGCAACTCTTGCGGCAAGTCCCTGGATATCGCGCGCATGGCTCGCGATATGTTGGGCGGCAACGGCATCTCCGATGAATTCGGTGTGGCGCGTCACCTGGTCAACCTGGAAGTGGTGAACACCTATGAAGGTACTCACGACGTCCATGCACTGATCCTCGGTCGTGCGCAAACCGGCCTCCAGGCGTTCTATTAAGGAGAACGTCCATGGGCGCGCTATCGCATCTACGGGTACTGGATTTATCGCGGGTGCTGGCCGGGCCTTGGGCCGGGCAGATCCTGGCCGACCTTGGCGCTGAAGTGATCAAGGTCGAGCGTCCGGGTAACGGCGATGACACGCGCGCCTGGGGACCGCCGTTCCTTAAAGACGCTTATGGCGAGAATACCAGCGAGGCTGCTTATTACTTGTCGGCCAATCGCAACAAGCAATCTGTCACCATCGACTTCACTCGCCCTGAAGGGCAGAAGCTGTTGCGTGAACTGGCGGCCAAGTCGGACATCCTGATCGAGAACTTCAAGGTCGGCGGTCTGGCGGCTTATGGCCTGGACTATGAAACGCTGAAGACGATCAATCCGGATCTGATCTATTGCTCGATCACCGGGTTCGGCCAGACCGGTCCTTATGCCAAGCGTGCGGGTTATGACTTCATGATCCAGGGGCTCGGCGGCCTCATGAGTCTGACGGGGCGACCTGAAGGCGAAGAGGGTGCGGGGCCGGTGAAGGTTGGCGTGGCGCTGACGGACATCCTGACCGGGCTGTATTCGACTGTCGCGATCCTGGCTGCGCTTGCGCATCGGGATCACGACGGCGGTGGTCAGCATATCGATATGGCACTGTTGGACGTACAGGTGGCTTGTCTGGCCAATCAGGCAATGAACTACCTGACGACAGGCAACGCGCCTAAGCGCTTGGGTAATGCTCACCCGAACATCGTGCCTTATCAGGATTTTCCTACGGCGGATGGCGATTTCATCCTTACCGTCGGGAACGATGGTCAGTTCCGCAAGTTTGCGGAAGTGGCCGGGCAGCCGCAGTGGGCGGACGATCCGCGTTTTGCCACTAACAAGCTGCGGGTGGCAAACAGGGCAATACTGATTCCGCTGATCCGCCAGGCGACGGTGTTCAAGACTACCGCTGAATGGGTGGCGCAACTGGAACAGGCTGGCGTGCCATGCGGGCCTATCAATGACGTGGCCCAGATGTTTGCCGATCCTCAGGTCAAGGCACGTGGGTTGGCTATCGAGTTGCCGCATGCGCTGGCCGGGATGGTGCCTCAGGTGGCGAGCCCGATTCGATTGTCGGAGACGCCGGTTGAGTATCGTTTTGCACCTCCTCTGCTGGGTGAGCACACGCTTGAAGTTTTGCAGCGTGTGTTGGGTCTGGATGCCGGGGCGGTGTCCGCATTCAAGGCTTCTGGCGTTCTCTGATAGGTCTCTTCTATATAGAGGGTGTTTCGGCTCCTCTATATAGGCACCCTTTGGGGTGTTTTGCTGCTTTCTGCAGCTTATTGATAGAAAACCTAAATCAGTGCTTGACGGCAGATTCCAGATCTCTATAATTCGCCCCACTTCCGGCGCAGTCGAAACGGAAAACTCCTTGGTAAACAAAGAGTTACGCAGTTTTCGGCAGCAGGTTGCTTCAGTTCATCGAAGCCGAAAGGGAGTTGAAAAAGAGGTGTTGACAGCAGCGTGTAACGCTGTAGAATTCGCCTCCCGCTGATGAGAGATCTGATGCGCAAGTGGTTGAAGTTGAAAAGGAAACTTGGAAAACTTCTGAAAATAAT
>NZ_JAGYGG010000040.1:0-51514 GCF_019947335.1 Pseudomonas sp. BF-R-24
ACACCTCTTTTTCAACTCCCTTGCGGCTTCGATGGACTGAAGCAACCTGCTGCCGAAAACTGCGTAACTCTTTGTTTACCAAGGAGTTTTCCGTTTCGACTGCGCCGGAAGTGGGGCGAATTATAGAGATCTGAAATCTGCCGTCAAGCACTGATTTAGGTTTTCTATCAATAAGCTGCAGAAAGCAGCAAAACACCCCAAAGGGTGCCTATATAGAGGAGCCAGAACGCCCCTCTATATAGAAGAGCTTCCCCATAAGCAGCCACAACCCATGTCATAGCCAAAAAATCAGCCCACGCGCACAGACGATTGACTGACCGCCAAAAAACAAAAAAGCACCCAAGGTGCTTTTTTGTTATCGCTATCAGTTGAACAAAGCCGACACCCTCGCCCGCGCCATGTGCAGCTTTTTGTAGCTTTCGATCAGGCGAAGGTGCCTGTCGAGCCCTTCCAGTTTCATGCTCGTCGGCGTCAGACCATAGAACCGCACGCTGCCATCCACGGACCCTATCGCCGCGTCCATCCGCTCGTTGCCGAACATCCGGCGGAAGTTGACCTCGTAGTCGCTCAGTTCCAGATCATCGTCCAGCTGCATTTCCAGCACGACGTTCACAGCTTGATAAAACAAGCCGCGCTCGACGGTGTTGTCGTTGTATTGCAAGAAGGCTTCCACCAGATCCTTGGCCTGATCAAACTTCTGCAAGGCGAGATAAATCAGCAGCCTCAGCTCCAGGATCGTCAACTTGCCCCAAGGCGTGTTGTCGTCGAACTCGATGCCGATCAAAGTGGTGATGTCGGTGTAGTCATCCAGCTCGCTGTTTTCCAGACCTTGGGCCAGCGATCTCAGGCCGACTTTGCTCAGGCTGTGCAGGTTCAGGATGTCAGCGCGGAACTGCAGCGCTTTGTTGGTGTTATCCCAGATCAAATCTTCTACCGGATAAATTTCCGAGTAACCCGGCACCAGAATGCGGCAGGCCTTGGCACCAATGTGCTCATAGACTGCCATGTACACTTCTTTGCCCATGTCTTCGAGAATGCCGAACAGGGTCGCGGCCTCTTCGGTATTGGAGTTTTCGCCCTGACCGGAGAAATCCCACTCAACGAATTCAAAATCCGGTTTTGCACTAAAGAAGCGCCACGAGACCACACCGCTGGAATCGATAAAGTGCTCGACGAAGTTGTTCGGCTCAGTCACCGCCTGACCTTCGAAGGTCGGCTGAGGCAGATCGTTCAGGCCTTCGAAACTGCGGCCTTGCAGCAGCTCCGTCAGGCTGCGCTCCAGCGCCACTTCCAGGCTGGGGTGCGCGCCGAACGAGGCAAACACACCACCGGTACGCGGGTTCATCAAGGTCACACACATCACCGGGAACTCCCCGCCCAGCGATGCATCCTTGACCAGCACCGGGAAGCCCTGCTCTTCCAGGGCCTGGATACCAGCCAGAATCCCCGGGTATTTCGCCAGTACTTCCTGCGGCACATCCGGCAGGGCCATTTCGCCTTCGAGGATTTCGCGTTTGACCGCGCGCTCGAAGATTTCCGACAGGCACTGCACCTGGGCTTCGGCCAGGGTGTTGCCGGCGCTCATGCCATTGCTCAGGAACAGGTTTTCGATCAGGTTGGACGGGAAGTACACCACCTCATTGTCCGACTGGCGCACAAACGGCAGTGAACAAATGCCGCGCTGGGTATTGCCGGAGTTGGTGTCGTACAGATGCGAGCCACGCAACTCGCCATCCCGGTCGTAAATCTTCAGGCAGTACTCGTCGAGAATTTCAGTCGGCAGTTCGTCCTTCGGGCCAGGCTTGAACCAGCGCTCGTCCGGGTAATGCACAAACGCCGCGTTGGCGATGTCCTCGCCCCAGAACTGATCGTTGTAGAAGAAGTTGCAGTTGAGCCGCTCGATAAACTCGCCCAGTGCCGATGCCAGCGCGCCTTCTTTGGTCGCGCCTTTGCCGTTGGTAAAACACATTGGCGAGTGCGCGTCGCGGATGTGCAGCGACCACACATTGGGAACGATATTGCGCCACGAAGCGATTTCAATCTTCATGCCCAGGTCAGCCAGGATGCCCGACATGTTGGCGATGGTTTGCTCCAGCGGCAGGTCCTTGCCCACAATGTAGGTGCCCGCCTCGCTGGTCGAGTGCGGCATCAGCAACGCCTGGGCATCGGCGTCGAGGTTTTCGACCTCTTCAATCACAAACTCAGGCCCGGTTTGCACCACCTTCTTTACCGTACAACGGTCGATGGAGCGCAAGATCCCCTGACGGTCCTTGGCGGAAATGTCCGCTGGCAATTCAACCTGAATCTTGAAAATCTGGTTGTAGCGGTTTTCCGGATCAACAATGTTGTTCTGCGACAGGCGGATATTTTCGGTGGGGATATTGCGAGTTTCGCAATACAGCTTCACGAAGTACGCCGCACACAACGCCGACGAAGCCAGGAAGTAATCGAACGGCCCCGGTGCCGAGCCATCGCCCTTGTAGCGAATGGGTTGATCGGCAATCACCGTGAAGTCGTCGAACTTGGCTTCAAGTCGAAGGTTGTCGAGAAAGTTGACCTTGATTTCCATGTGCGATTACCAGAATTACGAGCTAAACGATTTGGCCGCCATTATCCGGTTTTTCGGCACAGACCGTTAACTTTCCGCTATTTATCGATCAACACCACACCCCGCTCCTCAAGCAAGCGCACAAACATCGTCAGGCTCTGCGACACGGTCCCCCTGCGCCACACCAGCCAGGTGCGTAAATAGCGGAACGACTCCGACAACGGCCAGACGCTGACCGTCGTGCATCCAGGCATGCTTTCGAGCATGCTGCGGGGCATCAGCGCCAGGCCGGCACCGGCGCTGACGCAGGCCAGCATGCCGTGATAGGACTCCATTTCGAAAATCTTGCCGGGCACCGCCGCGCCATTGGCGAACCAGCTTTCGAAATGATGGCGATAGGAGCAGTTGGAGCGGAAGGCATAGATGTTTTCGCCATTCACATCCTTGGCTCGATGAATCGGGTCATGGTTGAGGGGGGCGATCAGGACCATTTCCTCCTCGAATGCAGGCACGCCCTCCAGCGCCGGATGCAACACCGGACCATCGACAAATGCAGCGGCCAGCCGCCCGGACAGTACTCCATCGATCATGGTCCCGGAGGGGCCGGTGGACAGGTCCAGTTCGACCTTGGCGTGCTTCTGGTTATAGGCGGCCAATAGCTCTGGAATACGTACCGCTGCAGTACTTTCCAGCGAACCCAGGGCGAAGGCTCCCTGCGGTTCTTCACCCGCCACGGTGGCTCGCGCCTCCTGAACCAGATCGAGAATACGTCGAGCGTAATCCAGAAAGCTCCAGCCGGCCGGCGACAGGCGCAGGCGACTCTTCTCACGAATAAACAGATCCACACCCAGGTCCAGTTCAAGCTGTTTGATTCTGGTCGTGAGATTCGATGGCACCCGGTGGATATGCTGGGCGGCCACGCTGATGCTGCCGTGCTCGGCGACAGCCTTGAAAATTTCGAGCTGAACCAGATCCAAGCCATTCTCCAAACGTGAACGTTATGCTCATTATTATTCAGTTTCCAGAAAACATATAGCCCCATAACCTGAGCACATTCCTACCTCGCAGGACGGTGCCATGACCAACGTATCCAGCCTTACCCATGCCATTTCGATCAACCCCGCTACGGGCGAGCAGATCGGCCATTACCCTTTCGAATCCGATTCGGCATTACAGGCCGCGCTGACGCGGGCCGCTACCGGGTTTCGCGCCTGGCGCGGCAAACCGGTTGAACAGCGCGCGCAACTGTTGATCAACCTCGGTCAGGCCTTGCGCAACAATGCACAGGCCATGGCGAACATGATCACCCTGGAAATGGGTAAGCCGATTGCCCAGGCCCGCGGTGAAATTGAAAAATGTGCGCAGCTCTGCCAGTGGTACGCCGAACACGGCCCCGCCATGCTGAGCCCGGAACCGACTCTGGTTGAAGGCGGCAAGGCACGCATTGAATATCGTCCCCTGGGCCCGATTCTCGCCGTGATGCCGTGGAACTTCCCCATCTGGCAAGTCCTGCGCGGCGCGGTCCCCACCCTGCTCGCCGGCAATACCTACGTGCTCAAGCACGCGCCAAACGTCATGGGCAGCACCTACCTGCTGCTGGAGGCCTTCAAGCAAGCGGACTTCCCCGAAGGTGTTTTCGAGGTCATCAACGTCACCCCGGACGGTGTATCCAAGGCGATCGCCGATCCACGCATCGCGGCCGTCACCCTCACCGGTAGCGTGCGAGCGGGCATGGCCATCGGTGCTCAGGCCGGAGCCGCACTGAAGAAGTGCGTATTGGAACTGGGCGGCTCCGACCCGTTTATCGTTCTCGACGACGCAGACCTCGATGAGGCGGTAAAAGCCGCCGTGATCGGGCGCTATCAAAACACCGGACAAGTCTGTGCCGCAGCCAAACGCCTGATTGTCGAGCAAGGCATTGCCCGGGAATTTACCCGCAAGTTCGTCGAGGCCACCCAACAACTGGTTGTCGGTGATCCACTGGCTACCACTACCTATATCGGCCCGATGGCTCGCTTCGATCTGCGCGATGAACTGGATCAACAGGTGCGCGACACACTGAAAGAAGGCGCGACGTTGCTGATGGGTGGAAAGAAGGCTGAAGGCCCAGGTAACTACTATGAGCCCACTGTACTCGGCGACGTGACCGATCAGATGACATCATTCAAACAGGAGTTGTTTGGTCCGGTGGCCTCAATCATCACGGCCCGAGACGCAGCCCATGCGCTGGAGTTGGCCAATGACAGCGAGTTCGGCCTCACCGCCACCCTCTACACGCGCAATGTCGAACTCGCCCGGCAGATGGCCAGCGAACTTGAAACCGGCGGCGTGTTCATCAACGGCTATAGCGCCAGCGATCCGCGTGTCAGTTTTGGTGGCGTGAAGAAGAGTGGCTTTGGCCGTGAACTCTCGCATTTCGGTGTGCGTGAATTCTGTAATGCACAAACGGTTTGGCTGGACCGGCGTTAAGGGGGGCGTTGTGTTCCGAACCCGGCTCGGTGGCCGGGTTCTGTTTTCACTCTTGAATGGGAAGGTCAGCTCGCAACTCCTGCATGGTGAGCAATCCTTGTTTTCTGGGATTGCCGCACATCCAACAGGAACATACCTTCCCATTGTTTGCAAAAAGCCCGGCGTTTTTCTCGCTGGTTGACCAGCATTCGTAAGCGCGTTGCCTTGAATAAAAACGAGCCTTTATGCGGCGCGTATCGTGTCGTCGTTGAGCTCTAGACATGTTTTCTCCTAAGCCGAATACGACGAAGCCCCGGCAGACTTCTCTGGCGAGGCTTTGTTCGGCTCATTTCTAAATATATAGAAATGACAGGATTTGATTAAATTCGCTCATCCGTTAATTGATGTCAACAGGCACTCACGCGGCCCGCTCGAATATTAACCCTCGGCCTCCAGAGTCTCCCCCGGCGTGCGTTTGCGCACCGCAGTGCAACAAGCTGCGCACCCTGGATGAAAAGCTGACGACACCACAGGTCGAGCAGATCGCCGCGAAGTACCAGATCGAGTTGGCAGAATACGGGAAGCTGACTTGAGACAAACCCAACTGAAACCTGAAATCAGTTGCTGCGACTGAGCTGAACGTTTTGGGATGTACATTCGGTGGTGCTAACAGTACCCATGAAAGCATTCATCTTCACGGAGCACTTCTCGATATTCAAGCCGTTACGTCCATCGCTTGAGATGTTGGTGACATATGGGCCCGCAGTTGTGCAGCCAGCCAAAACAGCAAGCAAGCCCAAGGCAACGATATTGAATTTCATATGAGTCCTTTCGAGCGGTAGCCTGAGCCAAATGGTTCGCCGAAAACGGCATTGAAACGTAGTCAGAGCGTAGACCAACCCGAAAAAATCACCCACTCCTCTGTCGCACCCGGTCACGGTAAAGCCATGATTATCGTCATCACAACACCGCGCTACATGGCTTGGCTCATCGACAAGGGGTCGCGGCGATGACGTCAGACAAGCTTCTTACCCTTTGCCCAACCAGCGACCATCAAGACCACGCCAGGAATCCAAAGGCCCGGCGCAGTGATAGCAAGACCGCAGACAACTAGTGGCAGCCCGGTTAAAAACAACGGATTTCGAAACGCCTTTTCCATAGTAACAACTCCATTAAGAATTTATCTCATTAAACCATCTAGCCTACCGGCGAACTGCGATTAGTCACCGGCACCACTGCTTCTCACAAGGTATCCCGTCGTAGTCGCCATCCATTTCCATTCCTGGGCAATTTTGCAGAAAGTTTGTGGCCTCTGCGCACGAGGTCATCTGCGAGCAATATTTGCGCCCATCGCATTTGACTGGAGCCGAAACAGGCTTTGGCGCAATCAAGACCGCAGAGATTCTTTGGGGACTCGATGGCCGAGCCTCAACCCAGGACTGTAATTCAGGGGAAAACTTCCAAGCCAACAGACCAACAACAAGCAAAACCAAAATCAGTTTCATCTTGATCCATCCATGATGAGAGACCGTTTGTGTTCTCACGTTGCCTGCTTCCAGCATAACCCACTAATCCATATACAGCCTGCCGGTGGGAGGCGGCCAACTGGTACGCAGGTTGGAAGGAGGAATAGATGCCGGGCCTCCACGAAGTGCGAGTGCTGTCGCTGCACCTGTACATGAAAGTCGGAAAGGATGGGCAAAAAATCGCGTGACATGCGAGCGAAGGCATGACCCAAAACTACCAACGTGACCACGAGGAAATCATCTGACCAGAGGCGATTCCGGACCTGAATATCAGCAAAATCACCGGGTAGTTTTGCACCAGTTTTGCGCGGGTTTTACGCAGGCACAAAAAAGCCGAACTAGCTGACTGGCTTAAGTGTCTGATTTCACTCAGAAATAATGGTCTGGACGGAGTAATTCGAACACTCGCCCCCTAGCACCCGATCTCCTTTTGCATACTTCTTGAAAGCTTTGAAAATTTCACTCTGGATTTTTCCAAGCGAGTATTTACTTGAGCTCCAGCGGTGTTCTGCTCCACGAGAGTCCAGTAACGTCCATCAAGAGCCGACGTTTTTGTGGGGGTAAAAGTAGGGGGAGTCCATTTCATGACCAAAAATTGCCATCAAAGAACTCGAGTCGCTGGCCGCTGAAGATGCCAGCCGGATCCTTAGGGAAGATGGCAATCAGAGCTGTTCTTTTCATACCAGTCGAATCAGCAGCAACACCAGGAGCACATTCAATACCGCCAGCGAACTCAGGCCCGCAAGCACACCGCCAGCGCCCCAGATCTCTAACAGGTACCCGGCCGCGAGGGGAGTCAAGGCCTGTCCTATGAGCGAAGGCCGAGCCATGCGCCCCATCAGCAAAACATAATGAGTAGGCGACATGAGGGCCAATGGCAGCAGTCCTCGAACGATCGCCCGCAAGCCATTACCCGCACCATAGATCACCAGACCCAGCGCGGTCATTGCCGGAGAGATGGTCACAAACAGCAGACCAATTGCCACGAACACCACAGAGATCAACGTCGTCCAGATCGGGTGTCGCTTTCGCGAAAACACTTGTAGAACACGTGACCCTACCTGACTCGGCCCCAGCAACGCGCTCAGTCCGATAGCGGCTGCAAGCGAGTAGCCCTGCCCCTGCAACAATGAAATCAGCTGGACCGACATCGCCGTCATGATCACGGCACCCAACGCGAAGATCAGCGTAAGCAACAGGTAGATCCGCCGGTCTATTGAGAGACTTTCATCACTCACTGCCGGGCTCTTTGTGAGGGGTCCCGTGCCCCGCGCCAGCACCCAGAGATAAAGCGGTGCCACGGCAATGACCAATAACACCCCATAAGCCACGCATGTCGTGCGCCAGCCAACGTGCTCGATGACCAGCGCTACCGCGGGCCATGACAGCGTTGTCGCAAACCCTGAATAAGCGTGATCCCGGTAATCGCACTGCCCGCCCGCTCCCCGTACAGAGAACCTAAAGCCGCGAATAGCGCTTCATACAGCCCCAGCGCCATACCGACGCCAATCACGGCCCAAGACAAAAGAAACATCGGCAACGAGGTCGAGATGGCCATCAGAAACAACCCGATAGCGACACCCAGCCCGCTACTGGCCAGGATGGGGCGGCCGCCGTACCGGGCGATAAGCCGGCTGGTCAACGGTGCCAGCATCGCGGAAACCAGAATGCTCAGAGACAGTGCGCCATACACCCACTGGCTGGCCCAACCGGTCTCTTTCATGATCGGATCGGCCATGACGGCCATCAGGAAGAACGAACCTCCCCAGACCAGAACTTGCAGCATCCCCAAAATAAAAATGCCGAATACGCCAGGCAGTCGCGTTTGTTGGTTCAAGACAGTGTCATCAGTGGTGAGCAAAGCGGAACTCGTGAGCAGCTGCGCAACTACGGATAATTGGGCGATTTGTATGGGGACGGGGCACTCGCAGCTAACAGGTTCACCGTTGGCTCAAAGCATGTGTCCAGCCCAAATCTTGCGATTGACCAGATCGGCGGCAATCTCGATAAAGGCATCCCCGACAAATTTGGCGGCCGGACTGACCCGCCTGTCGGCCGGAAAAACCTGAACCAGTTTGCGCATGGGAACGGGGTCGACCAAGGGGGCTGCACTGAGCACGCCAGCGTCGACCTGCGCGTAAATCGATGCCAAAGGCAAAGCGGTCAGACCGAAGCCATTTCGGACCAGATCGATCATGGCGCCGAAGGAGTCGGCTTCAACGCTGGTCTTGAGCTTGATCCCGACTTGACGTGCACAATCATCCAGAATCACGCGAAGGCTATGTCGAGCGCTTGGCAATACCAATTGCTGCTCAGCCAATGACTCGAACGATATCGGCGTATCAAGACGCAGGTTGGCGCTGGCGGGACCGACCAGCAGCAGATTTTCCATCATCACCGGCACGATACGCAGCGTATGCAAAGGATGGGGATCGTAAGAAATCGCCAGCTCCAATTCGCCACGCTGAACCCAATCGAGCAGATAACCGCTGAAGGCTGAGGAAAACCTGACGGCGAGATTCGGATGCGCCTCTTTGATCTTGCGTACCAATGGAACAGTGATAATTTGCGCGACCGTCGGCGTCGTGCCGATGACGACCGTTCCCCGAAAAGAGGACTTTGCGCCCACAACAGAACTTCGAATGGACTCCATTTCTTCCATGATTCGGGTGGCATGTGCCAACACTTCACGTCCGGCGTCGGTGATCTCCATGCCTCGACCATGTCGATCAAACAGGTAGGTGCCGAGTTCCTTTTCCAACAATCGAATTTGCCGGCTAAGTGCCGGTTGCGCGATGTGAAGACGATCCGAGGCCTTGCTGAGACTGCCCAGCTCGGCAACATGAATCAGGGTTTTGAGTTGAACGACATCCATTACCAGGCCAGTCAGCATCGGGCTCGGCGCGATATGCGGCGAAAGTGCTGTGAGTGTAATCGCATTTACGCACCTTGGAATGCCCCGCAACCACCGTGTCGTGCGGCCCCAGGACCTTCAAGCCGGCTGTATCCCCCGGCCCGCCGGGGCTGCACGCCAAGCTATAAAATTCAGGTATATCAGTTAGGCCTGCCTGACGGCTTATTACCCTCCTGACTCTGCGGTAGCGTGCAATCAACGTCGGCGCCAAAGAGCGCTCGACTCACTACAAGAATAAGATTCGAGGGCTCGCGCCATGATGTTCAATGCTTCGTCTCACCCGTCCGATTTCCCCGGGCCACTACCGTTCGCCACGCTCGTGCATCCACCCTCTCCCTTCTCTACGGAAATCCGGCCGTGAGCGGGTTCACGCCTTTTCGTTAAACCCAAAACCCAACGAGCCAGTCACGTCGGACGCGCATCAGCGCGCTCCTCGTCTCCCCTCGCCTTGAAAAAAGGGTGAATCACATGTCCGCATCAATCACAGACGCCAAAGACCACGCAGCCCAAACTGCTGCGATGAGAGCGCCCAACCGCGTCAAGGCCATCATGGGTGCCTGCTCGGGCAATCTGGTGGAGTGGTACGACTTTTTCATTTACGCCTACACCGCCATCTACTTCGCCGCTTCGTTTTTCCCCAAGGGCGACACGACCAGCCAGCTACTGGCGACCGCGGGCGTCTTCGCCGTCGGCTTTTTCATGCGCCCGCTCGGTGGCTGGATATTCGGCTGGATCGCTGACACTCGCGGCCGCAAGGTCTCGATGATTATCTCGGTGTTCATGATGTGCGCCGGCTCGCTGCTGATCGCCGTCATGCCGACCTACGCAACCATAGGCGTCGCGGCGCCGATCCTGCTCGTGGTTGCCAGGCTGATTCAGGGCCTGTCGGTCGGTGCGGAATACGGCACCGGCGCCACCTACATCAGCGAAATCGCGACACCGGGTCGTCGCTGTTTCTATGGCTCGTTTCAGTACTTCACCATCATTGCCGGTCAGCTGCTGGCCTTGATGACCGTCGTCATTCTCCAACAAACCCTGACCGGTGAAGAGTTGCGCGAGTGGGGTTGGAGGATTCCGTTCTTCATCGGCGCGCTGAGCTCGGTCGTGGTGGTGTATCTGCGTCGCGCCATGCATGAAACCGCCAACAAGAAAGACATGAACCGCAAAGATGCCGGCTCTCTGCGCGGCATGTTCAAACACAAACGCGCAGTTGCCCTGGTGGTGGCGTTCACCATCGGTGGTTCGCTGTATTTCTATACCTTCACTACCTACATGCAGAAGTTCCTGGTGATCTCCGCCGGCTTCAGCCCGGAAACGGTCAGCTTCATCATGACGGCGGCCCTGATCGGCTTCATGCTTTGCCAGCCGCTGTTCGGCTTGCTCGCCGACCGCATCGGTATCAAGGCGCACATGTTGATGTTCTCCGGGCTGGCCATGTTGCTGGTGATCCCCCTGCTGTACTCGCTGCAGTCGGTCAGCAACCCGTTCATGGCATTCGTGCTGGTGTTTGGCGGTCTGGCCATTGCGTCGCTCTACACGCCGATTGCCGGGATCGTCAAAGCCGAACTGTTCCCACCTGCCGTACGTGCATTGGGGGTTGGATTTCCCTATGCGGTGGGCAATGCGGCATTTGGCGGCACCGCCGAATACGTGGCCTTGTCGCTTCGCTCACAGGGCATCGAGGAGTACTTTTTCTTCTACGTAGCGGCGGTCGTGACCATCACCTTCATCGCCGCGATGCTGATGCCCAACCTGTCGCGTTACGGCTATATCAGTGGCTCAGGTGAGATTGAAGAACGTACCGGTTTGAAGGGACGTGTAAAGCCCCATGCTGCGCGAGTCTGATTGACGGAGGATCTCCAGACGACCTTCAAGGGCCCATGACTTGTCATGGGCCCTTTTTTCATCAGCGCACGGCAGAGGCAGGTGCTACCTGTGGTGCAGATTCAGGGATGCTGTTGCCGACCTTTTCCCGATGGGGCCATGCCTGCAAGTCAAGATCAAGATCCGCGAACTGGCTGGAGTCGAATATCGGCGACTTGATGCCGGCCTTGCGCTGCCGGTCATAGTCACGCAGCAAGCGCATGCCGACGTTGAACAACAGCGCCAGCGCGATCAGATTGACGAAAGCCAACAGCGTCATGGTGATATCGGCAAAGGCGAACACCGTGCCCAGATTTTGCACGGCGCCCCAAAGGATCAACAGCAACACCAGGCCCCGATAGGTCATCACCGCAGCACGTTTATCGCCCAGTAGAAAGCGCAGGTTATTTTCGCCCAGATAGTAGTTATAGAGGATCGACGTGAAGACAAACAGAGCCAATGCCACGCTAATGAACGTGCGCCCCCAGTCCCCGACCACTGCCGCCAGTGCGTTCTGTGTCAGTACCAGGCCATCGCCTTCGAAGCCTGGCGTGTAAAAACCCGACAACAGAATCAGCAGCGCCGTGCAGGTACAGATCACAAAGGTATCCAGGAAGACGCTGAAAGCTTGAACCACCCCTTGAGCCGCCGGGTGATCGACTTTCGCTACGGCGGCTACGTTGGGCGCACTGCCCAGTCCCGCCTCATTGGCAAACACCCCGCGTTTGACGCCCATGACGATGGCACTGCCAACCAGGCCTGCGAATGCCTGGTCGAGGCCAAAGGCACTTTTGAAAATGGTCACCAGCATGCCCGGCACATGGTCAAACTGAAGTACGATCACATAAACGGTCACGCCAATGTAGGCCAGTGTCTTGACCGGCACCAACAGGTCCGAGACGGCAGCGATGCGCTTGATGCCACCCATGAATACCAGGCCGAGCAATACGGCAATCGCAATACCGGAGTAGGTCGTGGAGAAGCCGAACGCATTGTTCAGCGAGTGAGTCACGGCATGGGATTGCAGCCCGTTGAAGGCAAAACCGAAAGTCACCAGGAGCAACACGGCCATGACCTTGCCCAGCCACGCCTGTTTCAGTCCGTACTGGATGTAGTACGACGGCCCACCCCGAAACTGCCCCTTGGCATCGCACCGTTTATACAACTGCCCCAGGCTGCATTCGAAGAAGCTGGTGGACATGCCTACCAGCGCGGTCACCCACATCCAGAACACCGCTCCTGGCCCGCCCAACGTCACGGCCAACCCGACCCCGGCGATGTTGCCCGCCCCTACGCGACCCGCCAGGCTAAGCATCAAGGCCTGGAACGAGCTGATCTGACCGGCGCTCTTCTGCACGCTATCGCGAAAGGCTCCGAACATATGCAGGAAATGGCGAAACTGGACAAAGCGTGAACGAATCGTGAAATAGCCACCCAGGCCTACGATAAGTACGATCAGGAGCTTTCCGGAAAGAAAGCTGTTTATGACTTCGAGCATGATTTGAACCTCTTGTTGTTATGGATTACAGGCATGCACGCGCCCTCACACATCGCCGCGGCAGACATGTGAGATGAAACGCGTTGAATAGCGACCGCGAGCCCGCAGTCAGGCTCCCGCCCTACATCGGGAAGCGCTCGGGGCGATCGGACTTACCCGGTTCGACTGCTAGTCTGGAAATCGGCGATCTGTTTCCACATCGCGATGGGGTTGGAGTACATGGGGAAGTGGCCGCAGGCCGGAATTGGCGCCAAACGCACGCCTTGGGCCTCGATGTGCGAAAGGTAGGACAGTGAAGCGTTCTGCTCGCCGTACATGAACATTCGCGGGCACTTCAAGCCGAGAAACCTGCTCATCAGGTCGGCGTTATCGGAAAGGTCGACCATCGACCGGAATATCCCCCGCACTGCCCCGGCACGCACCTTTTGCCTGAGGCTCGCCGAATAGAGTGCGCTGGCGTATGCCGGGGCCTGCCGGGCACGCGCGATGAAAGCCGTGAAAAACTTCTCTGGATCATCGCTTGGATAAGCGTTGATCTGCCGGCTGAGAAAGCAATCTTCCGGAGCAATATTGCCCTCTATATCGACGAAACTGATTACCCGCTCCGGGAACTGATGGGCCAGCATCAGTGCGGTCAGTCCGCCCATGGAGTGGCCGACCAGGTGGAAGCGCTCGATACCGAAATGCTCCAGCATCTGTAATGCGGTCTGCAGCAGAAAAGGAATCGAAATACTGGAAAGGTCGCTGCACTGACTCTCCCCGCAGCCCGGTGCGTCGTAGGCAAGGAAGGGGTGCCCGGCGAATTCCGCGTGCTGCACGATGTCGGCGTAGTCCTCTTTGGTGGAACCAAAACCATGCAGGAACACAATCGGCGTCAGGTTGCCATTTCGATGAATGGCGGCGACGTTCAGCTGGACTCCCTCAACGGTCAAAGGGAGCTGCGTATGAGTGAACGTTTCGGATGCGGTCACGAAAATGACTCCTTGGACGATAGGACTGCCGCCGAAACAGGTCATCGGCGACAGGCCCAATTTCAGCCGGTTCGAGTCTTATGTAAATTCCTAATTGTGGAACGTTTCCATACGCCAAACCTATCGTTGATTGCCCACTCGCTGCTCTTGTCCGGCTCAGGCCTTTTTCCGCAGTCGCGCAATCACTTGCGCTATGAGCGGATTGGGCCGATCCGCATTCCAGGCGACCGCCGTCGTCACCACGTTAAGCTTCTGACTCAATGATCGAAATACCACGTTATCCGGTGCCATTTTTTTCAAGGATGCCGGTACCAGGGCGATGCCCTGCCCATAGCTGACAAAGGCAATTTGCGAAGCGACCGAACGCACTTCATGCAGCACCCGCGGGGAAAACCCGCTGGCTCGGCAGGTTGCGATCAAGTAGTCGAAATAGACCGGGCTGACCTTTCGCGAAAACATCACCAAAGGTTCGTTGGCCAGGCTGGACAAACTGATACGTGTTCGCGCCGCCAATGGGTGGTCACTGGGTAACGCCACTACCAGACGATCCTCCAGCAACGGCAGTGACTGGATCGAGGCGCCCAGATCACCGTCCAGACGGGCGAAGGCCAGGTCGATATCACCGGCTTCCAGTGCCGGAACGGCCTCTACGCTGTCGATTTCCCGCACGGATACGGTCAGGTGCGGGTAATCGTCTTTCATCTGTTCGATCAGACCAGGCAGTACGTCAAACATGGCCGTGGAGATGGCACCGATGGTCAACATCCCCGACTGCCCTGCTACGGCCTCCTCCACCGCCAGTTCCAGGCGCTCGAGTTGTTCGGCGAATTTACGCACCGCCGGCAGGATCGCCGCCCCCACTGGGGTCAGTTTCGCCCCGCGTCGCGAGCGCTCGAACAGTTGGACCTTGAGTGCCTGTTCCAGCACCTGAATCTGCTCGCTCAGGGGAGGCTGAGACATGCCAAGCCGCTTGGCCGCACGGCCGAAATTCTGCTCTTCGGCGACGGCCAGGAACAGCCAGAGGTGACGGATCAGACGGAAATTGATCATGATTATTCCATAGGTTTAGCGTATCTAACGCTTCTGTGATTAGTAATATACCTATCAAATCGCCTCGTCGACACTGGCCGCCTCCGTCACCGCAGGGGCTACCCCATGAACAAAAAGAGTTTGCTGGATCGCTTGGCAGCGCTAGATACCAACACGGTATCCGACGCCCTCGACTTCCTCGGCCTGGCTGGTGCCACCGTGGGACTACGCCCGCTTTGGAACTGCCCGAAGATCATCGGTCGCGCCAGTACCGTGTTGCTGGCGCCAAAAACCGACAGCGTGCCCACCGTGCATCTGATCACCCCGGTAGTGGAGCAGATTGACAGCGACGATCGCGTGCTGGTCATTGCCGGCGGTATCGAGGGCATTTCCTGCTGGGGCGACATTCTCGCCAACGCCGCGGCCGGCAAACAGGTGCGCGGCACGGTCATCGACGGCTTCAGTCGCGATATCGATGGCAGCGAGTCGATTGGCTACCCGGTATATGGCCGTGGCGTCACCATGATCAGCGCGCGCAATCGGGTGGTGCAGATCGATGCCGCCGTGACGATCAATGTGGCGGGCGTCGACGTCAGCGAAGACGACTATGTCATCGCCGATAACTGCGGAACGGTGTTCGTGCCCCAGGCTTACATCGAGAAGGTAGTCGATCTTGGCGAGCGCATTACCCGTCGCCAGGACGGCATGGTGGAAGCGGTTCGCAGCGGCCGCTCAGTGGCCGAAGTGATGCATGACACCCAGTTCGAAGCTATCCAGGTGGAGCGTTCCTGATGAATCTTGAAGACCAAGCACTTGTCGCCCTGTTTGAGGGCCTGGACACCCCTGGCGTCTCCGATGCCCTGGACAAACTCGGCCTGCCCGGCCAATGCCTGGGCGTGGCACCGCTGGACAATTACAGCAAGGTCATCGTCGGACCTGCCTTCACCGTGCAGTACGTTTCGGCCAGCGTGCCTCCCGGTACTGTGGGCGACTTCATCGAAGACGTGCTCCCCGGTGACGTCGTGGTGATCGACAACAGTGGCCGCACAGACTGCACGGTATGGGGCGACATCATGACCCAGTACGCCAGCAGCCGGCAGATTGCGGCCACCGTCATCGACGGTGTTTGCCGAGACGTGAACAAGGCGCTGAGCGACGGCTATCCGATCTTCAGCAAGGGCCGCTTCATGCGCACCGGTAAGGACCGCGTACAGGTTCAGTCGGTCAATCAACCAGTGTCTGTCGGCACGGCTCGCGTCTGTGCCCGGGACATCGTGGTGGCCGACGCCAACGGCGTGGTGATTGTGCCTCGCGCCCGGGCAACTGAAGTGGCCGCGTGCGCCCGCCAGATCGAGTCGGTCGAAGCCGATATCCGAGCCCTGATCGCTCAAGGCAAAACCCTCAAGCAAGCCCGCGCCGCACTGGGTTACCACCACCTGCAGAGGAAAGTCTGATGACCACGCTCCCCCTCCCGTTGAATTTCCACGAACGAGCAAAAGTCCTGGGCAGCTCGACGCTGTATGAAGCGTCCCATCTGCCCTGTGCGGTCGACAGCGCGATCCGTCCCGTCTGGGACGGTGCCTTCATCGCCGCGCCGGCCTACCCACTGGAGTGCTCGCCGGGTGACAACCTGTCGTTGCACCTGGCAATGGAACGCGTGCCTCGCGGCAGCGTTCTGGTGGTGGGTACGGGAAGTTTCATCGCCGGTTACTGGGGTGAAGTGCTGACCGTGGCAGCCGAAGCGGCAGGCGTGGTCGGCCTGGTCATTGATGGGGGCGTTCGTGATATCGCGGCGCTGAAGAAGCGCCAGTTTCCAGTATTCGCGCGCGGCATCTCGGTCAAAGGCACCGTCAAGGTCAGCGCGCCCTCCGTGGGCCAGCCATTCAATTTCAATGGCGTAGGCGTGGCGGTCGGTGACCTGGTCGTAGCCGACGATGATGGCGTGATCATCATTCCCAAGTCGGATGCCGCACGTACCCTCGCTGAAGGCGAAGCTCGCGCGAACAAGGAGGCGCTGATGATGCAAGCATTGACCGAAGGTCGCTCGACCCTGGAACTGATGAACCTTACCGAATGGAGAACCCGCGCATGAGCGCTGATATCCAACGTCTGAACCAACGCCTGGCCTGTGCGCAACCTTCCGCGACCTATCGGATAATCGATAGAGTGGCTGAGCGCCGGGCGCAAGGTGCGAAGATCATTTCGCTGTGCGCCGGCGAGCCAGATTTCGATACACCCGAACATGTACGTGAAGCGGCCATTCACGCCATCGAACACGGCCACACCCGCTACACCCAGGTCGCCGGTGTACGCTCACTGCGAGAAGCGGTGGCCGCCAAGTTCCGTCGTGAGAACGGCCTGGACGTTACCTGGCAAGACACCCTTGTCTGCAACGGTGGCAAGCAGGTGATCTACAACGCCCTGGCCGCGACCCTCAATGAGGGTGACGAAGTCATCGTGCCGGCGCCGTACTGGGTCAGTTATCCGGAGATGGTGCAACTGTGTGGTGGTGAAACCAGAATCGTCACTTGCGATGCCGATACCGGATTCAAGCTGACGCCCGCGGCACTGACCGCGGCGATCACACCGCAGACCCGCTGGCTGATCCTCAACTCGCCGTCCAACCCGACGGGCGCAGTTTACAGCCGGGATGAGCTTCAAGCCTTGGTGCAGGTGTTGTTGGCACACCCTCACGTGTTGATTCTGGCCGATGACATCTACGAACACCTGATCTTCGACGATCAAGTATTCCATACCCTCGCCCAGGTTGAACCACGGCTCGCCACGCGAACCCTGACCATGAACGGTGTTTCCAAGGCCTATGCCATGACCGGCTGGCGTATCGGTTTTGCCACCGGGCCACGCTGGCTACTGGAGGCCATGGAAAAACTGCAAGGTCAGCAAACCTCAGGTGCAAGCTCGATCTCACAGCAGGCCGCACTCGCCGCACTGGAGGGGCCCAAGGACTTCATCCGCGAAAGCCGTGCCGCTTTTCAGGGGCGTCGCGATTTGATGGTGGAGCTTTTGAACGCCACACCTGGTCTTGAATGCGTCAGCCCAGCCGGGGCGTTTTACGCGTTCGCCTCCTGCGCGGGGCTGATCGGTCGCACCTCAGCGGGCGGTCGAGCGCTGCTCACCGATGAAGACGTCGCCCACGCATTGCTCGACGAAGCGAATGTGGCGGTGGTGCATGGCAGCGCGTTTGGCCTCGGCCCCTACATTCGCATTGCCTACGCCCTGGATGATGCTTCATTGCTCAAGGCCTGCGAGGCCATCCGCGCGTTCTGTAGCGCCCTGCGTTAACCCAAGTGTATTTGAACGAACCCGGCCATCGCCGGGTTTCGTTTTTCTCGGCACGGGTCAGACAGTCAGCGGTTTCTCCCCCACGCCACCCGAAGCGTCCAGCGCGGCGGCGTCTCGCTCGGCCTTATCCTCACTCACCAACTCGCCTTCCCATTTGGCCACCACAGCCGTGGCGATGGAGTTGCCCACCGCGTTGGTGGCCGAGCGGCCCATATCGAGGAAGGTGTCGATCCCCAGAATCAGCAGCAAACCGGCTTCGGGAATATCGAACTGGGTCAGCGTCGCGGCAATCACCACCAACGAAGCCCGGGGCACGCCGGCCATGCCTTTGGAGGTCAGCATCAACGTCAACAACATGGTGATCTGCGTGCCGATGGACATCTCGATGCCATAGGCCTGAGCGATGAACAGTACGGCAAACGTGCAGTACATCATCGAGCCGTCAAGATTGAAGGAATACCCCATGGGCATGACGAAACTCGAGATTCGGCGCTTGACCCCAAAACGATCCAGCGCATGAAGAATCTTCGGGTAAGCCGACTCGGAGCTGGCTGTAGCGAAAGACAGAAGGAAAGCCTCTCTGATCAGCACCACCAGTTTGAACACCCGACGCCCCAGAAACATCCAGCCGGCAAACACCAGCATCACCCAGAGCACCATCAGCCCGAGATAGAAGTCGCGCATGAACACGGCGAACTTGACCAGAATGGACAGGCCGTTAATTGAAACGGTCGCGGCCATGGCCGCCATCACCGCCAGCGGAGCAAGCTTCATCACATAACCGGTAACCTTCAACATCGCGTGGGACAGATCTTCGATGACATTCACCAGGCCCTCGGCTTTCTTGCCCAGGGAGGCCAGCGCAACGCCGAAGAATATCGAGAACACCACGATTTGAAGAATTTCGTTGGTGGCCATGGCCTCCGCGAAAGATTTGGGCACCAGATGTGTCATGAAATCCTTGAGGGTGAACACCGACGTTTGCAGGTTGGTCGCACTGGTCACCTCTGGTAATGGCAATCCCAGGTTATGCCCGGGTTGCAACAGGTTGGCCATGACCAGCCCTACCGACAGCGAGATCAACGAGGCCGTCAAAAACCAGCCCAGTGCCTTGCCGAACACCCGGCCGACAGCGCTGGCATCCCCCATGTATGCGATGCCCACCACCAGGGTCGAGAACACCAGAGGGCCAATGAGCATTTTGATCAGGCGTAGAAAAATGTCAGAGACGATCGAGATGTAACCGGCCACTCTCGTCGCCGCCGCTTTGTCCGGGAAGTTCAGGAAAATCATGTAGCCGATAAGAATCCCCAATAGCATGGCGATCAGAATGCCTGCCGCGGCCGGTAGCCTGTTTTTCATTAGGTGTGCCCCCTACTTATTGTTGTAGTTGCGTCGGTTACGCGCTGTAACCACGTAGCCGAAAACTACCCTAGCCCCACCCCGTCAATAAGAGCGGATCACGCTCTAGCTGATATGCCCAAATGCTATGGCCAGGCGCCCAGGCTCAGCACCTTTGCCCTTCCCATACTTTGTGGTTATCGCAGTTCGCCACTGCGCCATGCATTCACCGTCCAGCTATATAAAACGGGCATATCTCAAAGACAAAAACGGTAGTCGTCGTTCTCCTTCAGCACTCCCAGAATGTGTGAAAACACAAAAGCAGCACTGCTTGGGAGATGGGCATGTCAACAGAAGCTGAACAAACCGTGGGGCAGGATTGGCAGGAGGATGTATTCCGCGTGCTCAAGGCCCACGACGTCAAACACGTGGTCTTCGTACCGGATGCAGGTCACTCGGCGGCCATCCGCATGTCGTATGCCGACCCGGACATCAAAGCCGTTGTCCTCACCACCGAAGAAGAAGGCATCGGCTACCTCGCCGGCGCCTGGCTCGGCGGTGAGCGCGGCGCCCTATTGATGCAGTCCAGTGGTGTCGGCAACTGCATCAACACCCTGGCACTTCAGGTATGTGCCGGCTTCCCGCTGTTGATGGTGGTCACCATGCGCGGCGACTGGGCCGAATTCAACGCGTGGCAGAACCCGATGGGCCAGGCCACCGAAGCCTCCCTGAACCTGATGAAGGTCATGACCTGGCGCGCAGATGTCCCGGAAGACGTCGCCCCGCTGCTGCACGGTGCCGCAACCATGGCCTTCAACGGTGATTCCGCCACTGCCCTGCTGCTCGGTCAGCGCCTGATTGGAGAAAAGAAATGGGTCAAGTAAGCGCAAACCACACCCTGTGCCGCCGCGAAGTGGTCAAAGCCTTGCTGGCCGACCGCAAAGATGTGCTGGTCGTGACCGGTCTGGGCTCAGCGTCTTATGACGTCATGGCCGCCGGCGACCATGATCTGAATTATTACCTCTGGGCTGCCATGGGCAGCGCAATAACGGTCGGCCTGGGCCTGGCGAATGCCCAGCCGGACAAGTCGGTGGTGGTAGTCACCGGTGACGGTGAGTTACTCATGGGATTCGGCGCACTGGCCACGGTAGCACTGCAGAAGCCCGCCAACCTGACCATCGCAGTGCTGGACAACGGTCACTTTGGCGAGACCGGCATGCAAGTCAGCCACGCCGGTTTCGGTATTTCCCTGGACCAGGTGGCGAAGACTTGCGGCTTCAGTTGGACCGACGAAATTCGCGACATGGAAGGCGTACACGACCTGCGCGAACGCTTCGCTACCCGTGACGGCGTCAAGCTCGCGACGATCAAGATCAAAGCAGAAAACCCACCCCGGGTGCTGCCACCCCGTGATGGTCACTACGTCAAAAATCGCTTTCGTGCTGCGCTGGGTTTCAACCCGATCTGATTGCGCCCTACCCGAACCCGGTCACGCAGGGCTGATGCCATGCGTGACGCGTTGAGGAGAATAATAATGACCGACCGCAACTCTGATGAACTCAATGCCATCCGCGAAGGCGTACGCGCCTTGTGTGCTGAATTCGATGCCGCGTACTGGCGCAAAGTCGACGAAGAAAAAGGTTTCCCGGAAACCTTCGTCAAGGCCCTGACCGACGCCGGTTGGCTGGCTGCGATGATTCCTGTCGAATATGGCGGCTCCGGCCTCGGGCTGGCCGAGGCCTCGGTGATCCTCGAAGAAGTGAACCGCTGTGGCGGCAACTCCGGCACCGTTCACGGGCAGATGTACAACATGTTCACCCTGCTGCGTCATGGCAGCGAGGCACAGAAAAGCTACTACCTGCCGAAACTGGCCAACGGTGAACTGCGCCTGCAATCGATGGGTGTGACCGAGCCCACCACCGGCACCGATACCACCAAGATCAAGACCACCGCGATCAAACGCGGCGACAAGTACGTGATCAACGGGCAGAAAGTGTGGATCTCGCGAATCCAGCATTCCGACCTGATGATCCTCCTGGCGCGCACTACGCCCTTGGCCGAGGTGAAGAAAAAGTCCGAAGGCATGTCGATCTTTCTGGTCGACCTGCGCGAGGCCATCGGCAACGGCATGACCGTGCAGCCGATCGCCAACATGGTCAATCACGAAACCAACGAACTGTTCTTCGACAACCTGGAAATCCCCGCTGACAGCCTGATCGGCGAGGAAGGCAAAGGCTTCCGGTACATCCTCGACGGGCTGAATGCCGAACGCACACTTATCGCTGCCGAATGCATCGGCGACGGTCGCTGGTTTATCGAAAAGGCCAGTGCTTATGCCCGAGACCGTGTGGTGTTCGGGCGCCCTATCGGGCAGAACCAGGGCGTGCAGTTCCCCATCGCCGAAGCCCACATCGAAATCGAAGCGGCTGACCTGATGCGCTGGCGTGCCTGCGAAGAATACGACAGCGGCATCAACGCCGGGGCCAGCGCCAACATGGCCAAGTACCTGGCAGCGAAAGCGTCCTGGGAAGCGGCTAACGCCTGCTTGCAGACCCACGGAGGATTCGGCTTTGCCTGCGAATACGACGTCGAACGCAAATTCCGCGAAACCCGTCTGTATCAGGTAGCGCCCATCTCTACCAACCTGATCTTGTCCTACGTTGCCGAACACCTGCTCGAGCTGCCGCGCTCTTTCTGATAACAAGAGAGATAAAAATCATGAGCCAGCCCAAAAGCATCCGTCCGCTCGATGGCCTTACCGTCGTCAGCCTTGAGCATGCCATTGCCGCGCCCTTCTGTACCCGACAACTGGCCGATCTCGGCGCAAGGGTGATCAAGGTCGAACGTCCAGGCACAGGCGATTTCGCCCGGGGCTACGATCAACGCGTCAACGGTCTGGCCTCGCACTTTGTCTGGACCAATCGTTCAAAAGAAAGCCTGACCCTCGACCTGAAGCAGGATTGTGCCGCCGACGTGCTGGACAGTTTGCTGGCCACCGCCGATGTGCTCGTGCAGAACCTGGCGCCCGGTGCGGCCGCGCGAATGGGGCTGTCATTCGAGGTGCTGCACCAGCGTTTTCCGCGCCTGATCGTCTGCGACATTTCAGGCTATGGCGCCGGTGGCCCCTACGAGAAGAAGAAAGCCTACGATCTGTTGATCCAGAGTGAAGGCGGATTCCTGTCGGTCACCGGCGGCCAGGGCGAGGAAGAAATGGCCAAGGCCGGTTGTTCAATTGCCGATATCGCGGCCGGCATGTACGCCTACACCGGCATCCTGTCTGCGCTGTTGTTGCGTGAACGCACCGGTGAAGGCAGCCACCTCGACGTTTCGATGCTCGAAAGCCTGGTCGAGTGGATGAACTACCCAATGTACTACGCCTATGACGGAGCTCCTCCGCCCCCTCGCGCCGGCGCTGCACACGCCACCATTTACCCCTACGGTCCCTTCCCTGTCGGTGACGGCACCACGGTGATGCTGGGCTTGCAGAACGAGCGTGAATGGCAGTTGTTTTGCGAGAAGGTGCTGCTTGCGCCCGGGTTGGCCAAAGACCCGCGTTTCTCGGCCAACTTCAAACGTGTCGAAAACCGCAATGTGCTACGGGAATTGATCGTTGAATCGTTCTCCACGCTCAACTTCGATGCGGTGATCGATCGCCTGGACCAGGCGCAAATCGCTAACGCCCGAGTGAACGATATGCAAGGTGTCTGGGACCATCCGCAACTTCAGGCGCGTGATCGCTGGCGAGCAGTCGAAACCTCTGCTGGCCCCGTTCCGAGCCTGGTCCCGCCCGGCAGTAACAGTGCGTTCGAACCTCGCATGGATGCCGTGCCAGGACTTGGCCAACACACCGAACAAGTGCTCAAGGAGCTGGGACTGGGGGCAGAGCGCATTGAACAAATGCGTGCCACCGGTGCCATCTGACGGCAACGATCAAAGTTTTTCGAGAGAACACTGCCCAATGAAGATCCTGGTAGCTGTGAAACGAGTGGTCGATTACAACGTGAAAGTTCGCGTGAAAGCCGACAACTCTGGCGTCGACCTCGCCAACGTCAAGATGTCGATGAACCCGTTCTGCGAAATCGCCGTGGAAGAAGCCGTGCGCCTGAAAGAACTCTCTATTCAAGAAGGGCGCGTTGCGACTGAAATCGTCGTTGTCTCCGTAGGCCCGTCCACCGCTCAAGAGCAACTGCGCACCGCGCTGGCTCTGGGTGCCGACCGCGCCATCCTCGTCGAGTCCGCCGAAGACCTGACTTCCCTGGCCGTTGCCAAACTGTTGAAAGCTGTTGTCGACAAGGAACAGCCTCAGCTGGTGATCCTTGGCAAACAGGCCATCGACAGCGACAACAACCAGACTGGCCAGATGCTCGCTGCATTGAGCGGCTACGGTCAGGGCACGTTCGCTTCGAAAGTCGAAATCAGCGGCGACAGCGTAGCTGTGACCCGTGAAATCGACGGCGGCGCGCAGACAGTTTCCCTGAAACTGCCGGCGATCGTCACCACCGACCTGCGTTTGAACGAGCCGCGTTATGCGTCTCTGCCAAACATCATGAAAGCCAAGAAGAAGCCTCTCGAAGTAGTGACTGCGGATGCTTTGGGCGTTTCCACCGCCTCCACCAACAAGACTTTGAAAGTCGAAGCGCCGGCTGCACGCAGCGCGGGTATCAAAGTCAAGTCGGTGGCTGAACTGGTCGAAAAACTGAAAAACGAAGCGAAGGTGCTTTGAGTTAAGGAGCCGAATCATGACTATCTTGGTAATTGCAGAACACGACAACAAGGTTGTGGCTCCTGCCACCCTGAACACCGTTGCTGCTGCCGCCAAAATCGGTGGCGACATCCACGTTCTGGTCGCTGGCCAGGGTGTGGGTGCCGTGGCTGAAGCCGCTGCGAAAATCGCTGGCGTGAGCAAAGTATTGGTAGCTGACAACACTGCCTACGCGCACCAGCTGCCGGAAAACGTCGCTCCTCTGGTTGCAGTTCTCGCCCAAGAAACAGGGGCTACGGGCTACAGCCACATCCTGGCTGCCGCCACTTCCAACGGCAAAAACATCCTGCCGCGCGTTGCCGCTGCACTGGACGTTGACCAGATCTCCGAGATCATCTCGGTAGAAAGCGCTGACACCTTCAAGCGCCCGATCTACGCCGGTAACGCCATCGCTACCGTTCAGTCGAACGCTGCGGTCAAGGTGATCACCGTGCGTGCCACCGGTTTCGACCCGGTTGCAGCCGAAGGTGGCTCCGCTGCCGTTGAAGCTGTTGGCACTGCCCACGACGCTGGCATCGCAAGCTTCGTTGGCGAAGAACTGGCCAAGTCCGATCGTCCGGAACTGACCGCTGCCAAGATCGTCGTTTCCGGCGGTCGCGGTATGCAGAACGGCGACAACTTCAAACACCTGTACGCCCTGGCCGACAAGCTGGGCGCTGCCGTCGGTGCATCGCGCGCCGCGGTCGACGCAGGTTTTGTTCCCAACGACATGCAGGTCGGTCAGACCGGCAAGATCGTTGCTCCACAGCTGTACATCGCCGTCGGTATCTCCGGCGCGATCCAGCACCTGGCCGGCATGAAAGACTCCAAAGTGATCGTTGCGATCAACAAGGACGAAGAAGCGCCGATCTTCCAGGTGGCCGATTACGGCCTGGTGGCGGACTTGTTTGAAGCGATTCCAGAAATGGCCACCCTGGCCTGATTGCCGACTGACAGGAGCGATAAATATGAGCAGTTCCGATTTTTCAGCCTGGATTGGACGTCGTCAGGAAAGCCAGGACCGGATCAGTTTTACTTTGGTCAAACGTATTGCCGCGACGATGGGCGAGCCGGTACCCCGGTCGGGTGAATCGCTGCCGCCTTTGTGGCACTGGGCGTTTTTTCAGGAACCGGTTACCGCCGACGAACTGGGTCCGGACGGTCATCCGGCGCTCGGGGGATTCCTGCCGCCCGCCCACAACCGCAACCGCATGTGGGCGGGTAGTCGACTTGAGTTTTACCAGCCGTTGAAGGTGGAGGCTGACGTGACCTGTGTGTCAACCATCCTCAACGTCGAAGAGAAGCACGGTCGCACGGGTTCCTTGTTGTTCGTCACGGTGCGCCATGAGTATTTTCAGGATGGCAAACGCGCCCTGCAGGATGAGCAGGACATTGTCTATCGGGAACCCACTCCACCCAAACTGAGCGGCATCGAGGCGATACCGGAGGGCCAATGGCGGGACCTGGTCGTCCCCTCCCCGACCTTGCTGTTCCGTTACTCCGCCGTCACCTTCAATGGCCACCGGATTCACTACGACTGGCCATACGTCACAGAGACCGAGGGTTACCCGGGATTGGTGGTGCATGGTCCTTTGATCGCCACGCTGAATTTGCGCGCGTTTACCAAAGCGCACCCGAACGCGCGCTTGAAGCGCTTCACCTTCCGTGGCGTCCGTCCCTTGATTTCGCCTCAGCCTTTCGAGGTCGGCGGACGCCTGATTGATAGCGGCAAGGCACAGCTCTGGGCAGGTAATCAGGACGGCATGGCGCAGACCGGCGAAGTCGAGTTCAGCGCGGGAGAAACACCATGAATACCTCCATTGTTCGCTCCGCCCTTTTTGTCCCGGCCACTCGTCCGGAGCGCATACCCAAAGCCATCGCTACCGGTGCGGACCGGGTCATTGTTGATTTGGAAGATGCCGTACAGGAGAACCTCAAGGAACAGGCGAGGGATAACCTGGAGCGCTTTTTGAGTGACAATCCGCAAGCCCGGATTCTGGTGCGGGTCAATGCTCCGGATCACTGGGCCCACATGGCAGATCTGGAGCTTTGTCGACGACACGCTGGCGTGATCGGTATTTTGCTACCCAAAGCAGAAAGCGCGGAGCACGTTCTCACGGGCGCCAATACTCAAAAACCGATCTGGCCCATCATCGAAAGCGCCAAGGGCCTGGCCGAACTCCAAGCGATTGCCCAGACCCAAGGCGTTGAGCGCTTGTCATTCGGAAGTCTTGATCTGGGCCTGGACCTGAATTTGACCACCGGCAGTCCTGCCGCCGAAGAGATCCTGAGTCACGCTCGATACGCAGTACTGCTCGCGACTCGGGTGGCCGGCCTCGCTCCGGCGCTGGATGGCGTGTTTCCTTCCATACAGGACACCGTCGGCCTGCACAGCACCGTTCAGTTTGCCCGCGACATGGGGTTTGGTGGCGCGTTATGTATCCATCCGAGCCAAGTGGCGATTATCCATCAAGCGCTAAAACCCGGTCTGGAGGAACTGCTCTGGGCACAACGCATCATGGACGCCGCCAGTTCGGGTGAAGGTGTATTCGTGCTCGACGGGCAAATGGTCGACGCGCCTGTCATTGGCCGTGCGCAGGCCATCCTGGCGCGCGCGACCTGACTCAACGGCAGCGCTCTTGCACCGTACGCGAATTTTGTAACGCACGGACCGTATGGCTGGACCGTCACTATCAACCAGCCAATCGCCAAGCCCGGCGAGACCTGTCGCCAAATAAAAGATGGGCGAGTCCGAAAAAGACTCGCCTGACCCTTATGAGAATTTTTTGATGCGTGCCTTCCCTTAAACTCCACCAGGAACGCGCCTACACTGAGATGCACAGCGATTGAGAGGACATGGAGCTCCACGCATGCGGACTAGCGCCCTTGTGATACTCCTTATCAGCTATGCCGTGCTGATGGTGGTTTTTTTCAAGCTAAATGCTCGAAACAATCTACGCCGCAGAGAGGGTCTTTACGAAGCCTTTGAAACGACTATGCGACAGCATGGGATCAAATCTTTCGAGATCCTCAAGGAAAGTATTTATATCGGTAACAACTTTCGGCCATCAGAACTGTGCCGGGTATTGCTGGACGATTCAGGGCACTACTTTCTTTACTTGCACGCCAGCAACGCGCAACCAACTTTAACGCCGCTGACCGAGGAGCGAGCGTTACAAGCTGCACAAGGTGACATAGGAATTCAGGCATAGATCATCGCAACCGCCACAAGTCACCTCCGAGCACATTCGGAGCAAGGAAATACCTCCCCTTTTCCTCGGCATGCTCACGCCATCACCTGGCGTGAGCATGCGCCGATTACTCAGGTAAAGGCGAAGTCCGCCTCGGTGATGGCTGCCTGTGGGACACCGGTCAAGGTGATGCTTCCCACACCCGGCTGGTCAGTGACGGTTATGACGGCCTCACCGTTCTGCTCTCCAACAGTGAGATTCGCAAAGGCCAATCCGCTGGTACTCAGGTTGATCAGGTCAGTGCCGTCCTCGAATTTTATGACCCTTCGTACGCCCACACTGGGAAGACTCTTTAATACTGTCCGTCCCCTCAAAGCTTTGCTGCCAGCTTCGGTTCGATTTCGGTCGGCCACGACATGCACAAAGCGGCCAGAAGTCGTCATTCTTCAGATCTCACCGCCCCCCGCCCCCAGAACGCAACAGACGCTTTTTTGGCGATTATCCAGCTCAGTGGAAATATTCAACTTCTTCTCCCCATTCAGTAAAACGCATTGGGCAGGTGACCAAACCGACCCAATGCCATACGAGCTGATCCATTTACCGCGAATCGACTAACCCAACGTGTTAAGGCACACCACCTTGGGTTGGGTCATTTCCTCATAGGCAAAACGTACGCCTTCCCGGCCCAGGCTACCGTACTTGGAACCGCCAAACGGCATCGCGTCGAAGCGGTAGTCGGAAGAGTCGTTGATCATCACCCCTCCGGCTTCGATCCTCCGGGCAGCACTCATCGCCGTAGCCAGATCATTGGTGAAGATCCCGGCATGCAGGCTGTATTCGGGCTCATTGGCCAACGCAATGGCTTCATCGAAGGTTTCGAAAAGCTGCAATACCACCACAGGAGCGAAGACTTCATTGCGCCAGAGTCGACTGGAGTGATCGACGTTTTCCAACACGGTGGCGGCATAGCACGATCCTTCACGCCGATGGCCGCAGAGCAACGTGGCGCCCTCCTGCAAGGCCTCGTTCACCACTTGCTCTGCATTCTGCGCAGCATGCGCAGTAATCATGGGGCCGATATCGGTATCGGCCAGTAATGGATCGCCGACCACAAGCGCACGGGCCTGACTGACAAAACGCTCTCGGAACGCTTCATAAATCGACGCCTGAATAAGCAAGCGCTGGGTGCCTACGCAGTTCTGTCCCGCAGCCCAAAAGGCTCCGGACACGCAACTCTCGACAGCCGCCTGAAGGTCGCAATCGCCCATGACGATTACCGGCGCATTGCCGCCCAGGTCCATGGCCAGTTTCTTCAACCCGGCCGTGCGGGCAATCTGCTCTGCGGTGACGAAACCGCCGGTGAAGGAAATCATCCGCACCTCACGGGCGGCGACCAACGCCTTGCCCAGTTCTGCGCCGCCGGTGGCGACTGTAACCACTGATTCAGGCAAGCCTGCTGCGACCAGATAAGACACCAGTTTAATCGCCGACAATGGCGCGAGCTCGGATGGTTTGAGAATCACCGCGTTACCGCCCGCAATGGCCGGACCGAGTTTATGCGCCACCAGGTTCAACGGATCGTTGTACGGCGTGATCGCGACGATCAGGCCCAAGGGCTCGCGAGAAAACCAGCCCTGACGCGATTCGGAGCCTTCATAAGCATCGAAAGGCACCACCTCCCCAGCATTGCGCCTGGCCTCCTCGGCCGATAGCTTGAGGGTGTTGACGCAGCGTTTGACCTCCTTTTCCGCCTGTTTGAGGGTCTTTCCGGCCTCATCGACGATCAGCCTGGCAAACACTCCGGCATCACGTTCAATATTGATTGCGGCTTGCTCAAGAATGCGAGCCCGACGATGACGCGCTAATGCGGCGCATGCTCGTCTACCACTGCGTCCCGTCTCCAATAACTGCGGAACTTGCGACGCACAGACATTCGTTACGCTACCGATGACGGAACCGTCATAGGCGTTAAAGACTTCAATGGGCGGCTCCACGATATCCAGAACCAGGCGCGATAGTTTCACAGGCTTACTCCTGGTTGCGTGCAATGGATTGATGGATGCTGATGATGTCCGAGAGCAGCGCAAACGCTGTTTCCGTGCGCCCGGCTCCCGGTCCCGAAACCGTCACCGCACCGAGCAGTTCGGAGGTAAACGACACCGCGTTCGTTGCACCGCCAACACTGGCCAGCGGATGGTCATTGTTCAACAGCCGCGGTTCGACACTGGCACTGATCGAGCCGTCGGCATGGCGCATCGCCGACCCGATCAGCTTCCAGCGAGCGCCGTCCTGCCGGGCTTTTTCGATGTCGCCAAGGCTGAGGGACGAAATGCCGCTGCACGTGACGTCGCTGACCGTAAGCTTCGCGTCCAACAGTTCATTCGCCAGGATCACCACCTTCAGGCGTACGTCATGACCCTCGACATCCGCCGTCGGGTCGGCTTCGGCGTAACCCAGCGCCTGGGCCTTGGCAACGGCCTCGGCAAACCCCAGGCCGCCTTCCATGCTGGTGAGCACGAAGTTGGACGTGCCATTGAGAATGCCTTCAAAACCGACAATGGAGCTGCCTGCCAGTGCCTGCCGGGCCAGGCGAATAACCGGCGTGCCGCTCATGACCGAGCCTTCGTATTCAAAGGCGACATGTTTGCGTCGAGCCAGTGCTTTGAGCTCGGTGCCGTGCAACGCGATGGGCCCCTTGTTGGTGGTGACGACATGCTGGCCGCCCTCCAGCGCCCAACGGCAGAACGAAGTGGCCGGTTCACCGTCAACCGGGTTGGTAAACGTGGCTTCAACAATAATGTCCGCGCCGGAATCTTTGATCACCGCTTCATTGAGGGCTGTGACGTCGCCACCCGACAGTTGCGCCAATGCACCTTTGACTGTCGGCAATTGGGCAAGAGCACTGGCGTCCAGCCCTTCGCGGCCAATCACCGAACCGAGAAACAAGTCAGTCACGCCGACGATTTTCAGGGTGAAACCCAGTTCTGTATTCCACTGTTCGTTACGTTCGGCAATCAGCTGAGCCAATGCCCGGTTAACACCGCCAAAGCCAACCAGCGCCAATTTGTATTCAGTCATTTTTTTATGCCCTTGATCCGGGTGATGGGTTGTTGGGCTCTAGGTTAGGGGCACGACCAGGGCAGTGAAATAGGCCAATTTGCTCTATTTTGTGGGCGTTTTGACCAGCACCCGGGCAAAACGCCAAGCATAAAAAAAGCCAACACAGGTTGGCTTTTTTCAGAGCGATAAAGGGGTTAGACGACGGACGACAGCACGAATGAGGTCACCGTGTTTTCCACCCCGGGCAACGCGCAGATCTCATTCCAGACCTTATGCACCCGCTCCGGACTGGCAGCGCCGACCCGCAGCATCAGATCGAACTCGCCACTCATCACATCGCACTGAATGACTTCCGGTATTGCCCGCAGGGCCTGCAGCACTTCCGCGCCACGCATGCGGTCGTAGCGGTAGACGAAAATCACCGCATTGATGTTCGAAGAAGCTTGCCGCCCCTCCCCCGTGCGTACCGTATAACCCTGTATCGCCCCGTCGCGCTCAAGCCGTTCAATGCGCTGGCGCACGGCATTGCGCGACAGGTTGACCTTCGCCGCCAGCTCGGCGTGGGCAGCCCGGGCATTGAGCCGCAGTTCCGCGATGATGTGTTCATCGAGAGGGTCCAGAATTCGCTTCACTTGGCCTCCTGTTGCCGCGCCTTCACAGCGCGCCGAGCAGCTGATGGATGGTATCGAGGTCGTCCGGTTGAATCCGGTAAAGCTGCTCCGGCCCTTGCGCCGGGACCGGACGGTGTTGCGCTGGCGTGCTGACCCCCAGCTCGCCGAGCAGCACCGCCGATTTGGCCGGCGAGATTTCCCCCAGGGTAACCATCGGCGCCACCAGGCTTCGACGATACAACCTGGCCGCGAGGACGCCGGTGGCGGTATGCGGGTCGATGACGTAACCGGTGTCACGATACAGCGAGGTAATTTCCTTCAGTGTCTCCTCATCACTGACCGCGTAAGAGTCGATGATCATCCGAGCCTGCAACCAGAACTCGTTGGCGATGGTCATCTCGCCGCTGGATTCGAACGCTGCCATCAGCGCACTCACGGCCTGATCGTCATGCCCGTAGAGTTCCCAGAGAAAACGTTCCAGGTTAGAAAAGATCGACAGGTCCATGGCCGGCGACAAGGTCTTGTTGGCTCGCAACCTGGAGTAGTGGTTCTTCAGAAACAACTGATGCAACGCGTCATTCTGGTTGGTCGCAACGATTATCTGAGTGATCGGCAAGCCCATTTTCTGCGCGATGTAGCCGGCATAGACCTCGGCAAAACTCGCGGCTGGCACGCTGAAACCAATCGGACGCTGACCGCCCCCCAGTTGCAGCACGGCGTGGAAATAAAACACCAGTTGCGCCAACACACTGACCCAGTTGCTGGAGTTGAAACTGATCGCCTCGTGCTGCGTGTACGGCCACTGAAGGAACAGCCGGGTGACGATGGCCTGGCACTCGTCGAAACTGCCATTCACTGCGAACTGATGAACCTTGGGATGCGCCACCGCTTGCAGGTGCTGGAGTTGGTCTTGCGGTACACCTGCCTCCGGGTAAAACACCACCACGTCCGTTTCGTCGCCGTGCTTGAATGCCTCGATGGCGGCAAGTCCGGTGTCGCCATTGGTGGCACCGAGCACCACCGCGCGACGCCCGCGTTTGCGCAGAAAATATTGCACCAGCCGTGCCTGCAACTGGGCGGCAAAATCCTTCGAGGAACGGGTCGGTCCATGGAACAGCTCCAACACCCATTCGTTGCGATCTACCTGATGCAAAGGTGCCAGGGACCGATGGCTGAATTGGCTGCCAGCCTCCTTGAGCATGCATTTGAGGTCTGTCTCGGAGATCGTCTCGCCAACAAACGGACTGATCACCCGATAGGCCAGTTCGTCATAGGGCAAGGTCGACCAGTTGGCAATGTCCTGTGGTTTGAACAGCGGCAGTTCGAGCGGCACGAACAACCCACCGCCCTCGGCAATTCCAGACAACACGACCCTTTCGAAATTGACCTTAACAGCCGAATTTCGGGTACTTACATAGTGCATGGTTGGCTCCGGCCATTCATTTGAAACGATGTGCCTGCTCGACCAGCCAGGTGGAAAACATGACCGCGTCGGGGTGCTGGTCGGCCCCGGAACCGCGTACGAGGTAAAAAGACTCACTGGCCTCGATGCGCTGGTCGAAGGGCTCGACCAGTCGACCGTCCTGAAGCATCTCTTCAACCATCGAGGACCGGGCCAGGGCAACCCCCTGTCCCAACTCGGCCATACGCAAGGTGGAAATCAGTGTGTCAAACTGCATGCCGGTCGACGAATCGACGGTGTCTGCACCGACCATGTTCAACCAGTAACCCCAACCCTCTTCGTAACCCAGGACATGCAACAACGGATGGTGCGCCACGTCCGCCGGCACCGTCAGCGGCGAACTCGCCATCAGGGCTGGCGAGCAGACCGGAAACAAGGTGTCCCAAGTCAGGCGCTGCGACACCAGGCCGGGCCATTGACCATGGCCCCAGCGAATTTCCATGTCGTCCTCACCATCCAGTTCTTTGACCCAGATGTTGCTGATGTAGCGGATGTCGACCTGTGGATGGGCCTGGCGAAAATCCACCAGTTTGGGCGCCAGCCAGTGCACGAAAAACGCCAGGCTGCCGCGCACCTTGATCGGCCGGCGTTTGTGCTGGCCAAAAATCTCGTTGGTCCCCACCGCCAGTCGAGTGATTGCATCCTGCACGACCGGCAGATAGGCCTGACCTTCCTCGGTCAGCCCCAAGCCACGGGGCAAACGCTTGAACAGCGCCACACCCAGATGACTTTCCAATTGGCGGATTTGCTGACTGACTGCACCCTGAGTCAAAAACAGTTCTTCGGCAGCGTGGGTGAAGTTCAGGCAACGGGCGGACACCTCGAATGCCCGCAACCAGTTCAATGGGGGTAACGTCTTTTGCTTCATGGTCTGAACCTCAATGACGCCCCCTCCACCGAGCGCGCTTGCCCACCCCGTCGACAGTGCCTAGAACGCATCGGACGGTTGTGCCAAGGGGGTAACCGACAAGCGTCGCTCGCGGCTTTTGCGCGTAATGTAATACACGAAATAGCACCAGGCGATGAATGGCAAACCGAAGTACAGAGCTACCCGCTGTTCAGGGTCGAAAGCAATCCCGACACACGCCAGGCTGCAGCAGACCAACGCCCCCAACGGCACCCATGGATAACCCCGGACGCGGAACTTAAGGTCGTGGACATCGCCTCCATTGGCCACATAGTGACGGCGGAAAGCAATCTGGCTCGCGGCGATGCTCATCCACACCACCACCACTGCCAATCCGGAGATCGACACCAGCGCCAGATAGATGGTGTCGGCGGCAAACACGCTGCTGAGCAAAGAGGCGGCGCCACCGGCCATGCTGACAATAATGGCGTTGAGTGGTGTGCCCATGCGGGTCAGGGCCGAGAACTGTTTGGGCAGGTGACCCTGGTCACTCAGGGTCCAGAGCATCCGTGAAGCAGCGTATAAACCGGAGTTGGCGGCCGACAACAAGGCACTGATGATCACGAAGTTCATGATGTCAGCCGAATAGGGAATCCCGATGTAAGTGAACACCGTGACAAATGGACTCTCTACCAGGCCGGCCTGCTCACGGGGTAACAGCGTCGCCAGGACGAAAATGGTACCTACGAAGAAGATCGCCAAGCGCAGCACGGTCGTGCGAATGGCACGTGGCACATTGCGCTGGGGGTCCTTGGTTTCACCCGCGGCGATGCCGATCAGTTCAGTACCGGAGAACGCAAAGGAGACCGCCAGTAACGTCATGGCAATCGGCATGAAACCGGTAGGGAAAAGCCCCTCGCGAGTGAAGTTGCTCAGCCCGATACTGTGAGCCTGATCGATATGCAGCAGACCGATAATCGCGCCACCACCGATTAGCAGAAAAACCACCACGGTCACCACTTTGACCAGAGACAACCAGAATTCGGTCTCAGCGAACAAGCGTACCGAAATCACGTTGGTCAGAAACACCAAGCCTGCGAACAGCGCGCTCCAAATCCATACCGGTGTATCCGGAAACCAGCGCGCCATCAAAATCCCGGCGGCGGTAAATTCAGAGCCGATTGCCACAGTCCAGGTCAGCCAATACAACCACGCCACGGTGTAGCCGGTGCCGGGTCCGAGAAAACGCGTGGCGTAGGTGCTGAACGAACCCGTTTCCGGCATCTGCACCGCCAATTCGCCCAAGCACATCATGACCATGTAAACCATGAGTGCGCCAATGATGTAGGCGATGACTGCACCCAACGGACCGGCCTGGTTAACAGTGTACCCGGACGTGAGAAACAGCCCGGTACCAATGACGCCACCCAATGCCAACATGACAATGTGGCGCGTCTGCATTTCCTGTTTAAAACCGGCACGCGTAGTGAGTTGTTCTTCTTTTATGGACATGGTTGTTCTCATGAAAGTTGTCAGGGCGCGCATTAACGTCTGCGATCAGTTACTGGGCAGAGTAAAAACAGGTCGCCACTAAGTTTTATTATTATTCCACTTCATGAACGCCTCACTAACAGCCTTGTCGTGAGGTACTAACGTTAAAACTTCAGCTTGCAGCCTCGATGCACGTTTTGTTGTTTGAGTGCTGTGTGTTTGCCTGTGCCAGCTCATCGCGCGAACACCTGACAAAAGCGAACGCCTGCTTCAAATCGTCGAGCAGATCGTCAGTGTCTTCAATGCCGACCGAGACCCGCACCAGTCCTTCGGAGATACCCAGAGCCAGTCGTTCCTCCAGCGTGTTCTCGACATGGCTGGTGGTCCGGGCCGGGCCGTAAATGGTTTCCACTGCACCGAGATTGCCCGCGCAGTGGGCGAATCGCAGACGTGGCAAGAGCACCTTGACCGTGTCCATCCCACCGACCAGAACAAAACTGACGATGGCGCCGAAGCCGGACATTTGCGCGCACGCCACAGCGTGGTTCGGATGACCGGGCAAGCCGGGATAATTGACCGACTCAACCAACGGTTCGGTGCAGAGGAACTCCGCCAGGGCACGGGCACTGCGTTGCTGTTGACGCATGCGCAGCACCAGCGTTTTCATGCCCCGGATGATCATGTAGGCCGAGAACGGGTCGAGCGTCGCACCGTTGATTTCCCGGTAATGACGAACCTTGGCCATCAAGGATTCGCTGCCGCACACCAGGCCGCCAAGTACATCGCCATGACCGCTGAGGAACTTGGTCGCGCTGTGGATGACCACGTCCACCCCTAACGCCAGGGGGTTCTGATTCAGCGGCGTGGCAAAGGTGTTGTCCGCCACCACCACGGCACCGACGCGCTTGGCTGCAGCTACCAGACGCTGGATATCGAGTATTTTCAGGGTCGGGTTGGTCGGCGTTTCCAGGTACACCAACTGGCAGCCTTTGGCGATTTCACGCTCGATCTCCTCGTGATCGAACGTCTCGCACAATGTCACCTCCACACCCGTGCGCGGCAGGAATTCTTCGAAAATCTTGTTGGTGCCACCGTAGCTGTCCTTGGTCGACACCACACGATCGCCATTGGCCAGGAAGGTGAAAAGCACACTGCTGATCGCCGCCATGCCGCTGCTGAAGGCCACGGCGGACTCGGCCATTTCCAGCTCGCGAATCTTTGCTTCGAGGGTCTCGACTGTCGGGTTGCTCATGCGGCTGTAGATAAAGCCCGGCGTCTTGCCCAACGCAACGTCGTACCAGACGTCGATGTCGTCGTAACCGTAAGCGGCGCTGACCACGATCGGTGTTTGAGTGGCGTTGTAGGGATGCCTGACTTGCTCCCCGCCCCAGACCGCTCGGGTCCCGGTTCCGGCGTTATCAAGCCCCGCGTTGTCAGGTTTATTGTTCATTAAGACTACTCGCACTGAGGGTGGTGAGTGTTGAGTCATTCACCAGATCTGGCGGCCAATATATTGAAAAGCGGTGCGCCCGAGAAACGATGTTATCGGTGCCAAAGGGCTGCTTTTTTTAATGGCTGTGTAGTCCTGAAATAGGTTTACACCTTCTGATCTGTTTTTCAGGAAGGCATGATTGTTCAGCGGCTGTCGCCCAATGTTGCCTGGGTCATCGTCGGGGCTCCGGACTACCTCAATCGTTTTACCCCCTGCTCGATTTGGGTATCGCTATACGGCTACTGGTCTTGACCTCGCGTAACGACAAACTGGACTGGATGGATGCAATACCCACCTGACGCCTGAGTACCTGTTCGATAAAGTCGCTGTAGCTATCTAGATCCTCTGCCAGCACTTGCAGTACGTAATCGGCATCCCCGGTGATCTTGTGACAGGACAACACTTCGGGCAATTGCGCAATCACCGCCTCGAAGGCGTCCGGAGCGTGATCGGCGTGGGTGGAAAAACGGATGTGCACGAACGCCATGATATCCAGCCCCAGCATTCGTCGATCAAGGTTGGCCTGGTAGCCCTTTATCACGCCCGCCTCCTCCATTCTCTTACGCCGCCGCCAGCAAGGCGTAAGGCTTAACGACAGCCGCTCACTGAGCTCGGCGTTGGAAATACTCGCGTCCTCCTGCAGCAACGCGAGAATCGCCAGGTCGGTGTCGTCGAGACTGATGCGCTTGGATGATTTTTTCTTCATTACGCCATTCCTGAGTAATAAATCCCGAACAATCTAGTAAAACACGAAAACAAAGCAAAGAAAGCGCCTCCAGACCGGAACAGAATATTTGCACTGGTTCACATCAACGGATGCGCACAATGTTTACAGTTTTCAGTGATTCCCACCGTTTGCACCACGGCTCCGAATTGAAAGACGGCGTGCTCAAGCCCTCCTTCGAACAGCCCAGTCGGGCCGATACCGTCCATCATCGGGTCAAACAGGTAGGGCTTGGCCAGGTCATCGAACCGCGAGCATTTGACCGGTCGTGCTATGTCAACGCGCACAGCGAGCGCTACGTAACCTTTCTGGAAACTGCCTGGTCTGAATGGTGCGCAACCGGACGCACCCACGATGCCTTGCCGCTGGTATGGCCCGTGCGCGATCTGGCCAACGAGCAAGTACCGACTTTCATCGACGGCAAACTGGGTTTCTACGCCATGGACGCCGGCTCCCCCATTACCGCCACCACATGGCAAGCAGTAAAAACCAGCGCCGATATCGCGCTGACCGGACTGGCGCTGATCGATGAAGGCCACGACAGTGCCTTTGCCCTGTGTCGCCCACCTGGCCATCACGCAGCACGTGAATACATGGGCGGCTACTGCTATCTGAACAACGCCGCCATTGCCGCACAGCAAGCCATTACCCAAGGCGCCAAACGTGTCGCGGTATTGGACGTCGACTTTCATCATGGCAACGGCACGCAGAACATTTTCTACGGGCGCAGCGACGTCATGTTTGTCTCGCTGCACGGCGAACCGGCAGTGTCCTATCCGTACTACTCAGGCTACAGCCACGAAGTCGGCGCCGGCCACGGCGAAGGTTACAACCTGAACTACCCGTTGCCGAAGAACACCACCTGGGAAAGCTACCGCAACGCCCTGCTCCACGCCTGCAGGAAACTGCAGCAATTCGCCCCTGAAGTACTGGTTATTTCACTCGGCGTCGATACGTTCAAGGACGACCCCATCAGCCACTTCCTGCTGGAAAGCGAAGACTTCATCGGCATCGGCGAGCTGATCGCGGGCGTGGGCTGCCCCACCCTGTTCGTGATGGAAGGCGGCTACATGGTCGATGAGATCGGGATCAATGCGGTCAACGTACTGCATGGTTTCGAGAGCAAACGTGCCTGAGTCATGCCCTGAATCGCAGCGTTTCAACTACTGAATCGGAGAATAAAAAAATGACTCATTTTATCGATGTCGATCATGCCGCACACCTGTTCGCCAAGGTGGGAATCTGTCGGGCCATCCGCGAAATGGCGGCTTACATTGAGGCTGACTATTCACGCTGGGCGCAGTTTGATAAATCGCCCCGCACTGCCAATCATTCAGCAGACGGTGTGATCGAGTTGATGCCCACCGACGACGGCCAGCAGTACTCGTTCAAATACGTGAATGGTCACCCGGACAACGGTCAAAGAGGCATGCTGACGGTCATGGCCTTCGGAGTCCTGGCCGATGTCCACAGCGGCTATCCAACATTGCTCAGCGAACTGACGCTGACAACTGCCGTACGCACTGCCGCGACCTCTGCCCTGGTTGCGCAGTCCCTGGCGCGCCCGGGTGCAAGCATCATGGCAATCATCGGAAATGGCGCCCAGAGCGAATTTCAGGCCCTCGCCTTCCACGAAATGCTGTCCATCAAGCAAATACGCATTTTCGATATCGATCGCGACGCTTCACTCAAATTGAAGCACAACCTGGCCGCATTCCCGGATATTGAGGTGATTCTGGCCAACTCGGTACAGGAAGCGGTCAAGGGCGCGCACATCGTCACCACAGTCACCGCAGACAAAGCCTATGCAACGATTCTGACGCCCGAGATGATCGAGCCCGGCATGCATATCAATGCCGTCGGCGGCGACTGCCCGGGGAAAACCGAACTGCACGCCGAGATCCTGCGCAATGCCCGGGTCATCGTTGAGTTTGAACCTCAAACCCGGATTGAAGGCGATATTCAACAACTGGAGCCCGACTTTCCTGTCGTCGAGTTCTTCCGGATTGTCCTGGGCGAAGTCCCGGGGCGCGAGAACGACGCACAGGTCACCGTGTTCGATTCGGTGGGTTTTGCCCTCGAAGACTTTTCGTCACTGCGCTACGTGCACGACCTGGCGCGAGAGCATGCCATCGGTGAGCGCATCCATCTGGTGCCGACGCCTTCCAACATAAAAAATCTCTACCAACTGCTTGATCAGCAGCCAGCAATCGTCCCCTCGCGCCTGCGCACGGCCAGTTGATAGCCACAAGTGGTGCCCCTGAACAAAGTGCCAAGGGGCCACTCACCCTGCAGTGAACGCGAACCCTGCCGCCCGCAAACCACCACCGTCAGTAGCCGTTGCATCCCTAACAAGAACGCTAGACAGCCACCTTTCTGCCAAAACTCAAAAACATAAAATCAAGAGGTTTTGTAATGAAATCGACTCCGTCCGAGCGGGTTGAACAGCCCGCGCTGCAGCGCACGCTCAGCAATCGTCACATTCAATTAATGGCCATGGGAGGTGCCATCGGTACAGGCCTGTTCATGGGTTCCGGGAAGATCATTGCCCTCTCCGGCACGTCGATCATCCTCATTTATATGATCATCGGTCTGTTCGTCTACTTCGTCATGCGCGCCATGGGCGAACTGTTGCTGTCCAACTTGAACTTCAAAACCTTCGCGGATTTTGCCGGTGCCTACCTCGGCCCGCGGGCGGCATTCTTCCTCGGCTGGTCGTACTGGCTGAGCTGGAGCGTCGCGGTGGTGGGCGACGCCGTGGTGGTCGGCGGATTCTTTCAGTACTGGTTCCCCGATGTACCCGCCTGGATCCCGGCCATCGGTATGTTGATGACGCTGTTCGCCCTAAACGTGCTGACCGTCAGACTTTTCGGTGAAGTGGAGTTCTGGTTCGCGATCATCAAGATCATTGCCGTCGTCACCCTGATTGGCGTCAGCATGGTGATGATTGCCAGCTCCTTTGTATCACCTAGTGGCGTTACAGCATCCCTGAACCACCTGCTGGATAAACAGGCGGCCTTCCCCAACGGCCTGTTTGGTTTCTTTGCCGGATTCCAGATGGCAATCTTCTCCTTTGCCGGCACTGAGCTGATCGGTACTGCAGCCGCCGAAACTCGCTCCCCCGAGAAGACCCTGCCAAAAGCCATCAACTCGATTCCGCTGAGAATCATCCTGTTTTATGTGCTGGCACTGGCCTGCATTATTGCAGTGACTTCCTGGCAGCAGGTTTCGCCCAACAAGAGCCCTTTCGTCGAACTGTTTCTGGTTGCAGGGTTTCCCGCAGCAGCAGGTATCGTCAACTTTGTGGTGCTGACGTCTGCCGCCTCATCGGCCAACAGTGGCGTATTTTCATCCAGCCGCATGCTGTTTGGACTGGCCAGTCACGACAATGCGCCTGGGATTTTTCGGCGTTTGTCGGGCAATAGCGTACCTCTGCTAAGCCTGGCGTTTACCACACTGTTGATGCTGGTGGGTGTACTGCTGCTGTTCATCGTTCCGGAAGTCATGACAGCGTTCACCATCGTTTCTACCGTGTCGGCGATCCTGGTGATTTTCACTTGGTCGACCATCCTCGCGTCGTACATTGCCTATCGCAAAAGCCGACCCGACCTGCATACGCAATCGACCTACAAGATGCCTGGCGGCGTGCCGATGGCCTGGTTCTCCTTGGCGTTCCTGGGGTTTGTTCTCTGCCTGTTGGCATTAAGACCTGACACTCGTATTGCCTTACTGGTCATGCCAGGGTGGTTCATTTGGTTGGCAATTGCTTATCAGCTGACCCATTCCAGGAAGCTAAAATCCGCTGCTGGTTCGGCAAATCAGTACAGCTGATGTTCACCTGCCACCTCAAGGTGCCGATGCAGTGAACCGCGCTTGAGCAACGTGGCGTTTGTGGGGCACCTGCAGGTTGAAGAGCGGCAAGCGAAGGCCGTCAGATTTTACTGACGGCCAACTCTGCGAATGAACGATTCGCTCAGTGCAGCGCGCTGCGTTGCGCCCAACTGCCGATCACCCCATCCCCAATCCGGTGCGCCCGGATCGACCTCGTATCTAGCGCCACATCACCTACAACTGTCGATCACGTGTTGGACGGCGATTGCGGCGTATCAGGATTGAGTTGCTGACGTCTGAATTGCCCAGGTGGCTGGCCGTGGATCTGGCGGAAGCGTCGCGAAAAATATGCCTCGTCAGCGAAACCGCACAACCTCGCCACCTCCCCCACCGGTCGTGTGCCATTGAGCAAATAATTGCGTGCAGCGTGCATTCGGCGTTCGAGCACCAGTTCGGTGAAGGTCTTGCCGATTTCCCTGCGCAGCCAATGCGTCAGGTACGTCGGGGACAGGTAGGTCGCCGCCGCAACTTTAATCAAGTTGAGGTCGGGGTCGGCGATGTTCTTGCGCAAGTATTCCGACATCCTGCTCAGCGCATCGCGTCGGCTGACTTCGGCGGCATTCTCTTCGGCCAATCGTTTGAGCGGCTCGGCATACAAGGCACAAACGCTCCCCACCAGTTGCAGCAACAACCCCTTGAGCATCTCGCGAGTGCCAAACTGACGCTTCTCATCCAGGACTCGCATCTGTTCGATCAAGGCACAGACTTTGTTGAAATCCTCATCGGCCAGAATGAAATCCAGATGCTCTTGAAAGCGGAACGGCGACAACTCCGGCGCCAGCAGAATCGAGACTTCCTCCAGATCCATCGGATCGCACTGCAAATGCGGCAGCAGGAAGGTCTGGGAAAAATTGATCACCATGAAGTTGCTGTCGGCCGGATGCGGAATCACGTGCACGCGATGCGGCAGGATGAAGGCCAGCGTGTTGCGCGGAAACGGACGTTCGACATTGCCGATGTGCTGCATTGTATCGCCACCGAGGTTGACCTGGATCTGGAAATACTCGTGGCGATGCGGGCTGGTTTCGGCGCGCCGTCCCTTTTTGTCGCGGATGTAAAAGTCCGTCAATTCGCTGCGCTGCTGCATGACGTAAGTGGGTACTCGACTGGGTGACGACATCGCCTGAGGATCCTCGACAGGTACATGGACAGGTTGTCGTCGCGCCGCGATGCAGGCGGCGACCGCGCTGATTGTGAAGGCAGACCCTGCTGACCTCAACATGTCATAGGATGACAACGAAATTCAGAGAATTAATTGTATCCGTGTGTGATTTGTCGTCCGTCCAAAAAACTACGAGCACATAAAAATAATTAATCATTTAAAAACATAATCTTATTAAACGCATGAAGCATGACTAAGGAAATGAGCTGATTTGATTTTTCTTGGACACCTGCATTAATCGCCTTTTTCAGAAGAAAAAACGATCTAACGCCCCCGTTGATTTTGAGATGTTGTACGACCACTGTGACAGCCAATGCAGCCCGACCCGTCCAAAAACAATCAAAAGGTGCGCACGTGATGAACCTGATTTTCCCCCTCGCCAACCCTCCCCAGATCGAGCCAGTCCGAAGGCGTATCTGAGCGCCTGACAGCGGCTGTCCGCGCCTCTCATTCAAGTAGCGATTGCTCTGCCCCGACACTGGCGGCATCGGCTTCGGCTGCGCGCGAACATCTCGATTCTTCTAACAATAAAAAGGTCTACTCATGTCGAACTCGCAAACCTCCCCGTCCACCGCGCCGTCGGTGAATGCCGGCGCCCGGGACGCCCTGCTGCCACAACGACTGCCGACGCGTAGGCGCTGGTTCATGCTGTCGTTGCTGCTGATTGCAACCATCATCAACTACATCGACCGCGTGAACATTTCGATTGCGGCGCCGTTCCTCGCCAAGGACCTGGGCCTGGACAAGATTGAAATGGGCCTGATTTTTTCCGCGTTTGCCTGGACTTACGCCCTCGCCCTGGTGCCCGCCGGGTTTGTTGCCGATCGCTTCGGATCCCGGTTCACTTACGGTGTATCACTGATCAGCTGGTCGACGGTCACCGTGTGCCAGGGCTTCGCCACGGGCTTCGCGTCGTTGTTCGGACTGCGCCTAGCCGTCGGCGCCATGGAAGCTCCAGCCTTTCCGGCCAACAGCCGTGCGGTGACGGTATGGTTCCCGGCCCGCGAACGGGGCCTGGCCAGCAGCATTTACGTGTGCGGCCAATATCTGGGCACGGCACTGTTCACGGGCGTGCTGTTATGGCTGGCCACGACCTATGACTGGCGCCATGTGTTTTACAGCACCGGATTACTCGGCATTGTTTTCGGAGTGATCTGGCTGTACCTGTACCGCGATCCGTTGAACTGCAAGACCGTCAGCCCGGAAGAACTGAAGTACATCGAAGCCGGGGGTGGACTGGTCAAGAGCAGCCAGGAACGCACCCGGTTCAACTGGCGGCAGATCGCCGAGCTGTTCAACTATCGGCAGATCTGGGCGATTTGCATCGGCAAGTTCGCCAGCACCTCAGCGCTGTACTTCTTCCTGACCTGGTTCCCGACGTACCTGATCGAAGAACGCAAGTTGACCATGATCAAGGCCGGGATCTTCGCGGTGCTACCGTTCGTGGGCGCAACGGTCGGCATCTTGCTCGCCGGCATCGTCTCCGACTTGCTGATACGCCGTGGTTACTCAATGTCCTTCGCTCGCAAGTTGCCATTGGTGGTCGGATCAATGCTGGGGATGTCGATTGTGCTGGTGAATTTCACCGACTCGAACGTGATCTGCATTGCCGTGCTGACCATTGCCTTCTTCGCCCAGGGAATCGCTTCTTCGTCGTGGGCGGCAGTGTCGGAGGTCGCGCCCAAGGAATTGATAGGACTGACCGGCGGGGTCACCAGCCTGGCCGCCAACATCGGCGGGATTGTCACTCCGATTGTGATTGGTGGCATCGTCCACGCGACAGGCTCGTTTGCCTACGCCTTCTGGTTCATTGGTGGCGTGGCGCTGATGGGTACCTTGTCCTATTCGTTGCTGCTCGGTCGTTTGTATCGCATCGAACTCAAGGCGCGCTGAGCGCAGAAAAGCGTTTTTCTCCAACACGAGGTGGCATTCGTCCAACTTCGCAAAACGAAGCCGCCGTAGGCTGATGCTTCCAACAGGACAACTACAAAAATGACTATGACCGAATACGTTTTTACCCCGGATCTGCCTGCGACCTTGCCGGTTGCCGGCAGCCAGCAGCGCTTTCCCGTCGGCCGGGTATTTTGCGTCGGCCGCAACTACCCTTGGCCAGACACCCAAGGCCAGTCCCGTCAGCCGCCAGTGTTCTTCATGAAACCGGCGAGCAACGTGGTGGATGCGGCGGGTGAAGTGACTTTCCCGCCGTTGACTGAAGAGTTTGTCCACGAAATCGAATTGGTCGTGGCCATCGGTGAAGGCGGCGCCAATATTCCGGAGAGTCAGGCGCTGGCCTATGTCTGGGGCTATGCCGTCGGTCTTGACCTGACTCGTCGTGATGTCCAGCGCGCGGCCAAAAGCAATGGTTTGCCGTGGGAAGGTGCCAAGGTGTTCGACGGCGCCGCACCGATGACCGCCATCGTGCCGGTGACTCACGCGGGACACCCGGACGGCGAGTTGTGGCTAAACGTCAACGGCGAAGAACGCCAGCGCGACAGCCTCGACAGCCAGATCTGGTCGGTCAGTGAAATCATCAGCCGCATCTCGCAATCGGTAGCGCTGCGGGCCGGTGACTTGATCATGACCGGCAGCCCGGCAGGCGTCGATGTGCTGCAACCAGGCGACATCATCAACGCCGGGATCGCCGGCATCGGCCAACTGGAAATGCGCGTTGGTCAGCGACCTTGAACCCGGCACACGCCCTCGTGAATTGAAAAAGGAGATAACAACATGTCTAACACTCTTCCTTTAAAGGTGGCCCTGGTCACCGGCGCCGGTAGCGGAATCGGCCGCGCCGTGGCCCTGGCTCTGATGGCCGACGGATTCACCCTGGTATTGGCCGGACGTCGGCCGGAGCCGTTGCAGGCCTTGGTCGAATTGGCACTCAGCGAAGGACACGAAGCGTTGGCGGTCCCCACTGATGTGCGCGACCCGGCCAGTGTCGATGCACTGTTTGCAACCATCACCGAGGTATACGGACGCCTCGACGTGGTGTTCAACAATGCCGGGGTCAACGCCCCTGCCGTGCCGCTCGATGAACTGACATTCGAGCAGTGGCGCAACGTGATCGACACCAACCTCAACGGCGTTTTCCTCTGCGCCCGTGGTGCCTTCGGACTGATGCGCCGGCAACAGCCACAGGGCGGACGCATCATCAATAACGGTTCGATCTCGGCGCATACCCCACGCCCCTTCAGCAGCGCCTACACCGCCAGTAAACACGCGGTGCTGGGACTGACCAAATCCCTGGCCCTGGACGGGCGCGAATTCAACATCGCCTGCAGCCAGATCGACATCGGCAACGCCCTGACCGAAATGTCGGTGCGCATGACTAAAGGCGTGCGCCAGGCCAACGGCACCATCGCCGTGGAGCCGATGGTGGACGTCAAGCATGTGGCCGATGCCGTGCGCTACATCACCGGTCTGCCGCTGGAGGCGAACGTCCTGAACATGACCGTCATGGCCAGCGCCATGCCGTTTGCCGGTCGCGGTTAAACCGGCCTTTTTTATTCCGTTACGCGAGGTTTTATATGAAGCCAGAAGTCTTGCAGCTCAGCCCGATCCTGATCCCTGAAATCAACGCTAGGCTCGATGAGCTGTTTACCGTCAGACGTTACTTCCAGCAGGCCGACAAGCAGGCTTATTTGCAGGAACACGGCGCGAACATTCGCGGTGTGATCACCGGCGGGCATACCGGTATCAGCCAGGCACTCATGGCGCAACTGCCCAAGCTGGAAGTGGTGGCGGTCAATGGCGTGGGCACTGATGCGGTGGATCTGGCATACGCCAGGGATCGCGGAATTCGCGTAACCGCGACCATCGGCGCGCTGACCGAAGATGTCGCGGACCTGGCCATCGGATTATTGATTGCCGTGTGCCGGAGTCTGTGCACCAGTGATCGTTATGTGCGTTCGGGCCAATGGCCCCATAGCCCGACACCGTTGGCCCCGTTGCCGTTGGCGCGCCAAGTGTCCGGCATGCGCATTGGCATCGTCGGCATGGGCCGGGTCGGTCGTGCCGTGGCGACCCGCGCCGCAGCGTTCGGTTGCCCGATCAGTTACACCGATTTGCAGCCGATGAGCGATGTAAACCACACCTTCATCGCCGACCTGAAGCAGCTTGCCAGCAACAGTGATGCGCTGATTCTCGCGGCCGCTGCCGACAAGGCTGAAGCCATCATCAATGCCGAGGTGCTGCAGGCGCTGGGCAAGGACGGGTATCTGATCAACGTGGCGCGCGGCAAGCTGGTCAACGAGGTCGATCTGGTGGCGGCGCTTGCCGCTGGTGAGATCGCGGGTGCGGCGCTGGATGTGTTTGTCGATGAACCGAACGTCCCCGAGACACTGTTTGCCAACGAAAAAGTGGTGCTGCAGCCCCATCGCGCGAGCGCGACGCTGCAGACCCGCACGCGGATGGGCGAGATGGTGGTGGCGAGCCTGGTGGACAGTTTCGCCGGGAGAATGCCGCAAGGGTCTGTGACTGATTGAACGCTAGCCGCCAAGGGGACGTTGCGTCCCCTTGGCGGCTCGGTGTCAGGTAAACAGATCGACGCCCAACTGGAAGGCGACCCACAGCGCGAGGCCTGTAGCAAAGAGCAGCGCGATGTTTTCAAACAGGTTGTTGCGATATTTCTTGTCCAGCAGCGACTTCTGGTTGGACATGATCAGCAGGCCCAGGGAAATGACCGGCAAGCCAATGATGTTCAACGCGCTGACACCAATGGTCAGGGTTACGAAATCCGGCATGCCTGGCAGCGACCAGATCAACGGCGTCACCAGGATAAAAAGCATGAACCATTTGTGCATCGGATCATGATGAAACTCTTTACCGTACTTTTCGCGACGTTCAGGACGAACGTGTTGGAAGGCATCGGTAATCAGCATCGGGAACGCGGTGGTCTTGCCTGAAATACTGGCAAACAGTGTCGCGAACACGCCAATGAAGAACACATACCAACCAATCGGGCCAAAGAAAATTTCCAGCGCCTTGCCAAGGTCGCCCAAGGTCTTCACCTCGATGCCGTTGGGCCGCAGAATTTCCGCGCCGACGATCCAGATGGCCAGGTTGATGACGATCCCGACGAACACTGCAAACAGCAAATCGTTACGTTGAACACGCTTGTGCTGCGGCCCTACCCAGCCCTTCTGGCGCATGACATACGGATGCACGAAGTTGGCAATGGAGCCTGCAACCGCGCCGATAACCGATACCGCCACCAGCAGCGCGCCATGCACGCCTTCATCCGGCGGGATACTGAAGCCGATGGTGCCTTTAACGATACCGGCGACATCGGGACCTGACATTACGGCCAAGGCAATAAAGGCCAGGGTCATGATCGCCAGCAGCATCTTCATCACGCCTTCGATCATCGAATAAATATTACGACCGACCAGCATCCACACAGCGAGTACCACCGCCAATGAACACAGCAGTGGCTGGTCGATTTTGAACAGCATCGCCAGCGACTCACCCGCCCCCTTGATCATGTAGGCGTTCATCAAGTGCCCCATCAGCAGGGCGTAGACGAGCATGAACCAGGCGAAAAAGGGATTCAGCTGCGCATAGCCTTGCAGGATGGTCATGCCTTGGTTATTGCACAACTGGAAGCGAGCGATGATGTTTACGATCAGGTATCTCAAGAGCAGAGAGACCGCCAGCACCCACATCATTGCGTAACCGTAATTGGCACCGGCCACGGACGACGTGATCAGATCACCTGCGCCCAGCCAGGACAGTACGGCGATGATTCCTGGGCCCAGCAGTTTGAGTATTCGGGAAAATCGATTTTGTGCGGGCGCCGCAGCCTGGCCTTCTACGGAAGGAATGCTCGTCATAGAGGGTATCTCCATTTATTTTTTTTGTGAGAACGAGCGCAGTCGAACACATTAGATACGACGTCGTACAACTAATCTTGAGCGAGTGTGTTTATAAATGTTTCAAGCTCGCGGGTCAGCGCCGGGCTGCGTGGACGGTATCTAACCAGGCTCGGCTCGTGCAAACACTGCGCCTGAGCCACGACGTGTCATTCCAACCTAAGAAAACAGCGATTGATGTCGTTTTAGGATAATCATAGGATGACTGACCACATAAACAAAATAAAGAATCACCCGCAAGTAAACCCCTTCTCTTGGCCGCTGCCGTTTCCACCCAATTCAAATCCGTCCCCACCAAGTGATCATCTGCTCGTTTTTTCACGGCAATGTAATTTTCGAAACCTTCGGATAACGGGCTTCCACGCAGCGCATCGGGGGAAGACAGAGACCAGAATGAAGCGCCTGACACCTGCTTCAATGGCTGCGGCCAAACCAAGTCGTCTTCTAAACAGGCTCATCGCGAACAAATCGTATCAAACCGGACAAGATGTAAGACGCATCCACCCAGAACCAGTCGTTTTGTAGGGGTAAAACGACCAAAAATAAAAAAGGGTCGCGAGATAAAATCTCGCAACCCTTTGAATTATATGGTCGGGACGGAGTAATTCGAACACTCGTCCCCTAGCACCCCATGCTGGGGGCTGTAGCAGCCTAACCTATTGTTTCTAAACGAATACAGTTACTTACAAGGGTGGCAAAACACCCGCTTTTTTGTGCTTATACAAACGGAAACACGCGGCCTCCAGAGGAGGTTTTGCGCAAGCCGACCCAACAAAAGCGCTTCCAGGCTTATTAGGCAGAAGCGGACACCACAATCGCACCACTCATACGGCCGGGAGAGAAATGTCACCTTCTCGAATTATGGACGAGTCGGTCAACGAAGAACTCCATATGCCCTCTGGGGGTAGCCAGCAAGGGCCAAGCGTCGACCATTAAAGCGATTTCCTGAAATGCTTGGGCGCACTTGGAGCGCGGAAAGTGTTCGTAGACTGCTCGCTGCTTCTGCACTGCCCTACGCGCACATTCATCGTACGGAACCGCTCCCACATACCGCAGGGTTACGTCGAGGAAGCGATCGGTGACTTTGGCCAATTTAGCGAACAGCGCGCGACCTTCCGTCGGGCTCTGCACCATATTGACCAGCACCCGGAAACGGTCCATTCCGTAATCACGATTAAGCAGTTTGATCAGTGCGTAGGCATCGGTGATCGAGGTCGGTTCGTCGCAGACCACCAGCAAGACTTCGTGGGCCGCCCGGACGAGACTGACCACCGACGCGCCGATGCCCGCAGCTGTGTCTATCACCAGCACATCGAGACTGTCGCCGATTTCACTGAAGGCCTGGATCAGGCCTGCGTGCTGAGTCGGAGACAAATGCACCATGCTCTGGATGCCTGAAGCCGCAGGGACGATTCGTATCCCGCCCGGACCGCGCAAAAGTACATCGGATAGCTCACAGCGACCTTCGATTAAATCGGCAAGCGTGTACTGCGGGGAAAGCCCCAACAGGACATCGATATTCGCCAAGCCAAGATCGCCATCAAGCAATACGACTCGCCTTCCAAGTTTCGCCAGCGCCAATGAAAGATTCACAGCCACAGTCGTCTTGCCGACGCCGCCCTTTCCGCCGGTCACGGCGATAACTTGTACAGAACGCACACCATCCATGTTATTGATTCCCTTCCATGTGCAACGCGTGCGAGTAGTCGCTCACTATTCCTAGATACGCGATGGTAACTGAAATGTGCAGACACATGGCCACTAGCTATATCACAGGATCACCAGAAACGCTGTAACCCACGACATGGCAATCACGCGAACCAGTACTGCCACTGCTGCGATGCGCTCATCCGCCGAGTAATCGCCTATGCCGAATTCAGACCTGCTCCCTTCCCTGCTATTCAAGATCAACGAAAACCAGCTCGCCCTCGAAGCCGCCATCTTGGAGCATTCGAACTGGGTCGAGCAGCGCGGCCGATGTCGCCGACAACGTGCGCGGCGCCCTGGAAGCCATCGACAAAAATGAAGAGCTCATCAAGATGACGCTCGCGCTGATGATGGCGCCGGAGTGACTGCTTTCGGCTGTGGATTCAACCGGTCGATGCAACACAAATAAATTCTGTGTAAGCAGAAGGAGTGTTGCAGATGAAGCAGAGACCTCGGTTCCCGACTGGGAGCGCGGCGCCTACAAAGTTGCCATTATCATTTGTCGTCCATCTTTGTTGACGATTGTGGCCGGCGCTCAGTGCTCTCTTCGGCGTTGGGCGCTTCTGGAAAACTCCCTGGCGTGAACACATGGGTCTGCAAGTCGCTGGCATCGACTTCGGCGACACCATGAACCGAACGGGCCAGACCAATGGCCTGTTCACACTGTCTATGAGTGTTGACGCGGCCGCTTAACCCCACTATGCCCGCATGGGTTTTGACATTGATATGCAGGCTAAGGGTCGGATCGGAAAATGCCAGGGCCGACTTCACCTTGGCGGTAATCCATGCATCGTGAACGGCCATTTCCAGACCATGAGAATAATGCTGGAAGGAGTGAATTTTCATGGCTGAACCCTCTCTCGCGTAATCAGATGTACTGTCCATCCCATTTGCTGTGCTGCCCTCTGCCTGTCAGGTGAACGCTATGGATTCCTGATTCGTTTTGGAGCGCTCGCCACACAAACATTGACAGACATTAATTATAGTACGGCCGTTGCCTGCGGTCAGAGCGCTGTCCCCGTGGACGTCCGTCTTGGTCGCTCTGTGCCAGGCGCAACACCTACAGAGCACTCCAAACGGTCCTTATTGCGATCAGCGCTGATCAACCCATAGCTGCCAATCTCGACCGACAGAAAACGGTCGGTTCTGTTGAAAAAGTCGGTTCGCCCATACAGCCTGGTCACTTTCTGGCTCACACAAGGGGTAATCGCCTCCTCGCATCATTCTGAGTGTCCGCAATGGGTTGTGGATTCAACCGGTCGATGCAACACAACTAAATTCTGTGTAAGCAGAAGGAGTGTTGCAGATAAAGCAAAGACCTCGGATCTATTACACCGAAAGCCAGAAAAAGCTGATGTGGGATCACGGGCAAAAAGGCGACGAATGACTCTAATTGCGCCCCCCAAATAAGACAGATAGAAATTTTTCGTACTAGGCTTCACGAGCGCGTTGAACGGTAAGAGGGATTCGATCCAATCGTTACACCGTTCCCTTGAACCGTCCAGGCTAAAAGTTGGGGGGATTACTGACGAAGTTCCTTGTTGTATTGCTCTCGATACTTGAGCGGCCGCAACAAGGATCGGAACTTGAGAAAGGAAATCCACATGAATAGGCTCTCGCACCGCACTAGATTGTACCTAGCATGTTCCCTCCTGATGGCAATTAACCTTACCCAGGCAGCGCAGACAGAAAAACCAAACATCCTTTTTATCGTATCCGACGATACCGGCTACGGTGACCTGGGCCCCTATGGCGGCGGTGTGGGTCGCGGCATGCCGACGCCGAGCATCGACGAACTGGCGGCGCAAGGCACAACCTTCTTCT